>NZ_JBMPPK010000004.1:0-319565 GCF_049339405.1 Undibacterium sp. Tian12W
GCAGGAAGATGAGCGTTACGACCAAATGAAATTGGGACTGTAGCCGCCTTTAGGCGGCTCAAGGGTTACCAGCGCCTTTGAGGCGCCCCAGCAATAAACCTCCGGCTTTGCCGGAGGTAATTTAATTCCATCGGTGGTTCTGGCAAAGTAACGCGCAAGGGTGACGTGCCTGGCTAGGCAATATGGCCTGCAAGCCCGCAGTCCGCAATCTGCACGTGGATATCCTCCTTGCGGATTACTGGCGCGGGCCTGTAATAATTGGCTTAATAATCGGGTCTGCAATATAAATCAGTACTAGCAACACCGCAATCACAGGCAGGACGGCAACGAAGCCCAGGCCGACGTAAGCAAGAGCACCGCCGACCGCACCCACTACAAAACCCGCAACCGCAGGGATGAAGCGGCGTATGCGTTCGCGCGCAATAATGTTGCCTGATGCGGCATCGACGAGGTCAATCACGATCTGTGTCACATTACCGGTCATGACCGTCGTGGGTACCAGGCTGGACAGGCTCAGGCGGCTGGTGCCATTCTGCAAGCCCATCGCCAGCGCACCCAGCATGCCGGTGGCGATGGCAGTGTATCCGGGGTTGGCATCTAGGTCAGGTCGCAGCAAAATACCTGTCATGGCAAAGGCGAACAGGAACATCGCTTCCAGCGCCAGCAAGGTTTTTAATACCCTCGTGCTGCCACGTGCGCTCAAAAAACCGTGGGTCCATTTGGCCACCAATACACCAGCGATGAAAGCCGGGAAAGCCAGGAACTTTAAAGTCATGCCACTGCCACCATGCACGAAGGCGGCACCGATCAGGACAAAGTTGCCCGTGACATGGGCGGTGAATAGGCCGAACAGGGCGATGAAACCCAGGGTATCTATATACGCGGCGACCAGGGCCAGCAGGGGTGCCATCCACGCATTAAATGCCGGTGCGGGATTGTTGGCTGATGCTGTTGTAGAAATGTCGGTTGCCATGTTTATTGTCCGTTTCGAATAGATATGATTCAGCTTGGGTGATTCATGCAGTCAGCAAGAACGTGGCTGCCAGCAACAGGCCACCGGCCAGAGCAAGGTGTTCCAGAAACACAGTCAGTATGCGTCTTGCTTCCTTCGCATTTTTCTCGCGCCAGAATGCATGAAACAGCAGCGTTGCCATACAGGTGAAACCAGCCAGGCCGAGCGCTGCGCAGCCGCCCAGATAATGCAGCACGGGTTGCTCGGGAAAAAAGGCTGCTGCCAGCAAGCATAAACTGCCAGCAGCCTGCAAGAACACGGTGCAGCATAATAAAATCACAGGAGCAAAAGGCAGTTGTTCACGGACTTCAGCAAGCCCGTCTTGCCAGTGCAACAGTTTGTCAGCGGCACTCCAGGCGAACACACTCGCCAGCATAGCCAGGGCCAGTGTCTGTATCGAAGAAGGCAGTGTCATAACCAGCACCCACAACCCAGTGCGCCCCAAAAACTTTTTTCATCCGATACCGGCACGGGATTGAGCCAGCTGGACGTATGGCCATGCCCATGAACCTGGCAGGGTTTCGCACAGCAGTTGGCATGCTGTACAGGTTTTTGCAGATGACCAGCTTTGTTTTTTTGCACCAGCGGTTCGCGCCAGTAGCCACCAAAGACATTGGTTGGTGCCCAGTCATTGGCTGCCCTTGGCATAGGTGGAGCCAGGTCAGAAAACACGTCGTCACCATGCACGACCTTGCCGCCAACAACGGTCAGGTGCGACACCAGGCCGGCGATGTCCATTTCAGGAATTGCAAACAGATCGGCTGATGGCACGATGAAGTCCGCCAGTTGTCCGGTCTTGATCTGCCCCTGTCTGCCATCCGCATTGGCAAACCAGGCACTGCCTGTAGTCCACAGGCGCAAGGCGGTTTCCCGGTCCAGCAGATTATCTGACTGATACAGCTTAGTACCACCGACGGTCCTGCCAGTGATCATCCATGCCAGGCTGACCCAGGGGTTGTAACTGGCAACGCGGGTGGCATCGGTACCGCCGCCGACTGGAATGCCGGCATCAAGCATGCGCCGCACCGGCGGCGAATGCGCAGCTTTCTGGCTGCCGTAACGCTCAATGAAATATTCACCCTGATAGGCCATGCGGTGCTGTATCGCTATACCGCCACCCAAGGCCCTGACACGGTCTATGTTTTGTGGGCTGATGGTTTCTGCATGGTCAAAGAACCAGTGCAGATTATTGAATGGAATATCACGGTTCACCTTTTCAAAAGTATCCAGTGCCCGGCTGATGGTTTCGTCATAAGTCGCATGCAGGCGGAAAGGCCAGCGCTTTTCTACCAGCAGGCGTACTACGCGCTCCAGCTCATCTTCCATGCTATCGACAGGAGTTGGGCGTGGCTCGCGAAAATCTTCAAAATCAGCTGCTGAAAATATCAGCATCTCACCCGCGCCATTGTGGCGGTACATCGCATCGCCAGACAGGGGTGGCAGCAAATCACTCCAGGTCTGGAAATCTTCTACTTCCTGCTTCGGTCTCTGAGTAAACAGGTTGTAGGCGATGCGCACAGTCAGCTCGTCTGCCTTCTGCAGTTTTTCTATGATGCGGTAGTCATCCGGGTAATTTTGAAAACCGCCACCCGCATCAATGACCGAGGTAATGCCGAGCCGGTTCAACTCGCGCATGAACAGCCGGGTAGAAATCTCTTGCGCATCCGGGTCCAGTTTGGGTCCTTTTGCCAGCGTTGCATACAGGATCATGGCGTTTGGTTTGGCCAGCAGCAGCCCGGTCGGGTTGCCCTGTTTGTCGCGTTCGATTTCACCACCTGGCGGACTCGGTGTGTCTTTGGTATAGCCAACTGCACGCAGGGCTGCACCATTGAGCAGCGCACGGTCATACAGGTGCAGGATAAACACAGGCGTATCAGGTGCGGCAGCATTGATTTCTGCCAGCGTTGGCAGCCTTTTTTCTGCAAACTGATGCTCAGTGAAGCCACCGACCACGCGCACCCATTGTGGCGCCGGGGTACGGGCAACCTGCTCTTTCAGCATGCGCATGGCGTCTGCCAGGGAGGGCACGCCATCCCAGCGCAATTCCATGGTGTAGTTCAAGCCTGCCCTTATCAGATGGGTGTGGCTGTCGTGTAAGCCGGG
Organism: Undibacterium sp. Tian12W; assembly: GCF_049339405.1. Lineage (NCBI taxonomy): Bacteria > Pseudomonadati > Pseudomonadota > Betaproteobacteria > Burkholderiales > Oxalobacteraceae > Undibacterium > Undibacterium sp. Tian12W. Next base: position 3,116 of record NZ_JBMPPK010000004.1, read on the forward strand.
GATGGCGGTGCGGCCTTTGAGGTCAATGACGTTGGTGTGTGCGCCAATGTGGCGGCGCACTTCTGCGGCATCGCCGACGGCGATAAATTTGCCATCAGCAATCGCTACCGCATTTGCCTGAGGGTTTTGTTTGTCCAGGGTAGTGAAACGGCCATTCAGGTACAGTGTGTCGGCGATAGCGATCATGATGTCAGATAGAGGTAAGATGGATCACAGGCTGCATTTTTGCAGCCACTCATTGTTACTGATTGTCGCTCATTGTGATTCAATGCGTGACTTTGCGTGCAGCCATTTTGTGTACATGGGTGATTGCATAATCTATGCCAGAACCATAGGCGCCGCTATGTTCAACCACCACGCCTGTAGTGCCTTCGTAGGTATCCTTTTTAGCCCAGTCGCGTTGCAGTTCCAGCAGGTACTGCTGCCAGGTCATGGGCACTGCACCTGCCTGTATCATGCGTTGCAAGGCCATATTATGGGCAGCGGCTGAGGTACCGCCAGAGGCGTCTTCAACGAAATACACTTCATAACCATCGCGCATGGCTTCCAGTACCGGGAAAGTCAGGCAGACTTCAGTCCACAATGCTGCAAACACCAGTTTTTTGCGGCCAAACTTTTTCAACTCGGCTTTGACTGCTTCATCATCCCAGGTATTCATCGAGGTACGTTCAAAAATCTTGTTGTCTGGCAGCTCGGCCAGCAGTTCAGGCCAGATTTCACCGGAGAAACCGGTAGTCTCTACTGAAGTCAGTACGGTCGGTACCTTGAATACCTTGGCAGACTTGGCCAGGCCTATCACATTGTTTTTCAGCAGTTGGCGGTCTATGCCGCTGGCAACGCCGAAGGTCATTTGTGGCTGATGATCAATCAGGATCAGGCTGTGGTTGGCGGCTGTCAGTAAATCAAGTTTTGGGTTGCTCATGATAGGTGCTCCATCGGTTTGAAAGGCAGGTTTTAAATTAGGTTTTAACAATTGGCGTCCAGACATGTGTACTGTAGATTGTTTCCATAATGCGCACTAGATAGTAAAATGTCTTCATTAAGTATCCAGATTGGAAACATTGCATGGACAGACTCGATGCCTTTCGCGCTTTTGCCCTCTCCTGGCAGCATGGTAGTTTTGCTGCGGCTGCGCGTGAAATGGATGTCACGCGCTCGCAGGTCAGCAAGCTGGTGGCCTCGCTAGAAGAAACCTATAACGTCAAGCTCCTGAACCGTACCAGCCGCGCTTTGTCATTGACCAGTGCAGGTGCAGAGCTGCATGAATACGTGCGCTCTATCCTGGCACTGTCAGATGAAGTAAGCCTGGCTCTGACTGAAAGACGTACCCAGGCTGTTGGCAAGCTGGTGGTGAATGCCCCCATGAGTTTTGGCACCATCATGCTGGCACCGCGCATGAGTCAGTTTTTGAAACAGCATCCGCGTGTTGAGTTACGCATGGATCTGAACGACCGCATGCTCAATCCCATAGAAATGGGTTTTGACCTGAGCCTGCGCATCGCCCATGTGAGTGATTCCAATCTGGCAGCACGCCGCATCTGTGCCGTCAAACGTTCGCTGTATGCCAGCCCTGCTTATCTTGAACAGCATGGCATACCCGGAGAGCCAGCACACCTGGCCCAGCACAGGTGCCTGAATTATGGACACAACCTGACCGGGGCTGAATGGCTGCTCAGTGATGGCCGTAGTGAAAAACGCGTACGCGTAGGCGGTGCCCTGTGTTCGAATAATGGCGAGATGCTGGCGCAAGCCGCCGCCGATGGTCTGGGCATAGTCTTGCAGCCGGATTTCATCACCCAACAATGGGTGGCACGGGGTGAGCTGGTCCAGATACTCGGTGACTGGCAAGAGGCTCCATTGATCAGCCTGTATGCCTTGTACGTGCCGTCCAGCAGGCTGCCCATGGCGGCCAGGGCTTTCATTGATTTCCTGGTCAGGGAATTCAATGATGAAGCGCTTTCTCCATTCGCTTAGCGCAAGGGCATGTAGATATTTGTCAGTAGATCTGCGGGTGCAGTATCACGCGGGTTGTTCAGGTATTCTTCAAACGGCGGCGCATCGTCTATCTCTTCACCGGATGCTGGCAGCCAAACACCAAAGAACCAGCGATAAACCGGCTGCATGTCAGAATAAGGGCCCTTATAAGTCAGCACGGCATATTTGCCACCGCGCAGCTCCGTCAAAGACAGGGGTTCTTGCAATGCCTGTTCCGGCAAAGGCTGAGGCGCGCTGATGCAGGCTTTTGAGCGCAGCTTGTCTTCATCCACCGTCATTGCATCGTCATAGTAAATACCGAACCAGCGGGTATCTTCCCTAAATAATTGTCGTGAGGCGGCACAGCCATTCAGGATATCAAAAGTCTTGCTGATGCTCATATAACTGCCGGTATTGTCTATGCTCAGCAATTGCACCGGGGCTATGCTGGTGATGCTGACCGGGAAGTGCAGGTCGGCACTGAGTTCATCTGGCAATGGGATTTGCTGGTGGCTACCCTCCTTGCGGTAACGCGCCGGTGGTTGCCCATACACAGATGCAAAAATACGGGTGAAAGATTGCAGGTTGGGGTAGCCGGAAAATTCTGCAATTTTATCTATCGTCATATCGCTGCGCGCCAGCAAGGTCGCTGCTCTTTGCAGGCGCAGGCGCTTGACTGTCGCTACCACGCTCTCGCCATGAATGGCGCGATAGATGCGGTGCCAGTGGTAGGGCGACATGCAGGCGATGTCGGCCAGCTTGTTCAAATCCAGGTCTTCATCCAGATGCGCATGCAGATAATTGGTGACGCGGGAAAGGCGGCGTTCATAACTGATTTGCAGGGCTGGATTGGTGGACAATGCGGACATGCTGGCCTCATGATAATAAAGTGGCGCTTATTTTATACCGATGTAGATCGCCGCTTGTGCAGGTCCCTGATATTCTTCAAAGTCAGTCAGATAGCTACGCTGGTATTCTGACTGACCCGAAAAATAAGACCACACCTCACCCCAGCCTTTGATGATAGCGGCAGGCATTTCGCCTTCACATTCAAATGCCATATAGCGACCGGCAGCAATGCTGACATTGGCCAGCTCTGCTGAGGCTGCCATCACGGCGACACCGGCTGTTACGTTAAACAAGCCATTCGCATCGCTTTCATAATTTGAATACACGCCATAGATTTTTCCATCACCGGTTTTCGCTGGCAAGATCTCAGGCAAATTTTTGGCAAAGAATTGCCCCCACATAGGACCTATCTTGCCAGTAGCATTATCGGCTTCATCAGCATTGCGGGTGCGTACTTGCAGGCCGCTGACCTGAAAGCTTTCTATTTTCACGATTTTTGTTTGCATGGTTTATCCTGTTCTTGAATTGTTGAGCTATCTCGTTTTTTGATGAATTGCCGTATGATGGTTTCCCAGATTTTAGGCCCGGCTCTGCATAGATCGCTGAGATAAATAAAAAACTGACTGCTCAGCGAGGTGCTCACCTTAACATGAAGGGATTTGACAAATCTTGCGGACTTATAGTTCATTGATGACTATGGTGTCAGGGATATGCACCGCTGAAAGGGAAAGGAAAAAGTGATGAATGAAAATATGACGATACGCTGCGCAAAGGAAGCTGACATCGCTGTTATGCAAGCCCTGATCGCCCGCTCTGCGATACAACTCAGTGCCAGCTTTTATACCTCTGAACAGGCGCAGGCTTTGCTCACACACGTGTTTGGTGTCGATAGCCAGCTCATCCATGACCAGACTTATTTTGTCATCGAAGAGCAGGGCAGCATGCTGGCTTGCGGTGGCTGGAGCAAGCGCAAGACCCTGTTTGGTGGTGACCAGGCCAAGCAGGGGGGGGATAACTTACTTGATCCAGCGACCGATGCAGCACGCATACGGGCTTTTTTTGTAGAACCTAAGGCCGCGCGCCGTGGCCTGGGCAGGCTTTTGCTCGAACACTGCAGCACCCAGGCACAGGCAGCGGGATTTACAGTATTGGAGCTGGCCGCCACCATGCCGGGTGAACCCTTGTATCTGGCTTGTGGTTTTACTGTATTTGAGCGCGTCGATCTGGATTTGCCTGGCGGCATAGTTGCACCATTAAGTCGCATGCGCAAGCAACTGATTTAGCTTATTTGCCAGTGGGAAATGAAAATGACCTGAAGAAAAGTATATTGTGAAATAGCTATTGAATTTCCGGTGCAATCCCATACATGGTGCACTACTCGCACAATGGACAGATGATACTGTGTTCTCCCAGAGACAAATAGCCGGTTTTCAAGCGACCGGTACATGCAATCAAAGTGGCAATTTATGCCAGCCTGTTGTATCTTGTTGCACACATAGATTTTTCTGAAGAGGTAATTCGCGTGAAAGGTATCCTGAAGTTTCTGGCTGCTGCCAAGCTGGTCGAGTTATCTGATGAAGAAAAATTGAAATTGCATGGTGTGGCGCCGGACGACGAACTCCTGATAAACCAGGCTGCCAGCGAATTTACTGATGAAACTGCGGGTACCAATCCGCCGCCATTGCCAAACACCAGTGATGCTGGCACTTCCTTGGCTCCAGCCATCAATCCACCCATCGCCTACGCGGCGGCTGATGTCGCCGGTGGCAAGTCATTTGAAGATATCTTCAAAAGCGCCCAGATACCCGATTCCCCTTTCCCGGCGGAACGCCTGCTCAGGTTGCTTGACGGTTTGCGCGCCATGGACGAAGCTACCCGCAAGGCAGCAGTGCATGCCATGGATGCGGCTGACGATAACTGGACTATCGATGATTCCATCATCGATGCCCAAAGAAAAATCGCCGCACTGGAAGACTATCAAAAAGCACTTGAATCGCAGCTCACTGCCAACCAGCAGCAAGTGATTACCGAAGTCGCTGATTTGAAAGCGGCAGAAGAAAGAGCCGTCACAGAAATACGCAAGCAGATCGCTGAAATGGAAAGACTGCTAGCACGCGAGATACAAAAAACTGCAGAACAGATCACCAATCTGGAAGGTGGACAAAAATCTGCAATGGAAAACTGTGAGCGCGAAGTGAAGCGCCTGCAGACAGAAGTAGAAAGATTGCGCGAAATCCCGGCGCAATTTTCACACTGAGGTCAGAGCAATTCAGACCGAACTTACACCGACCTCACACTGACTAACAACACATCATCAAGGAATGACCATGGCTACAGCTAGCCCTCTTGCTAAAGGACTTATTGCAGTGATTATCCTCGGAGCCGCAGGCTCTGCGGCCTGGAATCTGGCACTCAAGGACTGGTGGGCCAACCGGGCTGATGCAAAATCCGGCGCGACAGTGACAGCCAGTGCATCGGCAACGAGCAAAGCCAATGGTGTGAAGCCTTCTGGCAAACCTGCTCCTGCGCCAGTGTCGGGCAGCGGGCCACTCGGTTCTAGCGGTAACCCATTGAAAGTCAGTATCGTCAGCTTCCATGGTTATGCGCCTGCGCTGGTTGCCAATGGCAACAGCCTGACTACCCAGCCCAATTCTGTGTATGCAGCCAAGGGTGTGAATATGCAATTCGTCATCCAGGATGACATCCCGGCGCTGGCAACCGTGTTTGAATCGGGCGCGGCGCAATGCGCATGGCGTACGTCTGACTCATGGGCGCAGGAGCAACCTAATCTGCGCAATGCTGGTCTGGATGCGCGTGCCGTGATGGTCGTTGATAATACCCAGGGTGCAGATGCTGTCATCGCCAAAGACGGTAGCATACGCACTGTGGAAGACCTGGCAGGCCATTCGGTCGCGGTACTGCAGTTCACTCCTTCGCATGGCATGCTGATCGATGCGATAGAAAATTCTTCGATGACCGCGCGCAAGAAAGAAAGCGTCAAGTTTGTTTTCATCAATGCTGATGAAGGCACGGCTGGCGTGCGCGCTGCTTTGGAATCCGGCAACGTCGATGCCGCCGCGCTGTGGGACCCTGACCTGTCACTGGCCCTGCGCAATGTTAAAGGTGGTCATGTCGTGTATTCCACCAAGACTGCAACTAACCTGATTTTTGACATCATGGTGTGTGACAGCCGCGTACTGGCCAAAGAAGAAAACATCCCCGTCATCCAGAAATTTGTTGAAGGCTGGATGGAAGGCGTGACACAGGCTAGAGCAAAACCTGACAATGCCGTCGATGCTTTGGTGAATACAGAAGAATTCTTCAAGCTGCTGGCCAAGCAGGAAGGCAAGCCTTTCATCAAGTCCCTGTTCAGCAACCTGGTATGGACAGGTCTCGAAGACAATGCCCGTATCCTGGGCCTGGTCGGTGGTACTAACCACTATGACCGCGTATATCGCCGTTTTGATAGCATCTACCGTGCTGCAGGCGCATTGGCGAATCCAAAATCGCCAGTGGTTAATCCGCAAGAGAGTTTTGACTACCGCTTCATCAAGGCCATGCTGGCCAAGAATACGGCAGTGGAAACAGCGGCAGCCAAACCGCAATATCAATTTACTGAAACTGCACAAAAAGCAGCTACACAACAAGCAGCCAGTGTCACCAAGCCAGTCACCGTCGGTTTTGCTACTGGCAGTGCTGAACTGACCAAGAAAGCCCAGCGCGTCGTTGATACCGAGATGGTGCCTTTCATAGAAAATAATGGCAGCGCTTATTTTGAAGTCAGTGGTAATAGTGACGGCGTTGGTGCACGTGACTCCAACCTGCGCTTGTCACAGGCCCGTGCTGCGGCAGTGGTGAAATATCTGAATGAGCAATGGGAATTCCCTAAAGCACGTTTCAAAATAGTTGGTAATGGCCCGGATAAACCATTGTGTAATGAAAGTAATCCGGCAGCGGATGGCCTGGCACTGGAAGATTGCCGTGGCTTGAACCGTACTACCCGCATCGGCGTATTTGCACGTTAAGCATCATGACGACATTCTGGAATCCCTACTCCCCCATGGCACCGGGCTTGCGACGCCAGCTCGGCATAGCATCGGTGGCCACGGTACTGGTGCTGTGGGCTGCGCTGGCAGCATCAGGCGCGGTTAGTCCGACCAGGCTGCCGTCGCCCTGGGCAGTGGCACAAGCCATGCTTTACCTGTCATGGAACGAGGGTAACAGCATGTTGTTCAATGCCACCCTGTGGTCGGCAGGCCGGGTATTTGCCGCTGGCCTGCTGGTCATCGCCATCGGCATACCTGTCGGTGTCATGATGGGCGCAGCACCGCGCTTGAATGCCTTGCTGTCGCCGCTGATAGACCCTTTCCGTTCTGCGCCGGTAGTCGCCTTGCTGCCCATCCTCGTCATGTGGCTGGGCATAGGTGAAGTCATGAAGATCGCCTTCCTGTTCATCGGTGCAGTAGTGTATCTGGTGCCCATGGTGCGCGATGCCATACAGGCCGTGCCACAAAGCTATTACATCAGCGCCCGTGACCTCGGTGCCACACCGTGGGAATGCATACAAAAAGCCGTATTGCCCATGGCCATGCCGCGTATTGCTGACGCTGTCGTTGTCAGTATCTCGGTCATGTGGACTTATATTACTGTCGCTGAATACGTCAATGCCCGCGAAGGCTTGGGCCAACTGATACAGAATGCGCGCCGTTTCAGCGCCATGGACCAGGTGTTTGCAGGCATCATCGTCATCATCGCGCTGGCGCTGGTGACTTATCAGTTGATGCGCCTGTTGAAAAGAAAACTCTATCCATGGGAAACTTCGCAGTGAATATGGATACCAAGGCGGATACCAAGATGGATACCAAGACGGATACTATGGCAGACAGCAGCCCGGCAAGCACAATGACGACCAGCACAATGACGACCAACACCGACATCAGCCTGCAACTCAATGAAATCGTGCAGGAATATGCCAATGCCGATGGCCCTGTGACACGCGTGATCGATGGTATCAGCCTGTCTTTTGACAAGCCCACCATCAATATGTTGCTGGGCCCGTCAGGCTGCGGCAAAAGTACCTTGCTGCACATGATGGGTGGCGTGCGTCCTTTTGGCGTGCAATCACCAACATCTGGCTCCGTGCATATCAATGGCGACGTCTGTGATGGACCGCATGATGATGCCGTCATGGTATTCCAGCGCTACGCCAACCGGCCAGACCTGACAGTCTATGAAAACGTCGCCTTCCCGTTTCGCCTTGGTTTGTGGAAGAAAAAATTCCCTGAAGCTGAATGGAAAAAACGCGTAGATGACATGCTCGAAGCTGTAGGGCTGACAGATAAAAAAAACCTGTCGTCTGCGCAATTATCCGGCGGCCAAAACCAGCGCGTGGCATTGGCACGGGCGCTGGTGTTGCGCCCACGTATCTTGCTCATGGATGAGCCTTTCGGCGCGCTGGATGCACAAACCCGTGAAGAAATGCAGCAACTGCTGATTACCCTGCACAAGACCAGCCCCTGCCTGATCGTCTTTGTCACGCATGATGTGACTGAGGCCCTGTTGCTGGGGGACCGTGTCATCGTGCTCTCTACCCAGCCCGCCAAGATTGCAGACGACTTTGAAATTACCGAGAGTCGCCCGCGTTCAGCCGTATGGCAGCGTTCTACCGAGGCAGTCAACATGCAGGAACGTGTACTGACACAACTACACAAACTCAGTCCCGGACGCGGTACGCTCAGAGTCACCATTTGAAATAGCGAATTGAAATAAAGAATTGAAATAAAAACGTGCAGATCAAACAAGTTTCATATGTGAAGGAAATGCTGTACAGCCAGGGCAATATGTTTGCCGTGCTGGGCACGGTCGCCGCCAGCGTCTTGATATCCATACCCTACGGTTTCAATGCCGCGCTGATACCCTTGATAGGCCTGGTGGCTGGGGAAACCATCGCCGCCATGTTTATCCCGTATTCAGAAAATTTCCGCGCTGCCGTCGATAAAAAATACCGCGAGCAGGAGAGGGCCGCTTCCAGACAGCACTTCCTGGAAGAAATCCACAAGCTTGAAGGCATCGCCTTCAAGGTATTTGGCTCGATGGATGCCTATCAACGCATGCTGCAGCATGTTGCTTCCCTTTACCAGTATGCCAGTGACAGCCGCACCAGTCTGTCCATGAATGATGTGGAAAAACTTGATGATGCTACCCTCGATTACCTGAGCATGTGGCTGGCCCTGACGGTCATAGAAGAGCGGGCCAATTCCGTCAATATGAAAGAAGTGGAAACGCGCCTGGAGCGCATAGACCAGGACCTGGCAGATATCAAGCCAGGCATGGATCAGTTGCAATTGCAAAAAGCGCGCAATGATTATCTTTCGCTCATCACACGCCAGCGCCGCATGCTGAGTCGCAAGGCGGCGATAGAAGCAGCCATCATTTCCATGCCCGACCAGATGGATGAAATTTACCAGACCATCATGACTGCACCGACTTCATCCGACGTTGATTCCAAGCTGGCAGAATCGATAGCCAAGCTGGGGCTGGAAGAAGACCTGGAAGCTGAACTCGAAGGTGCCTTGCGCGATACCATGCCGGTGATTTCGCAAGAGCTGGAAAACCGCAAGCAAAGCCGCGTTGCAGCCGGGGTAAAAGTACAGCCGCAGGCACAAAAAAATACGCAGTAAAAAATATGCAGTGAACACTGGAAAGCGAAGATCATGGAATACAGCATCATCACGCAGGAAGATTTGCAGGGACTGGCAGATTTTGATCTGGCACAGTCTAGGGTAAAAAATGCGCTGGATCTCGCTGGCGCAGAAGGTGCGGTAGGCTTGCTGCGTTTCTTTGCCCGTTATACCAGCTGGAATGGCTTTTTTGGTTCTGGTGTGGCTTCATTGTCCGGCAAGATAGGCCGCTCGCGCACCATGTTCGTTGATCAGACCGTGGCCGAGCGTTTGCTGAATGACCGCAGTGTTTTTATCGCGAGTTTTTTCTTTGATGCGGCGCGTGATGAATTCGATGACCGCGATACAGAATACCGCGATACCCACCGCTGCCTGGCGCAGGCAACCCTGGCTGGCTTACTGCGTTATTCGCGTCAGCAAGGCTATGCGGCCTCCACCGCAGAACTGAATAAAATGCTCAATGAACCTGCCTGGTTAAAGACCCTGAATGCCAAGGTTGCGCAGGGTTACGGCAATGGCAGTGAAGACAACAGGGACGCCATCATGGCAGCGATAGGTTACCATCTGGGCTCAGAAATTCTGGCTGACCGCGAGTTCTCGATGATAGATGAATACCTGCGCAAGGAACAAAAAGAAGTGACCCGTTTCCTGAAAAAAGCCAAGCAGGAAATCGCCGGTCAAAGCCATCCATGTTATCAATGGTTGCAGATACATAGTGGTCATGGCGGCGCAGCCGAGGCTGACCATTTTGAATGGGCCACCAAAGGTGCAGAACTGGCCTTTACTTATAGCCCCAAAAAAGAACATGCAGCCATGCGTGCCAGCCTGGATCATGGCTTCCAGACTTTTGCCAAGCATCACAAAACTTTTTTCGAAGCGATAGTTCGATAACACGATCAACTCATGATCAACTCATGTTCAACTTATAGTCAATTCAAGCTCAGTTCACGCTAAGTTCACGCTTAGTTATTTACCTAAAAGAGGATCAACATGTCTGACAGTAATTTCATCGCCCGCTTATCCAATCTTTGGTCAGGCTTCGTCTCATTGTGGATTACCGATGTGGAAAAACGCCACCCGGAAATCGCCTACCAGAATTCCATCGATTCCATGATCAGCAAGTACACCAAGCTCAAGGCGGCGACTGCTGCCATCATACGCCGCCGCCAGGATGTAGAAGCGCGCCTGAAGGCTGAGCAGGCAGAGCTGGCATCCATCACTGCTGATCTGGAAGGCGCAATCGCCACCAACCAGGATGATCTCGCAGTCGTGTTAATACAAAAGAAAAATGCGCTCGATGCCAGCGTCGCAGCCCTGCAGGACGACATGAAAATCGCCCAGACAGATGCAGACGATGCCAAGGATTCACTGCTGCAAGTCAAAGGTGAGATCGATAAACTCAAGGCAGAAAAAGACCGCATGCTGGCACAAATGCACAGCGCACAAGCACGCGTATCGATACAGAACCAACTAGAAGGCCTGTCTGTCGATGCCGAAGTCAAGGCGCTCAGCAATGTGCGCGACCATATCAAGAACACCGTGGCTGAAGCCAATCTGGGTCAGGAATTGCGCAGCTCTGATCTCGACGTACGTCTGGCAAAACTGCGCCAGAGCAGTGGTGCAGTGACCGCCAAGCAGCAACTCGAAGACATGAAAAAAGCCCGTGCTGGCCAGGCAGAAGCCAACAGCGGTGGCAAGACCATGTAATTGGTTTTGGCAAGGCGTGTCAACATCCGTTGTCATTAGTGAATATTTAAAGCAAAGAGACAGAGCAAACATCCATGAGCGAAACTGGCACTAGCAAGCGCACATTGCCCGTCTGGGCAGAACAGCTGAGACAGAAATATCTGGCAGGCGAAGCCTCGGTCTTTGTCTTGTATGGCAATGTATTTGACCGCTACCTCGTCGATGGCGTGGCCCATGGCATGTCTGAATTTTTGTCTCAGGTCCTGCTAAAGGAAAACAAGAACCGCATCATGGAAATCAGCCTTGACCGCGGTGTACGTTTTCTGCAAGGCGCGACGACAGAAGAGAAAGAAGTCTTGTACGGCTATCTGGCTGACAAGAGTTTGCCTGGCATCTTTGAATCGGTAGAACGCCGCATGCGTGAACATGCGTCGAATGCCGTAATCTTCCCTTATGCGGGCACGATCTTCCCGAATGGCGACCCGCAGATGATGTCCCTGGAAGACCGCATTGCTTTTACCACCCTGCATCGCTGGTCACTCGATGATGCGCTGGCGCAAAAAGATAATGTCGTTATCCTGCTGTGCGAGTCACTGGCCGAGATCAATCAGGCGATCATGTCCAATCCCAAGGTGGCGGCAGTAGAAGTGCCAATACCGCAAGAAGCAGAGCGCGAAATAGCAGTCAGGCATTACGCTCCCAAGATGGAAGAGCAGCAAGTCAAATTGCTTGCCAAGCAAACTGCGGGTCTGCGCGTGATACAACTAAGCAGCATCGTTGCGGCAGAAGGTCCACAAGGTTTGCGCGAAGCTGAGCGCACCAAGCTCATCGCCAGTCTTTTGCAAGGCCAGGCTAATGCAGAAGACCGGGCAGTAAAACTATCTGCCATCACGGCTGGCATGACGCCGGAAGAAATCGCTCACCTGATAGACCCGGGCAAGACCCTGGCTGTGGACGTCGATGTCGACCCCTATTCCGAAATGATGGAAATAGTACGCAAGCGCAAGCGTGAGCTGATAGAAAAAGAATGCGCTGGCCTCATCGAATTCATCGAACCCAAGCATGATCTCAGTGCAGTTGGTGGCAATGAGAACATCAAGACAGAGTTAATGGAAATCGCCAAGGCCATTAAGTCCGGCGACAAGGCAAGATCACCCATGGGTTTGCTGGCAGTTGGTGCTATGGGGGCGGGCAAGACCTTTGTGATTAAGGCATTCTTGAAAGAGGCTGGATTGTCAGGCGTGAGCCTGAAGAATTTCCGCTCGAAATGGGTGGGTTCGACTGAAGCCAATCTTGAACGTGTGCTGACCGCGGTCAAGGCCATGGGCCCTATCGCCGTGGTCATTGATGAAGGTGACCGCAGTTTTGGCAAACAGGGCGATGATTCTGATGGCGGTACTAGCTCACGCGTGATTGCCCGCCTTAAAGAGTTCATGTCCGATACCGAAAATCGCGGCAAGGTCTTGTTCATCCTCATGACCAACCGCCCTGACAAGCTTGATACCGACATCAAACGCCCTGGCCGTCTCGACAGGAAAATCCCTTTCTTTTACGCAGATACTGCCACTGAACGCGCCGACATCGTCAAGGCCATACTCAGCCGTTATGACGTCAAGTGTTCGATAGACTGGGCCAATACCTTGCCGGTGTTTGACGTCTTGCGCGGTTATTCAAATGCTGATCTGGAGGCGGTAGCGCTGCTGGCACTGGAGTTCGCCAAACGTGGTGATGGTGAAATTACTTCTGCAATTTTCGAGATGGCCGTGGCCGACTTCATGCCACCGCAAGAAACACAAATGATCGCCTTCATGGAGATGCTGGCCGTGTTTGAAACTTCACGCCGCTCCATGTTGCCAGACCGCTTCAAGAATATGACACCGCAAGAAGTGCAGCAGCAATTGCAAGTCTTGCGCAATGCGATTTAAATTTTATCTATATCCAGGAGAAAACCATGTTTCCATTTTTTGCCCCGCAATCCCTGAGTGATAGCGCCATTATCGCCGCCAGCAAAATCATGTTACAGGTAGCAAAAACAGATGGCATCCATCCCGCAGAATCTGCCTTGATCAAAAGTTTTTACGAAGGCAGCATCAGCACTGCAAGCCATCCATCCTTTGATGAATTGCTGGCCGCTGCTGACGCCTACAAATTGGCAGCAAGCGATTTCGCAACTGAGCAAGAACGTGAAATGGTGGTTGCACTCAGCGTCATGACAGGCTTTGCCGATGGCACATTCAGCGATGCAGAAACCCAGGCAGTGCGCGATATCGCGGCCGCTTTGAATCTGGCACCGGGACGTTTTGATGAAATCAATGAAACCATCAAAGACCACATGCTGGCACAACTATCGCATTTGCCAGATGCCGGATCAGTGGCTGTCGTGGCAAAAGAACTGGGCTGATTATTTTTCTATATCGCATGCCTGCTGTTGCATTCTGCGCTTAAAGTCTCACCACGGAAAGCTTGGGATGGTGATGGGTATTCGTAGCAATTTCATTGCCTTCAATTGATCGAAGCCCATCTCCATGCACAAAACTGAGGTCTGGATGTATGAGCTCACACCCGAAGTAAACGCATAGGCGTAAACGCAAAAAGCCCACCAGGGGTGGGCATTCCATTCATTCCGGCAAACTGACAACAACCCGTGCTATCTGCGTGGTGTCATTGATTGGTGCATCACCCGTGCTATCTGCGCGGTGTAATGTGGGGGTGTTTGCCTGTTCCTGCTGGTCCGCTATAGTTCGGTCCATGACAGGATGTACCACGAATGAGATCCTTCAACACTTCACTACACCATTTCCCGGTTCGCATATACATAGACATGCAAATCCAGCCGGTGAGAATGAAGGCGCTTTGGAGTAGGCTGAGCTTACTCTGCGGTCTTGTGCACAGGATGCACTATGCATCCTTTAACGACAATACCATTTTCTCTAGATCCATGCTATCTGCGTGGTACCAAGAGCCGGTAAGTATCATTCTGCGCATCAGCATTTTGTACGAGACATAAACACTGACAGATGAAGGGTGTCGCCATGCGATTGACTAATTCCCAGTAACCCATGCTATCTGCGTGGTGTCACTGGCCGGTATTACTAAATTAGTCAAAAGCGCTGCGACCGGGCAAATTGAATTCACCCGACAAGGTCAATAAAGACCTTGGTCTGATATTAGGACAGAACTTGGATGTTGCTGGCTTTGTCGCCTTTAGGACCGGCTGTGCGCTCGAAAGACACACGCTGATTTTCGCTCAGGCTTTTGAAGCCGCTGGACTGTATGTCCTGGAAGTGGGCGAACAAATCTGCACCACCTGCATCAGGAGCGATAAAGCCGAAGCCTTTGGCATCGTTGAACCATTTAACTATACCTGTTTGAGTACTCATGTTTTTTTCCTTTTGATAAAACCATAGGCAAAATCGCCCAATATGGACTTGTAAGCAAGTGATAAAACCAGTGGAAAAAAGACAGAACAGCCAGAGAGATAAAGCTATGCGGAATTGGGACCAACAAATTAAGGACTTGATGCAAGTACAGAACGGAATATACACGTTTACTTTAAAAGTGCCTAATTTTTTTTAAAAATATTTTTGATGGGCAGTGAATAGTGGCAACTAATTGCTTTGCCACTACAGCTCGAATAAAGCAGCCTCTGCAGGAGCTTGTGTCTCAGAAATTGACTCATCTTCACAGGAAAATAAATGCTGAAAAAATGCAATGTAACAATTGATTTTCTTGCTTGACAAGGCGCAATGTGAACCCGATTATCTGGTGTGAAAGACAAGATATTTTGCAGTTCCCCAACGCGAAAAATGAGTTGTTGATCATTCTTTCGTAAGACCAACCGCACATTTTAAAGGCGTCAGGCAATGAAACATTATTTTGAATACCAGGATTCCAAGTCTTACAAGTTTTGGCAGATTGAAATTGAAGCGAATACCCTGAATGTGAAGTACGGCAAGATCGGCACCGTAGGCCAGGAAAAAATCAGCAGCTTTGATACCCCGGAAAAAGCACAAAAAGAAATGGAAAAGCTGATCAGTGAAAAAACCAAGAAAGGCTATGTAGAAAAAAACGGTGCCAGCGCCAAGAAAGTAGCGCGACGTATAGGCGTCAGTTACGATGAGGCAGAAGAGGGCAAGACCTTGCTGGAAAAAGTAACGGCTTTTCTGGACAGTAGCCAGGCAACAGATGTTGAGTCACTGGTAATAGCGGCCTGGGAAGAAGCATATGAAGAAGGTCCGCAAGCATCCCTGGACTTGCTGATCGCCAATCCAGGAAAACTGCCGCAATTGAAAGAATTGTTCGTTGGTGACATGGATTCAGAAGAGTGCGAGATATCCTGGATCACCCAGGCCGATTACACCCAACTGTTTGCAGCCTTCCCCGCGCTGGAACGCTTGCACATCAAGGGTTCCAAAGACCTGGTCTTATCTTCCCAGCCATTAAAACATGAGCATCTCAAAGCACTGACCATAGAATGCGGTGGGTTGCCCAAAGAGGCCATAGAAAAAATTGCGACTGCCCACTTGCCCAATCTTGAATACCTGCAACTGTATATCGGTGTTGATGAATACGGCTTTGATGGCAAGATAGACGACTTGCGTCCTTTCATGCAAAAAGGCCTGTTCCCCAAACTGAAACACCTGGGCCTGGTAGATAGTGAAATTGCCAATGAGATTGCAACTGAAATTGCACAGGCATCCGTGCTGGAACAACTGGAAACCCTGGACCTGTCCATGGGCACACTCAGCGATGAAGGTGGTCGCGCATTACTGGATAGCAGCAAGATAGCCGGGCTTAAAAAACTGGACTTGCATTACCACTACTTGTCGAATGACATGATCAAGGAATTCAAGAAATTGTCTATTCTGGTTGATGTCACTGATCAGCAAGACACTGAAGATGAATGGCGTTATCCAGCGGTCACAGAATAAGACAGATGCAACAGAAATCCCGTTTTGTACTGATAGGCAATCCTGAAAACCGGCGCGTGCATTTTTTTCAGGAAGCATTGCAACAAGCAGGGCAGGATACTGCCCTGGTCATCCCCTACCTGAGCATCTTGAATGGAGAGTGCAAACTGCCTGATGTACTCAAGGATGGCGACACGGTAAGGATAGAGTCGCCTGGTGAGAATTTTGCCGTGGAAAAGAAGATACTCGCCCTTGGTGGTCTTGAAAATACCAGCGGACTAGAAGATGAACGTGGCAGGATTTATCATCCGCGAATATGGTTTCTTGGTTTTTCCAAATTGATGGAATCTATCGCGCAGCAGATAGCGAGGCTGAACTGCTTCAATCACCCTGAAGACATCATCAGCATGTTTAACAAGCCCTTATGCAAGCAAATATTGGCTGACCATACGCTACCCAGTCTGCCAGTATTTTCCAGCTACGATGAATTTTTCGCTTACGCAGAAACGCAGGCATACAGCCGCTTCTTTATCAAACTGAATTCCAGCTCTTCTGCATCGGGCATCGTCGCTTATGAGTACAATAAAAGGAACGGTAAACAACAGGCTTACTCTACTGTAGAGATTGTGCATGGCCTGGATGGCGACCGTTATTACAATTCACTGAAAATCAAAAAATATACTGCGCGAGACAAGATACAGAACATTCTCGATTTCTTGTTCGCACATGGTGCCATGGTAGAGAACTGGATACCCAAGGCCAAACATGAGGACAGTTCTTACGATTTGCGGGTAGTGGGTATCGCTGGCCAGCGCAGACATGCAATTGCCAGGCTCAGTCGTGGCCCCATGACTAATCTGCATCTGGGTAACCAGCGCTGCGCTGTAGATGAACTGGAATTGTCATCATCGACCTGGCAAGAGATTGATACCCTGGTAGAGAAAACCATGCAGGCGTTCCCGCGCTCGCTATATGCCGGACTGGATATCCTGTTACCCAGAAATGATAAATCACCCGTACTGCTGGAAGCCAACGCCTTTGGCGATTTATTGCCGAATTTGCTGCACAATGGCGAGAATACCTATCTGGCAGAAATCAATGTAGTACTGGAAAGGCAGAGGCTGGCTCATGCTTAGTGCAAACAAAGCCAGTCTGCTGTTTGATATCGACAATACCCTGGTGAACAGGGACGCGGCCTTCGATGCTTACATACTGAATTTCATCATCAGAAATCAAGCAGCATTTTTTGATGAGGACATGTCCTTAGTCTATGATGAAATGATTACGCTAGACTGTCATGGCAGAAAGGACCGCAAACTTTTTTGTTATGAGGTATTGCAGCGTTTCCCAAGACTTCCTTACACCGCAGAAAGCTTGTGGGAAGATCATATGTCACTGCCGGATTTTGTGAAATCAGACAGACTGCTCAAGCAGATGCTGGAGCGTCTTTCTGCAGATTATCAGCTCATGATTATCTCCAATGGTTCTGCACACATGCAACGTCGTAAGCTGCGGCAGGCAGAACTTGTCGATTATTTTGAGCATGTCTTTATCTCTGCTGAAGTCGGTTACAGCAAGCCTGACCAGCGCTTGTTTTCACACGCCTTGGGTTACGCTCGCCATGCCAGTGCAGTCATGATAGGGGACGACTACATCAATGATATGCAGCCAGCCATGGCCATGCAATTAAAAACAATTTTCATCAATCCTGAAAATGAAACCGTGGCAGTCAGACCAGACCATCAGTTATCGGGTATCCATGACCTGGAGGAGGCTCTGGCATGCATGATATGAACCAGATCGTAGGCAAGAGCAATGTCCTCTTCATTACTCTGGACACCCTGCGCTTTGATATTGCACAACAAGAGCTTGCCGCAGGGCGCACGCCTTTTCTTGCGAGCGTATTGCCTGCAGGCTGGGAAGAGCGCCATGCGCCCGGCTCTTTTACCTACGCATCGCACTGTGCTTTTTTTGCTGGTTTTCTCCCCACACCTGCCAGACCGGGCGTACATGAGCGTTTATTTTCATTGAAGTTCGCGGGCAGTGAAACCACGGGTACATCCAGTTATTGTTTCGATACGCCAGACATCGTCAGCGGATTTGCTGACATTGGTTACCGCACTATCTGTATAGGCGGGGTCGGTTTTTTCAAGAAACAAAATCCATTATCGTGCGTCTTGCCCAATTTGTTCCAGGAAAGTTATTGGCAGCCAGATTTTGGCGTGACTGATCCTGACTCAACCAGGCATCAAGTTGAATTTGCCGTAGAGTTGCTGCAACAAAAACCTGATCAAAAAGTTTTTTTATTTATGAATTTATCTGCACTACACCAACCCAATTGTCATTACCTGCAGGGTGCCGATGCTGCCGCTGGTGATAGCCTGGCAAGTCATGCTGCGGCATTGCGTTATATCGACAGCCAGTTGCCACCCTTGTTCCAGGCACTCAATCAAATGGGCGATACCTTTGTGATTATCAGTTCTGATCATGGCACCACCTATGGCGAAGACGGTTATACCGGGCATAGGCTGGGGCATGAAAAGGTCTGGACTATTCCCTATGCTGATTTTCATATGCGCAAAGGGATTCTGTCATGACAGATGTTAACAATACGTTTCGCCGCTATCTGGAAGAGACCAATCGTTTTCAAAGCTATCTGTATTCTTATCCGCATAAAACGGCGTACAGGCCATTTGAAGAAAAACTGGATCTGAAAGAATTGTGGGCAACAGAGAAAAAACATGCGCTGTATCTCTACACGCACATTCCTTTTTGCCGCATGAAATGCTCATTCTGTAATTTGTTTACGGTGTCGCATCCCAGGGAAGACCTGGTCAATCTGTACCTTAAAAAAGTCCAGCTGGAAGCTGAAGTGGTAAGGGATAGCCTGGGTGATTTCAACTTTGCCGGCTATGCTATCGGTGGTGGTACACCCAGTCATCTGGACATCAGCCAACTGGAGCAATTGTTTACTGTATACACCGATATCCTGGGTGTAAATTTGAAAAACACGCCGGGTTCTTTCGAGATTTCACCTGACAC
The DNA here is from genome assembly GCF_049339405.1 of Undibacterium sp. Tian12W. NCBI lineage: Bacteria > Pseudomonadati > Pseudomonadota > Betaproteobacteria > Burkholderiales > Oxalobacteraceae > Undibacterium > Undibacterium sp. Tian12W. The sequence goes on from NZ_JBMPPK010000004.1 coordinate 22,257, forward strand.
CATCAATGATGAAAAGCTGAGTTTCCTGTCGCAACATGGTGTGCAAAGACTCAGCATAGGCATACAGAGTTTTATTGAGTCCGAGGCGCGTTCAGTAGGGCGGGTACAGCCAGAAACAGTGATGGAACCGCTGCTCGAAAAAATCAGTAGCTACCAGTTCCCGGTATTTAATCTGGATTTGATTTATGGCATACCAGGGCAAACTGCAGAAACTTGGCTGGCATCGCTGCAAAAAGCAGTGCAGTTTCAACCAACTGAAATCTTCCTGTACCCCTTGTATGTGCGCCCGCTGACTTCGCTATTCAAGAAGCATATCAGTATACAAAACCAAGACATACGCAGCACGCTGTACCGCTTAGGCCGGGACTTTTTGCAGGCCAACGGTTACGCGCAGGATTCGATGCGCCTGTTCCGCAAGCAGGTAGCTGGTTTGCGTGAGAGTTCAGAATATTCATGTCAGGAAGATGGCATGATAGGTCTGGGTACGAATGCAAGGTCTTACACGACAGATGTGCATTACTCGACGGAATATGCAGTGGCCAAGCCGAATGTGGCCGCGATCATCGATGACTATGTCACCAAAGAACGTGCTGACTTCACGACGGCCAGTTATGGTATACGCCTGTCTGAGGATGACAGGAAACGGCGTTACCTGATCAAGTCTTTATTGAAGGCACAAGGGTTGGATGCTGCACATTACCAAGGCATTTATGGTACGGATGTGCATGTGGATTTTCCGGAACTACGAATCTTGCTGGAAATGAATCTGGCGCAAGAGAATGCCGGTCGTATGCAACTGCAAGGCGAAGGCATGGCTTATTCTGATCTCATTGGTCACTGGTTTATTTCGCCAGCAGTCAAACAAAAGATGCAGGAGTATGTCACCAAATGAGTCTGAAAGTCATTTACCGCGGTCACCTGACAGATTGCAATTACAGTTGCGAATACTGCCCCTTTGCCAAAGAAAAAAACAGCCGCGAACTGCAGGCGCTGGATAAAAAAGACCTGGACAGGTTTGTCGATTGGGTAGAGCAAAACAGTAGCACAGCCCAGCCTATGGAAGTGTTTATTACGCCTTACGGCGAAGCCCTGGTGCGCAAATGGTATCAGGAAGCAGTGATACGTTTGTCGCATCTGCCGCACGTGAGCAAGGTGGCGGCGCAAACCAATCTGGCCTGGAATACGCAATGGCTGTCACGTTGCAATACCCAGACCACGGCTTTGTGGACTACCTATCATCCCGACTTTGTGACAGAAGAAAAATTCCTCAGCAAATGCAGTGAACTGGCTGCCTTGCAGATACGCCATAGCGTAGGTGTAGTGGGACTAAAACAACACTTCCCGCAAATTACTTCTCTGCGCCAGCGCCTGCCGCAAGATGTGTATATGTGGATCAATGCCTACAAGCGTGAAGTGGATTACTACTCGGAAGAAGAAATCGCTTTCCTCGAAGACATCGATTACCTGTTCAGGTTGAACCTGCCCTGGTATGAAAGCATGGGTAAAGACTGCAAGGCTGGCAGTGAGGTGGTTTCCATCGAAGGTAATGGCGACCTGTTCCGCTGTCATTTCATCAAGACCCGTAAGGGCAATATCTTTACAGACCCGCTGGCCAGCATGCTCAAAAAAGAAAGCTGTAGCAAAGCGACTTGTCATTGCCACATAGGCTACATCCATCTTGACTCCATGAAATCGCAAGAAGTGTATGGCAGCGGCCTGCTGGAAAGGATACCTGTGCGTTTTGCCTGAAGGCATTGAGGAGAAAGAAAGGAAATAAGTGGTTTTTCTCTTATATGATTTTTTCATGCTTTAAGCTGAAAACAATCGTTTGTCGTCTATGCACAAGGAAGTAATATCGGTTCAACCAAAGTTCATTAGCATAGAAAGAGACCGCGCATGAGTACCACTTTATATTCCTCACCATCTTCATTGTTGCCAAAAAGGCGTAATGCATTACTGGTCACAGCATTGATGTCCGCCTTATCTGCGATGTCTGCACAGGCACAAGAAATTATCCCGCCACAATCCGACACCGTGATCGTGACTGGTACACGCAGTATCAAACGTACCGTGTCTGATTCTGAAGCTCCAGTTGATATATTAACTTCAAAAGATTTGCAATCCACAGGCTCTGGTGAACTGGCAGCGGTGTTGAGCCGTTTGTTGCCTTCCCTGAATTTCCCGCGTCCTGCAGTGGCAGACGGTACTTCTGCCAGCCGCCCGGCGCAATTGCGCGGCCTGTCGCCTGACCAGACTCTGGTGCTGGTGAATGGCAAGCGCTGGCATACCTCGGCTGTGGTGAATGTGAATGGCACGGCGGGGCGCGGTTCTTCACCGGCTGATTTGAATACTATCCCTATCAGTTCGATTGAAAAGATAGAAGTCTTGCGTGATGGCGCAGCAGCGCAATATGGTTCAGATGCGATTGCCGGTGTCATCAACATCATCCTCAAAAAAGGGGCGAATGGCGGTGAAGTGCAGTTTGGTGGTGGTCAATACAGCAAACGAGATGGCACACAAGCCAGTTTGAGCGCCAACTTTGGCACGGCACTGGGTGACAAGGGCTGGGCGCGTTTTACCGCAGAACAGCGCAACCAGAATGAAACTAACCGCGCTGGCGCTGATTTCCGTAATCCTCTAGAACCTCTTTACGGCAGGGTTAATCAGGTACAGGGTGACCCCAAGCTGCAACAAACCAACCTGGGTGCAAATGCCACGCTGGCACTGGCGACAGATATAGACCTGTATGGCTTTGCCAACTACAGCCGCCGCAGCACCGATGCCGCCGCAACCTGGCGTACCGCCTACACCACAGGTACGACTTTGCGCACCTCGCTGTATCCGAATGGTTTCCTGCCGAATGAAGCCGGGACGAATACGGATGTGTCAGTCGTCGGCGGTATCAAGGGCCGTACCGATGGCTGGCGCTGGGATGCCAGTGTCAATTATGGTTCCAGCGAATTCAGTCTCGACGTCAACAATACCGTCAATCTGAGTCTTGGTGCCACCAGCCCTACGAAGTTTTATGCCGGCAAGTTGAAAAATACCCAGACCCTGGCAAACTTTGATGCGGCGAAAGAATTTGAATTTGCGGGTCTGGCAAATCCATTGACGCTGGCCGTTGGTGCAGAATACCGTCGCGACCAGTATGAAATTGGTGCGGGTGAAGCGAATTCTTATTTTGGTAGTGGTGCCCAAGGTTTCTCTGGTTTCCAGCCTTCGAATGCAGGCAGCTTCAGCCGCCACAGCGCATCCATCTATGCGAATATCGAAGCTGAACTAAGTAAGCAATTGAGTGCATCGCTGGCTTTGCGTCATGAAAACTACAGCGATTTTGGCAGCGTCACTTCTGGCAAATTGTCTGGACGTTTTGAATTCACCAAAGAATTTGCCTTGCGTGCTGCGGCGTCAAATGGCTTCCGTGCACCTTCACTGGCGCAACAGAATTACACGATATCCACGACTAATCTGCTCACCATCAACGGTACATCGCAATTGGTGGATACCGGTACATTTGGCGTTTCCACGGCTGCCGCCAGGGCACTGGGTGCAGTACCGCTGCAAGCCGAAAAATCACGCAATTACAGCCTGGGTGCAGTCCTGCAGCCAAGCAAGAATGCGACACTGAGCATAGATGCTTACCAGATCGATATTGATAAGCGCATCCTGTATTCCGGTAACCTGGTCTTGCCTGCTTCTTTGCAAAGTGTATTGGCGCAGCAAGGTGTATTGGTTGGTGCGGCACGTTATTTCACCAATGCGCTTGATACCAAGACCCGTGGTGTGGATGTCGTTGGCTCTTATCAAATCCCGCTGTCTGGCACAGACAAGCTGGGCTTTACCGTGGCCTACAATCACAATGACACGACAGTTAAAAACGTTGCTGCCAATCCGGCGATTCTGACGCAAAACAATCTCTTGCTGATAGACAGGCAAACCATCAACCGCGCAACTGAGGCGACACCAAAAGACAAATTCAGCATCTCTGCTGACTATGCCTTTGCCAACTGGAATATCCATGGCCTGGCCACCCGCTACGGTAGTTTTGTCTCACCACAAAACAGCGTCGCACTGGACCAGACTTACAGTGCCAATACAGTGCTGGATCTGGCTGCCAGCGTCAAACTGGGTAAATGGACTATCAGTGCCGGTGTCGATAACCTGACTGACAAATATCCTGATCTGGTGACATCGGCAGGTAATTTGAATTCTGGCGGAACCCTGCCTTATTCCACATTCTCGCCTTATGGTTTCAATGGTCGTTACTACTATGCGAAGGCCGCCTACGCCTGGTAATGATGTGATTTGAACTGGTTTTTTGTTAAGGGCTGCTTTATGCAGCCCTTTTTCTTTTGTCTCTGATTCTTGTAATTTATTATATTTCGGCATTTATTTATCGATAAACGATAAATAAATATTGCATTTCGAAATTTATAACGTAAAATTCACATCATCAATTCAATCGGGAGTTCAAAATGCAAGTTCAGAAACATGCCAGGATTAGCAATATTCGCAAGTTGAGCAGATATTTTTTCTTTCTTACACTACTCGCTATGGCCATCGTCGCGGCTGCTGGTGCTGCACTCATCATCAAGATTGTGATGGCGCAGTCTGGTGATACGACAGTGTCTGCTTATTTCGCGCAGGCTGCGGTGGTTGGTAACATAATCGTCCCTCTGTTAATGGACGGCTTAAGTGCTAAATTAAAAGTGCTGGGCATACTTGGCACCATTCTTTTTTTTGGCATGATAGAAATGCTACTCATGCATATCAAGCAGTTACTCACTTGTTTTTATCAGGGAGAAATTTTTAACAGGAAGGCAGTTTTTCATGCAAAAAGAGCCTTCAATATTAACTTTGCATTTGTTGCCAGCGTGTTTCTGGTGAAATTGTTTTCAACTGTTGTGAGTTATTTTTATCCATGGCAAGGGGCAACAGCTCATTTTGGCCCTTTGTTCGCGCACACATTCGATCAAATTATCTGGTTGTGTGCTTGCCTGTTGCTGCTGTGGTCGCTGGAAATTGGGGTAGACCTCAATGAAGAAGCTGAACTGACCATCTGAGGACGCGATGCCTATTACTGTTAATCTGGATGTCGTTCTCGCCCAGCGCAAGATGCGTTTGAATACCCTGGCTGAACTCGTCGATATCACACCACAAAACCTGTCCGTATTAAAGACTGGCAAAGCCAAGGCGATACGCTTTGATACTCTGGAAAAAATCTGTGAAGTGCTGGCATGCCAGCCTGGCGATATCCTGGCGTATACGCCAGATGAGCCCAATCTACCTGCTACAGAAACCTGATCTATACGGCACCAGTGTCAGGAAACTTGCCAACATACCTGGCACGCGGGCGTATCAGTTGACCGGTTTCTATTTGTTCCATTGCGTGGGCTATCCATCCTGCTGTGCGGCCCAGTGCAAACAGGATTTGCGCTGTACCTGGCGGTAACTGGCAGGCAATTTCAACAGCGACCAGACCAAAGTCTATATTCAGTTTTTGCCCTGTCAGGTCTTCTGCCAAATCTGCCAAGGCAAACAAGGCTGCATGCTTATTCCTGTCCAGCATGTTCATCAGTAGCGCACCGCGTGGGTCGCCATCAGGGTAAAGCGGATGAGCAAAACCCGGTAGTCTGGGTGAGAAATGCTGATGCGCATCATGCTTATGCAGATGTTTTGACAAGAAGCTGCTTATGTCATTTGGTGGTGTCGCCAGTGCGGCACGCAACATGCGGCTGACGCGCAGGCTTTCACCACCGTGTTTGGGGCCTGAGAGTGCAGCCAGTCCTGCCACTAATGCCATGCCCATGTTCGCGCCTGCCGAGGCAACGCAACGCACGGTAAACGTCGATACATTCAATTCATGGTCTGCACTGACAACCAGGGCTGCGCGTACCAGTTCTGTTTGTTCCTCATTCAACCGCCATGCTGCTGCAAGCTTTTGATGAAAGGCCTGATGGTCAGGTGCGACACCCAATAGCGCTGCTGCGGTCAGGTGCATCCATAGCATGGCTGTTTGATGGGCATCAATGTCGGGTATTTCCTCTACTGTTTTAGTCAGCAGAGGCAAGATGCTGATGGCTCTTTCGTAGGGTGGAAGATGCGACGTCAAATCCAATAGTTTTGGCCATAGCGTCATTACATCAGTCAGCAAGAATTCAGGAAGATAAGGACTTGTGTCGCTACACCATAAAATCAACGCAACCTGTTCCAGCGTATGTGTGCCCGCAAGTTCAGTGACGGCATGCCCCCGGTAATACAGCTTGCCATTTGTTACCTGAGTAATCCGGGATTCCAGTACTGGCACTCCCCAGTCTATCGCTGATTCGGCAGCGCCACCTGCGCGCTTGCTATCATTGGTACGTGCCAGCAGACGCAATACTTCTTCCTTAACGTAACGTTTCGCTCTTTGCCCCTGGGATTGGTGCGATTGCAGCAAGCCGCGGCTGACATAGGAATACAAGGTCGGCAGGCTGATGCCGAGTAACTCGGCGGCTTGTCTGGCAGTGAGAGTGTTATCCACGATTAATTTATATTGATAGGCAGAATCAAGATTGACCATGTCCACACACAGATCCTAGACTGCTTGCATGGACGGTTTATCGCATTGTGCGCTAATTTGATTTTATTGGGGAGAGCATCATGTCGGCAGCAGCATTATTGGCATCCTTGTGGGAAATGGGCGGTGGTGAGCCAGAGGTTTTGCAGCAAGTAACATTCTGTGGTGATGGCGCGCAATTACCATCGACATTCCCAGTCGGTGATATGTCCGCTGCCAGCATAGCCTTGCAAGCCCTGATGGCTGCGCAACTATGGCAGGCACGTGGCAGTACTGCGCAAAAAATCACGATAGACAGAAGGCACGCCCTGGCCATGTTCAAGAGCGACCGCTATCTCAGCATCAATGGCAAACCTGCTGATGACCCATGGAGCAAGATAGCCGGTTATTACCAGGCCGGAGATGGTCGCTGGATACAATTGCACACCAACTTCCCGCATCATCGTGATGGTGTGCTGGCAATCCTGCAATGTACCGAAGACCGCGCCGCAGTCGCCAAAGCCATTACAGACTGGAAAGCGGCTGAGCTGGAGCAGGTGCTCGATGATGCAGACATGTGTGCCGCCATGATACGTACAGAGAAGGAGTGGCAGGCACATCCACAGGCGCAGGCCATCGCTGAATTGCCATTGTTTGAAGTCAGGAAAATAGCTGATGGCCCCGTCGTACCTATTGGTCAGCAAGGCGGGCAGCGCCCTCTGAGTGGTGTGCGTGTGCTGGACTTGTCGAGAGTGATTGCCGCTCCCGTAGGTGCGCGTACACTGGCACAACATGGTGCTGATGTATTGACAATCAGTGCCGCACATCTGCCGAATATCATGCCGCTGGTGCTCGATACTGGCCGTGGCAAGCGTTCAGCACAACTGGATTTGCGAAACGCTGAAGCGCGGCAAAAATTACATGAACTGATACGCGGTGCGGATGTCTTCATGCAGGCTTACCGTCCCGGCGCTATCGCTGGTCTTGGTTATTCTGCGGAAGAATTATGCGCATTGAATCCGGGCCTGATACACGTCAGCCTGTCGGCGTATGGTCATGTCGGCCCTTGGGCAAACCGTCGTGGTTTTGACAGCCTGGTGCAATCTGCCAGCGGCATTGCCGATGCGGAAGGGCGGGCGGCAGGCAATGCAGCGCCAGGCAAGCTACCCTTTCAGGCACTTGATCATGCAACAGGTTATTTGCTGGCTTATGCAACCATGCTGGCCCTGCAAAAACGTGCTGTTGAAGGCGGTAGCTGGAAAGTCAGGGTATCGCTGGCGCAAACTGGCCGATGGCTGCAAGCCATGCCCAGACGTGGTTTGCATGAAGATGCTGCAGAATTGCGGCCAGAAGAAATCACCGCTTTCTTGCAGACATCGAGTTCAGGTTTTGGCGAAATGCAGGCGATTGCGCCAGTAGAAAAAATGAGCCTGACACCCGCGCATTTTGCATTACCTGCGCCTACACTTGGGCAACATGCGCCAGTCTGGCTGCCATAATTGAGACTCAAATTGCATGCTGCTGCAGCCAGCCATGCAATGTGGTGATGAGTTCTGGTGCTTTTTCCAATGGCGACATGTGACCGCAATCTTCAATGATATGCAGTGTGGAATGAGGCAATCCGTTTGCCAGTTTTTCTGATTCCGCAAGACTGCGCATTTGGTCATTCCTGCTGGCGACGACCAGCGCAGGGCAAGTAATTTCAGGCAGTTCATGATGACCATCTGCACGAGCTATGGACAGTTGCTGTAAAAAGACCTGCTTGCCGAGCGCCAGTGACATGGCCTGCAAATGCGCCAGCATGACAGTTTCATCCTGACGCTGAGGATGCAGGACGCGGCGCAGGGCTGTCATGGTCTGGCCCTTGTAGGGATAGTGTTCGAGCAGTTTGATTTGCTGACGGTTTTTATTGTCTTCATCTGCTGTGCTGGCGCGGGCTGAGGTGTTCAGCAAGACCAGGCCATTTATTGCTTTGCCTTGCTGAAGCGCCAACCATGTCAGACGGCGCGCTACATAGCCACCCAGAGAAAAACCGATAATGATGGCCTTGTCAGGCAATACCGGGAGCAGGCGTGTCGCCATATCCTCTATGCTGTTTCCCTCATTCAAATCGGCGAAATGCACTTGTCCCAGTTGCTCAAACCCGGGCAACATAAACTTCCATAAACTAGCATCACACATGAAGCCGGGGATGAGCAGGAACTGGCGTGCTGGTCTGGTATCAGCGAGTGTGGATTCTGGCATGCGGTTTAATGATGGATGAATTATTTCTTTTTAATGTTTTGCAAAAGATTGCTGACTTGCTGGCTCACCGGTATGTCATGCTGGCGCAGTAACTGTACATGCAAGACCAGATTTTCCAGCACCAGCTTTGCTGCGACTGCCAGCAAGGTGACCTGCCTGTCTTCATTGCTGAAATTTTCCATCGCATCGGCCATGTCGCACAGATGTTGGGCGGTGATGGCGCGCAGCTCATCTTCTTCAAAAGGCAGGTCAGCAAAATCTATCGGGTCTTCCTGCTCCACTTCCTTCATCAGTTCTTGCAGTTGCTCTGGTGTGATGGACATGTGCACTCTCCTTGAAAATAGCGAGCCGGACTTTATTCCATTTCTCTGTTCTCATTGTAGACTGCTTTTGGGCGCGCTGGATACCGGGCCTATTTTTTGATCGAAAGCCCAAAGACCGCCAGTCCACCCACAGCCAGCAAGGCACCCAGCCAGCCGGTGGAGGTCCAGCCATATCCCATCGTGATGACTACGCCACCCAGCCAGGCACCGAGTGCATTGGCGACATTGAAAGCAGAGTGATTCAGGGCAGCGGCCAGAGTCTGTGCATCACCTGCCACATCCATGAGGCGTATCTGCAAGGCAGGTCCGATAGCGACCAGGGTACCTAACAAGAATACCCAGATGATGGCTGATATTGTGTAGCTCATCGCGAAAGAAACACCACCTAAAACCACAGCATTCCACAGCAGCAGTACAGCGATGGAACGCAGCAGATTTTTGTCTGCCAGACGTGCTCCCAGCATACTGCCCACCACCATACCTACACCAAACAGTGACAGTATCAAAGGGATGACGCCAGCAGACAGTTTCGTTACTTCCGTAAGTATCGGCTTGATATAGCTGAACACGGCAAACATGCCACCAAATCCGACTGCACCTATGCCCAGTGTCAACCAGACTTGCTTATTGGCCAGTGCACCCAGTTCACTTCTGGGATTCGCGTTTTTTATTGCGGGTGCATTCGGTACGACGAAATACACCGCCACGCTGCTGATTACCGCCAGCGAGGCGACAAAAACATAAGCAGTCTGCCACCCCCATGTCTGCCCCAGCCAGGTTGCTACAGGTACGCCAAGCAGGGTAGAACTGGTCAGGCCCAGGATCACCAGCCCGACTGCAGTTGCGCGTTTGTGTGGTGCTACCATATTGGCGGCGACCAGCGTGGCGACACCAAAGTAAGCACCGTGCGGCAGGCCAGCTATGAAGCGCACGATATTCAGCGAGAGGAAATCGGTAGTCAGCGTCCCTGCAAAATTTCCCGCTGCGAACAGCAATATGAGGGCGATCAGCAAAGTCCTGCGCGGCCAGCTGGCTGTCAGCACGGCAAACATGGGTGCACCGATGACCACACCAAAGGCATAGGCACTGACGACATGGCCAGCCTCTGGTATGGATACTGCCAGGTCTTTGGCTACTTCCGGCAGCAAGCCCATCATGGCGAATTCACCTGTGCCTATCGCGAATGCACCGAGACCGAGCGCAGTGACTGCATATAAAAATTTGCGCTGAGTATTGTCAGCAACTTTGGCACTCACGGATGCTGGTGTAGTCGACATTGCGTTGGGTGTGGTGGGCATGATAGGCAATCAGAAGAAAATTAATTGGCGACAGTGAAACGCTTCTGAATATGCTTGGGCGTTTCCAGTTCATCCACGATAGCGACAGCCAGGTCTTGTACAGAAATGCCTGCATGTGCATCGGCAACACCAGGCAGCAGATTGTCTGTACCTACCCGATATTGGCCGCTACGCTCGCCAAGTGCCAGGCCTATCGGTGGCGACAGGAAGCTCCATTCCATTGAATCTTCTTTTTTGATAAGGTTCAGGGCTTCCCTGGCTGCCAGTGCGCCTTGTTTGTATTCCGCAGGGAATTCAGGCACATCCACCAGTTGCACGCCAGGTGCGACGAACAGGCTGCCTGCGCCACCAACTACCAGCAAACGTTTGACACCTGCCTGTTTGATGCCAGTAAAGATGGCTTGTGTACCCTGCAGGAACAGATCGTGGATTTGCGCTTCACCCCAGCCAGGGTTGTAGGCGCTGACCACGGCATCTTGCCCCGCTACCGCCTGTGCGACCTGTGCTGCATCGAGTACATCCGCCTTTACCACGCTGAGACCGGCTTGCGCTGCTACCTTGGACGGGGTACGTGCCAGCAGTGTGACTGCATGACCACGGCTCAGCAATTCTGCCAAAACGGGTGTGCCTACAAAACCGGTGCCGCCAATTAATGCGATTTTCATTTGAAACTCCTTTGTGTGTATGCTTAGTTTGTGATGCATAGTTTGAATACTTAATAATTTCTTGAATAGATAGGAAAAATCACTAACACTGTGAAGCTGAGCTAATAAATAAATGATTTATCTGGAGTGGAGATGGAACAGTACAAACGCATGGCCCTGTTTGCCGAAGTGGTGACCGCAGGTTCGCTGACCAGTGCCGCTCGCAAACTGGGCATGACGCCGTCTGCAGTCAGCCAGCATTTGCGGGCGCTGGAGTCTGACCTCGGTTTGTCGCTATTACATCGTTCAACCCGCAAACTGACGTTGACAGAAGCAGGTGCACGCTACTTTGAGGGTTGCGCCGCCATGGTGGCGGCTGCCCGTTCTGCCGAACAGGCGCTGGCCCGCCACAGGGATGAGCCGCAGGGAGAATTGCGTATCGCCGCACCGATAGGCTTTGGTGGCATGCTGGCGCAAGCGCTGGCACCGCTGCAAAAATATCCGAAGCTGAGTTTGTGCCTGCTGGTCGATGATGCGGTGGTCGATCTGATTGATGAACGTATAGACATCGCACTGCGGGTAGGCAATCTGCCTGATTCCAGTCTGGTGGCGCGCAAGCTGGGCAGTATGTCTGCCCAGTTATGCGCAGCGCCTGCTTATCTGAATGAACATGGCTGGCCACAGCATCCTCAGGACCTGGAGCAACATGTCTGGCTCGGTGGCGCATCTATCCGTCATTTGCAATTGTCCGGGCCAGACAAGGCCAACATTGAAATGAAGCTGCCAGTCAGAATCAGGGCTACCCAGGTCACGGCCCTGCATGCACTATGCCTTGCTGGTTGGGGGATCAGCATTGCAGTCAGTGAAGATGACCACCAGGCTTTGGCGAATGGCAATCTGGTAGCGGTGTTGCCGGACTGGAAATTGCCTGACCTGGTGATGCATGCGATTACGCCGCGTCGTGATGAGCAGCCGGCCAAGGTGAGACATGCTTTGGCTTTATTGGCAGATCATGTCGCCAATTATGCCGCCTGAAGAATTTAGGAGTGTCTGATTCAGCTAAACGAAAAGCGCTCCAGCAACTCAAAGTCTGCGCCTGCCCTATGTTCGATAAACAAGGCAATGCTATTCATGATCAATGGTTCAGACAAAGTGAAATACCGGACTGCTGCATCATGCAGGCTGTCTGCAACTGCTCCCGCATCCAGTCTGTCAGTCAGCGTCATATGAAAGCGGAATTCTTCTGCAGTGTATGGATAACCCCATTCCAGTAGTAATTCGTTTTGACGGGGACTTAAGGGTATTCTCTGGCGGCGCGCCAATTCAGCCTCGCTCATCGGCGCACGAAAATGATCGAAGTGGCGCACGCAGGCAAAGGCAAAATCGTTCAGCGCAGTCTGGTCACCACTAGCTCGCAAGGCCAGGAATTTACCCATCCATTGCACCTGTGGCGCATTTATCTGGATGATGCTTTGTTGTGCGCAAAATTCTTGCAGGACGCGGCGCAAGTCAGCCTCGGTCAGGCTGTCAGCAAGCTGGAAAGGTGCTTTCAGCGTCGCATGAAAACCATAGCGACGTGCGTCGCTGCTCAGTTGTCGCTGCAAGTGTGCATCCAGGCCGGCAATAGTGGGTTGGGCTAGTAACTGGCCGCTGGCTGCATCGCGCCCCAGCCAGTTACTGCCTTGCTGCCACCATCTTGCTTCAGGGGCAAAATACAGGGCATATCTTGTCATGCCTATGTTTACCTTAGATCAGTCAGCAACCTGATCCGTAGGGAAGCGCAGAGAATCCCTGAGCAAGAAGCCCATGGACATATTCATGTTGATGTTCTTCGGTGGTATCGGTTTGGTGAACCATTTTTCGTAGATGCGGTAGATTTCATTGTCATGGATGAGCCTCAGCATTTCGCTATCAACGATCTTCTTGAAGCCCGGGTCATCCTTGCGCATCATGATGGAATAGGGCTCGATAGACAGAGGGTCGCCAACGATGGCGAAAGATGCCGGTGCCTTCGATTCAGCGCGCAGGCTGTACAGCAAGACATCATCCATAGGGAAGGCGTCTGCCTTGCCTTCTTCGACCATCTTGAAAGAATCCTGGTCGCTATTACCTTCTACCAGTTTGATGTTCAGTGAGCTGGTGTCGTTCCTGTCATTGAGCAATTTGACGGTGGTGGTGCTCTTGGTCGTGACTACAGTGCGGTTACGCAATTGCGGCCAGTTCTTGATGCCGCTATCGGCTTTCACCAGAGCGCGCACGCTGGAAAAGAAATGTGGGATGGTGAACGCGACTTTCTTGCGTCGCTCTGCATTATTGGTGGTGCTGCCGCACTCCAGGTCTATCTTGTCTTCCAGCAGGGCGCTGAAACGTGTCGTTGAATCTACAGAGTAAAACTGTATTTTCATTGCTGGCATCTTGAGTTCTTTTTTGATGGCTTCTGCCACCTTCAGACACAGATCTACCGAATAACCGAGAGGTTGCTTGTTTTCATCCGTGTATGAAAATGGTGCAGTTTCACGAATACCTATCACCAGGGTCTGGGTTTTGCGTATTTTGCCTATCGTATCGCCTGCTTGTGCCAGCAGGGGCAGGGCCAGGCACATCATGGCGGTCATGCCACCAATTGCTTTTCGCATCATATTTTCCACCCGTTATTATGTGATCAACATCGAGAGTTTACGCATCTTGCAAATCGACTGTAACAGTCATGGTACAAGACAAAGTATGAAATTGAGGCGCATCAGCTAAACAAGATTTAGTAAAAAAGGTAAAATTATATTGCTTAAATGTGATGATTCAGCTAACAAGATGTTTTCTTGATATGGATTGCTGAGCCACCCGTGATGATGTCTGGCCTTGCTGGCTCATGGGCAAAATCATGCTAAGGTGACGACATACTGACAGCACATTATCACCATGAATTTTTCAACTGATTCCAGTTCCCTTTCCACCGCAATGTTAACAATACGCAACGCGCGCATCGTCACTGCTGATCGCATGTTTAGTGGTTCCATGCTCTTTAGCCATGGCAAGATCAGTGAACTGGCTGATGGTGTAGCTGGTCTGGCAGGTGAAGACTGGCAGGGGGATTATCTGTTGCCCGGCCTGGTCGAAGTACATACCGACAATATGGAAAAGCACCTGATGCCACGTCCCAAGGTGCACTGGCCTGTGATGCCCGCGATACTCGCGCATGATGCACAAATTGCAGCCTCAGGCATTACTACCGTGCTCGATGCGATAGCGGTAGGTGATATCGACCCTGACAGTGTGCGCATGCAAACCCTGAAACCCTGTGTAGAAGGCTTGCGGCTTGCGCAGCAGGCGGGTTTATTGCGTGCCGAACATTTCCTGCATATGCGTCTCGAATTGGCAGAACCGGATCTGTTGCACCTGTTTTCCCCCTTCCTGCAGGATGACATGCTCAAACTGGTATCGCTGATGGACCATACACCCGGTCAGCGTCAATGGACAGACCTCGCGCATTACCGTACGTATGTCACTGGCAAGCGCGGCTGGAGTGAACAGAAAGTCGATAAGATGCTGGGCATATTGCTGGAGCGCCAGCAACGGCATGTGGCTGAAAACCGCCAGCTTGTCATACAACGATGCCAGCAGCATGCACACCCCATCCCGCTGGCTTCACATGATGATACGACCGCAGAACATGTGCATGAAGGCGTGGCTGACGGTGTCAGTATTTCAGAATTCCCGACCAGCCTGCTGGCGGCGCAAATGGCGCGGCAGCAAGGCCTGGCCATCGTCATGGGCGCACCCAACCGCGTCCGCGGTGGTTCGCATTCAGGCAATGTCTCGGCGGCTGAGCTGGCCAGGCATGATTTGCTCGATATCCTGTCTTCCGACTATGTGCCTGCCAGTTTGCTGCAGGCCGCCTTCATGTTGCAGGAAGATGGCTATGATTTACCCAAGGCAATTGCCACTGTCAGCCGTGCCCCTGCGCGGGCACTGGGCTTGCATGACAGGGGCGAGATCGCAGTAGGCCTGAAGGCAGATTTTATCCGCGTGCGCATGCTGGATAACTTGCCTGTTGTCATCGCTGCATGGCGTGACGGCAGACAGATCGCCTGAGTTTATTGCTGCAGCACCGCCTGTATCGCACTGAGTGCTTCCAGCGCACCCATGGCCAGACCTACATCCTGGGCATACTGCACTTGCGGTTCGCGCAGATTGATGCGCAGCAGGCGGCAGCCAAAATGGGCTTGCATGCGCTGGCTGAAATTGCGCACGCTGGGCACAGCCGTGCCTGCCCCGATTTCTATGACCAGAGGACGTTTGACCTTGCTCAACCAGTTTGATTGCCGCTCTGCCTGTTGCTGCTGCCTTTGTGAATTCCAGTCGGCATCGTCAAACATCAGGATGTTCGGCCTGGCCATGCCGCCACAATGCGGGCAGACCGGTGCAGTATTTATAAGTTGGCAATTGACTTCATCGACTTCTGGCATAAACTGATCTGCTTGCCAGATGCTGTCACGGCAAGGTAGCAAGCATTGCAGATAATGGATAGAGCCATGGCATTCATGGATCAGCGCGGTTTCCATGCCCGCTTGCTGGAAATGCCCATCTACATTGCTGGTATACACGCATAGTCCATGGGGTTTGCTGGCTCCCCATTGCCTGAGCAAGTCAAAACCCGCATGGGGACGGATCTGGCGGTAGAGCGCCAGCCTGTGCCCATAAAACCCCCAGGCTTGCAGGGGGCGGCGGCGAAAAGCTGCCGGGTTGGCGATTTCATAGAAGGGGATGGCTTCCTGACCCAGCGCCGGATAGGCCTTCCAGAAGCCTTCGCTGCCACGAAAATCGGGCAGGCCGGAATCGACACCCATGCCTGCACCAGCCGCAATCACCAGGCTGTCTGCCTGGGTGATGAGCTCTGCTGCCTGATGTATCAGATGGGCTGGATGCATGATGAATTTTGGGGAAAGGTACTTCAATAGACGAATAAGCCAAGCCTGCCTGCGTAATGTGCCATTTCTCTTAATTTCAGGCAAGTCTGTCTGAAAATTGTAAGCAAGCATGAAAATCTGATACTTAACAGGCCAAGTTGATGCAAACTGTTGCAAACAGACAATTATTTTGGAGACTCAGGTATGCGTATTCTTTCTGCACTCATTGCCGGACTTTTTCTGACACTGGCCTTGCCAGCGACTTCTCAAGCTGAAGAAGCACCGATACGCATAGGCATCATAGGCCCGTTTACCGGCAAGTCTTCTACCGATATGGGCGAAAGCATACGTGGTGGTGCCAGGGTATTCCTGCAGGACATCAACCAGATAGGTGGTGTCATGGGGCGGCGCATAGAACTGGTCGAGCGTGATGATCAGGCCAAGCCTGAAATCGGTGCCGCCATGGCAAAAGAACTGATAGACAAGGAAAAAGTCGTTGCTGTAGTCGGCTATGCCAATACCGGTGTCGTGCTGCAGGCGGCCAAGGTTTTCCAGGAAAGTAAAAAGCCGCTCATCATCAGCGCCGCCACCGGTGCTGCCGTGACCAAGCAATTCATGCCACCAGCCATCCCTGACAGTTATATATTCCGTCTCGCCGGTAGTGATAATCTGCAGCCATCAGTGATACTGGCAGACGTCATCGACAAGCGCAAGCTCACCCAAATCGCCATCCTGCATGATGACAGTCCTTACGGCAGCTTTGGCAAGGAAAACCTGCTGGCTGAATTGCAGAATCGTAAAATCACACCCGTCGCGGTCGAGAGTTTCAAGGTCGGTGACCAGGACATGAGCGCGCAACTGGCCAAGGCCAAGCAGGCTGGTGCGCAAGTGGTCATGCTGTACTGTCTGAGTTCTGAGGCTGCCATGGTTGCCAATGGCATGAGCAAGATCAAGTTCAACGTGCCGCTGACAGGTTCCTGGACACTGTCTCAGCGTAGCTTTGTTGAACTCGCTGGTAATAATGCCGAGGGTGCGCGCATGCCGGTGACCTTCATAGAAAATGACGCCAGCAGTCGCAGTAATGAATTCGTCCTCAACTACTTCCGTATAAATAATGTTAAATCCATCCCGTCTGCTGTATCAGCCGCACAGACTTATGATGCCCTGAGAATGCTGACGCTGGCACTGATGCAGGCAAATTCTACGGATGGTGACAAGATCAAGATGGCACTCGAAGACATGAAGTACGACACTACTTCCACCGTCATCTCGCGCTATAAAAAACCCTTCTCGAAAAACGACCATGAAGCAGTCGCCAGGAACATGCTTTTCATAGGAGAAATCAGGCGTGGCAAGGTCTCGTATGCATACAAGGAAGATGCGAATAACAGCCTGATCCTGCGTACCAAATAAGCCGTTTTTTCTGCAGTTTTATTGTATAGGCCGACTTCAGGTTTGCTTTGTCCGTCCCCCTGCAGACGCAGGTGGGGCGGATAATTTTCAGTGCAGAGTTTTATGTATTTTCTCTTTCTTCTTGGCAAGTAAAACGTAACCAAATTTAACTTCGGTTGTATAGGCATTCGGCTATCCTGTTAACTTTAAGGCATGCCCCTGTTGTCTCATTGCGACCATGGATTAGAATGTTTTCCTTCAGTTCTTTTCCTGTGACAGGTGTGCCATTCAAGTACGTTTGTGAATTAATTCCGAAAAAATTTGTTCGCTAAAAAAGATAAGAAAGGTCACTATGAGCAAAGAACAGATACGTCAGGTATTAAAAGAGCATGGCAAATTTTCTGCCGATATCGATAGCCTGGCAGATGATGCAGACCTGTATGAAGCGGGCATGACTTCTCATGCCAGTGTCAATGTCATGCTGGCGCTGGAAGATGCTTTTGATCTCGAATTCCCCGACCGCATGCTCAAACGCAGCGTGTTTGAAAGCATCAATGCCATCGATGCAGCGATACAAGAATTGACGGCATGATATGGATACCCCGGCCACTCCCATGATATTGGCGGCCAGGCTGGTCGCCAAAGAATTTGCCGCCCCTCATGCTCATGCTGTAGATCAGGACGCGCGCTTTCCCATCGAAGCCGTGACTGCACTCAAGAGTGAGAAATTGCTGAGTGCCTACGTGCCTGTAGAGCTTGGTGGTGCGGGTGTTGGCCTGACAGAACTGGTGCAGATCGTTGAAACCCTGGCGCGCGAATGCGCAGCCACGGCGATGATCTATGCCATGCACCAGATACAGGTCATCAGCATAGTCAGACATGCGCTGGATAATCCCTGGTACCAGAATTATTTACGTGAACTGGTTGCCCATCAATATCTGATCGCCTCGGTGACATCTGAGGTTGGCGTGGGTGGAGAAATGCGTCGCAGTCATTGTGCGGTGGAGGTGGATGGCCAGCGCTTCAAGCTGGTCAAGGATGCGACCACGATTTCTTACGGTGCCCAGGCAGATGATTTACTGGTGACGGCAAGACGCAATCCTGATGCTGCGCATAGCGATCAATCATTGATACTGGTACGCAAGGCTGACTACACGCTGGAGCAAAAAGGTGGCTGGGACACCATGGGCATGCGCGGCACCTGTAGCCCGCCCTTCCTCATGAGCTCTGTCGGTGATATAGCCCAGATTATCGATGTCCCCTTTGGTGACATGTCAGCACAAACCGTGGTGCCAGTATCGCATTTGCTGTGGGGTGGTTGCTGGATGGGTTGTGCAGCAGCAGCCGTCAATAAAGCCAGGGCCTTTGTACGTGGCCAGGCCCGTGCCAATCCCGGTACTGTGCCGCCGACAGCTTTGCGTCTGGCTGAGCTGGTCAGCATGATGCAAAGCCTGCGCACTTCAGTACAAGCCTGCCTGACCGAGTATGAAACCTTGGCTGTGGCAGATGATGCGGCGGTTGGTGTGCTGACTTCCATGGGCTATTCACTGAAGATGAATAACCTGAAGATAGATGCCACTCAAGCACTGCCCAACATAGTCACCAAGGCTTTGTCCATCTGCGGCATCCTTGGCTACAAGAACGATAGTAAATTCAGCATGAGCCGCCATCTGCGCGATGCCCATTCAGCCGCCATCATGGTCGGCAATGACCGCATCCTGGCGACCAATGCCAATTTGCTGCTGGTGCTTAAAGACGACTAGGAAAGGTTATTTCATGTCTATTGATTTTTCTCCTGAAGGCCTGACCGATGATCTGGTTGCAGCCGGGCATATCATCCCCGTAGGTGTACAAGGCATTTTTGGCCGCGGCCCGGTGTTTGAAGATGTGCTGCGTCGCTTTGATGATTATGTCAGCCGCGTGGCTGCCAATGACGGCGCAGTCAAGATGTCTTTCCCGCCTTGCCTGGACCGCAAGGTGCTGGAGCGTAGTGAATATCTGGATTCTTTCCCGCAACTGGCGGGTACCATCTTCAGCTTTACCGGTAATGAAGCCCAGCACAAAGAGCTGATGGAAAACGTCCATGAAGGCCGCCCCTGGACGCATCTGCAAACCATGACCGCAGTGTGTTTGACGCCTGCTGCGTGCTACCCTGTGTACCCAAGTTTTACAGGTACCGTTCCTGCCGAGGGGCGCCTGGTGGATATGCAAAACTGGGTGTTCAGGAATGAGCCTTCACCAGAGCCTACCCGCATGCAGTCTTTCCGCGTGCGTGAATTTGTCCGTGTCGGCACGCCTGACATGGTAGTGGCCTGGCGCGATATCTGGTTGCAGCGCGGCCTGGATATTTTAAAATCCCTGGGTTTGCCTGCGCATTCAGATGTCGCTTCTGATCCTTTCTTTGGTCGTGGTGGCCGTATGCTGGCGGCCAACCAGCGTGAACAGCAATTGAAGTTTGAAGTATTGGTGCCTGTGATCTCTGAAGCCAAACCAACGGCGGTATGTTCCTTCAATTATCACCAGGATCATTTCGGCAAGCTGTTTGAGATTTACCAGCAGAATGGTGAACTGGCTCACACTGCCTGCCTCGGTTTTGGTCTGGAACGTATCGTCATGGCCTTGTTCAAGACGCATGGCATGCAGCCAGAGAACTGGCCCCAGACTGCCCGCGACATATTGTGGTCATGACCTGCTCATGAGTCTTCACGCTTTAGCTTCGATTAACGCCAGTGACTACCAGCCTCATGCCCTGCATGGTGCTGACCGTGCCTGGGCAGAAACCAATTGCTATATTGATGTCTGGATAGAAGTCTTGCATGCGCAGGGACTAAACCCTCTGGCATGTTTGGCGATGGTGTTTGCCAATGATTTTGATGGTGATCAGTGGACGTTTTACAAACCACCGCATGAAGACTTGTTTGCCCTGTATGGCATAGATGTGCAGGAACTTAATGTCTGGCGCGGCTTGCTCAGCAATGCTACGGTACAGCTGGGCCGTGGCCGCCTGGTGCTGACAGAGACAGATTCGTTTTACCTGCCAGACACGGCAGGTACGGACTACCGCACGAATCACGTCAAGACCACCATAGCGATACAGGAAATTGACCTCGGGCAGCACAAGCTCGGTTACTTCCACAACAGCAGCTACCATGAATTACAAGGCGAAGATTTTGTAGAAACCTTCAGGATAGGCAAGCAGCATGATGCGACATTCATGCCTTTGTTTGCCGAGTTTGTACGCCTTGATCAGGTACACAAAAAAACAGACGCAGAACTGGCTGCAATTTCTTTGCCACTCCTGCGCAAATACCTGGCCAGACGCCCGCGCAATAACCCTGTCAGCCTGTTCCTGCCGGTATTTGTTCGCGATGTAGAACAATTGAAAGAAGAGGGCATGGCAGCATACCATGCCTACGCTTTTGCCTGCCTGCGGCAACTCGGTGCAGGCTTTAGCCTGGGTGCACATTATTTGCGCTGGTTGCAACAACACCAGCCTTTGCAATTCGAGGCAGCAGCCACGGAATTTGATGCCATCTCCGAAGTCACCAAGACCTTATTGTTGAAAACCGCCAGAGCCGTCATGGGTAAAAAAGCCGTTGATCTGGCACCCCTGGTAGAACAACTGGCGATGCATTGGCAGCAGGGCATGGCCGCGTTGGATAGCAGCCTGGCTGCCGGATGAACGCATACATGACAGAAAAAATACTCATTCCGATTTCTGCTGGCTGGCATGCTGTACAAGTTGCTGTTGGTACTCCAGTGTCGCCATCCACATTGCCTGCGCAAATACTGGATAAAATACCGGCGCAGGTGCCAGGTACTATTGCCAGCGCACTGCGTGCTGCAGGGCAGTTTGAATACGGCAAAGACAATTTCGATGAAGCCGATGTCTGGTATTTCTGTGATCTGGATTTGCCTGAGAATGCTGCCTTCCTTCATTTTGAAGGCCTGGCTACCCATGCTGAAGTTTACTGGAATGATGATCTTCTTTTGCGCAGCGAGAATATGTTCATCGCCCACAGCCTTGATCTGGCTGCGCTTGCCATCAGTGGCAAAGGTCGTTTGAGCCTGCGTTTCCTGGCCATGAATACCCAACTGGCACAACGCCGCCCGCGCCCACGCTGGAAAACCCGGCTGGTCGAACAACAGCAACTGCGCTGGATGCGTACCAGCCTGCTGGGACGCATGCCGGGCTGGTCACCACCGGTTGCGCCAGTCGGACCATACCGGCCCATCCTGCTGGAATTGCAAAGTCCCGTACGCATCACAAATAAAAATATCAGCAGCAGTATTGATGGTGTTGGTGCTGTGCTGGATATTGAATTGACCGTGCAGAGCCAGCAGGCAGTATCGGCTTGTGCCATCAACATTGGTGAACACGAATTTATCCTGGACTGTGAACAACTGGATAAAAATCTGTACCGCATTTATGGTCAATGCAAGATAGATGAAGTCAAAAAATGGTGGCCGCATACGCATGGTGATGCGGCAATATACACATTGGAGCTGCATGTTTCCTGCGCGACGCAAAAGCAGATTTTTGATCTTGGTCACACCGGCTTTCGCCAGATCAGGGTTGATCAGCGCGACGGCGACTTCAATCTGCATGTGAATGATGTTTCCCTATTTTGTCGTGGCGCCTGCTGGACACCGGTAGATATCATCTCCCTGCAAAATGAGAGCACTGATTTGCGCCACATGCTGACACTTGCGCGCGATGCAGGCATGAATATGCTGCGTGTGGTCGGCACCATGGTGTATGAGACCACAGCATTTTATAAACTGTGTGATGAGCTCGGCATCCTGGTCTGGCAAGACTGCATGTTTGCGAATATGGATTACCCGGTCAGTGATGAGGCTTTTGCAGCAAGTATCACAACAGAAGTGCAGCAATTCCTGCAGCGTACGCAGAGTTCTCCGTGCATTGCCATTGTTTGCGGCAATAGCGAAGTGGAACAACAGGCAGCCATGCTGGGTCAGCCTGCAGAACTCTGGCGCAATGCATTTTTTGCAGAGACCCTGCCTGCGCTGTGTGAGCAATACAGACCCGATGTGCAATACTGGCCTTCCAGCCCCAGCGGTGGTGTCATGCCTTTCCAGCTTGATACTGGCGTTGCTCATTACTTTGGTGTTGGTGCTTATCTGCGGCCGCTTGACGATGCACGCCGCAGTGCAGTGCGCTTTACCTCGGAATGTCTGGGTTTCTCGAATATGCCCGACGACGATCTGATCGACGGCATGCTCAACAATGGCGAAACACCAGGCCCGCATCCTGCATGGAAGCAAGGTATTCCACGTGACAATGGCACAGGCTGGGATTTTGAAGACGTGCGCGATCACTATATGGCAGAGCTGTATAAGGTAAATCCAGCCAGCCTGCGCTATGCTGAACGTGAACGCTATCTGTCACTGGCACGTACTACGACCGGTGAAGTCATGGCGAACACCATCGCTGAATGGCGTCGCAGTGGTTCGACCTGTCATGGCGCCTTGGTCTGGTTTTGGCGAGACCTGCGGCCAGGCGCAGGTTGGGGTGTTATTGATGCGCATGGCAAACCCAAGGCGGCCTATTATTATCTGAAGCGTGCCATGGCATCGCTGACCGTGCTCATTACTGATGAAGGTTTGAATGGACTCTGCTTGCACATCATCAATGACGGGCCGCAGGCATTCGAGGGTGAGCTGGAGCTGAATCTTTACCGGCAGTCAGAAAGCCGCGTGGCCCATGGCCGTATTGCCGTGCAGGTGGAGGCACATAGTGCAATCAAAGTACAGGACTATGCGCTGTTGCCGCATTTTGTCGATACCAGTTATGCCTATCGCTTCGGGCCTGCAGGGCATGATGTGGTGGAGGCTGTTTTATATGATAGCGAGCAGATCATTGCCAATGACTTCCATTTCCCGCAGGGTCATCAATTCGCAGTGCAGGCCGATGTGGGTTTGCGTGCACATTGTAGTTTGGATGCGGATGGTAATCATGTTCTGCATCTGAGTACGCAAAAACTGGCGCAGGCAGTGTGTATACAAATTCCTGGCATGCTCCCTGAAGATAATTATTTTCATATGGCACCTGGCAGCAGCAGGCAAGTGAGCCTGTCTGCCATTCACGGCAAGTCTGTCAAAGCCGGGCAGGTGCAGGCACAGAATGCGCTGACGGGCGTCAGGGTGGTTTTGGAAAATAGTGCGGCTAGTACAGCAACTACTGTAGTAACTACCGTAGCAACTACCGTAGCAAATTAGCGGGGCAGATTTGGCAACACAACAGTATCCCAGCAAAGACATTTTATATACGCCACAAGCCTTTTGGTTTGGTGATGCCGCTACCCCCATGCTGGGCTGGTACCATCCTGCCCGCATACGCGATGCCGGTGGCAGCCGCCGTTGTGGTGTGGTGCTTTGCCCGCCTTTCGGGCATGAGTATATGGTGTCTTACCTGGCGTACAAGCACCTGGCCACGCATCTGGCAAAAGCCGGTTTTGATGTCTGTTTTTTTGATTATAACAATACCGGTGATGCTGCTGATGTTGCTGATGTTGCTGATGCCGGGGGTGAGCGCATAGCGCTGTGGCAAAACAATATACGCCAGGCTGCTACCCAATTGCGCCAGATGGCGGGTGTAGAACATATTGCCCTGTTTGGTTTGCGCCTGGGCGGCTTGCTGGCAGCGACTGTCGCAGCCAGTATCGATGCCAAGGCCCTCATGTTGATGGCACCGGTCATCTCGGGTCGTGCCTATGCGCGTGAAATGCTGGTCTTGCGCAGCATGAGCTCGCTGCAAAAAGACGTGGAAACCGAGCAAACCATAGACCCCAATCATGTGGTTACGGATGACGAGCTGACCGGTTATGAATTCAGCGCAGCCACCCGCAGCAGCCTGGGTAAGCTGGATTTGAGCAAGCTACCAGCGCCAGCCATGCCAGTCTTTTTGCAGCAACGTGATGATATTACAGGCCAGGAGGCCAAGCTGGTACAGGCCTGGCACCATCATGACCATGCCCTGCAATTGTCAGAATTGCCGGGCTATGCTGCGATGATGCGTGAAGACGCGCATGATACCGAAGTGCCACATGCTATCTGGCAAGAGATGCAAACCTGGCTGGCGCGCTACTTTCCCCTGCACGAAGTCGGCAGCAGGGATGCCCCCGCGTCCAATGATATCGCCAGCCTGCGCATAGCCAATACCATCGTCGAAGAAGAACTGGTCGAGTTTGAAGGCATGACCGGCATAGTCAGCCACCAGACCGGCGCAGATGCGTTTGCCTTGCCCGCCGTGATTCTGTGTAATATCGGTGCCAATCACCGGGTCGGCAATCACCGCCTGTATGTCACGCTCGCGCGTAGTCTGGCCAGCCAGGGCTTTTATGTCCTGCGTTTTGACAAGTCGGGTATAGGCTACAGCAGGACTACGCCGGACGATCAGGAAAATGACGTCCATGCCGCATCCAGTGTTGATGATCTCAGTAGCGCCATGTATTTCATGCAGGGCAAATACCATAGTCCGTCTTTTGTACTGACAGGTTTATGCTCCGGTGCTTATATGGCGTATCTGAGCGGGCTCAGGGATGAGCGCGTCAGTGGCCTGGTGCTCATGAACCAGTTGACCTATCGCTGGCGTGCGGGCGACACCATAGAAGCACGCAAGAAAGCCACCATCAAATCCACCCATTATTATGTGCATGCCCTGGCCAGGGGCGATACCTGGAAACGCGTACTCAAAGGGCAGGTGGATTTTCGTCAGATCACCGGCAATTTATTACGTCGCATAGGCAAGCGTTTGCACACGCAATGGCAATCATTGGGCACCCGTCTGATGCACAGCAATCTCTTTCTTGGCCAGGTGGCGCGTAATTTCAAGAATCTCGAAGCCAGGGGTACAGAGTTGCTGTTGATTTATGAAGCCAGTGATACGGCAGTGGATGTCATGACTGAACAATTTGGCAGGCATGCAAGATTGCTGGGGCAGAGCGAGCGTATCTCCCTGAAGTTTTTCAAAGGGGCTGACCATACCTTTACGCCACGTTGGTCACAACTGGCCCTGGTCGATTTCATCGGCAGGCATTTGCTGCATCGTTACAGTTATCGCCAGCATGATGGCATGACAGCCATCGTCACATCTGTAGCACCGCAGCAGCGTTTTGATACGATTGCCAGTTCAGACCACCAGGCTAAGCCTGTTTCTGCAGACGTGGCAGAATAAAACGCCAGACCACGATCAGTTCAAATATTTCGACCACGATCAGGGCAACAATTGCACCTTGCGCCCCCATGCGCGGGATACTGAAGGCGGTGATCAGTAACACCATGCTGAGTGTCACGCTGCCGAGAAAAAACATTTGCTTGTAAGCGCCACCACTGGATAACCAGGAGGTACCCACCCAGCGCGCCGCATTGATGGCGAAATACGCGCCCCACATCATGACCAAAGGATCAAGCCCGCTGTACTTGGCGCTGATGACATGGGTTTCCAGCCAGGGCAAGGCGGTCAGGAGCAGGGCAACATAGGCCAGTACCACCAGTTCTATCCCGGCGATGGAGAACAGGGTCAGGCGCTTCAAGCCATGCCAGTCTTTTTCTGCCATCAGACGGCTGGCTTCCGGCCTGGCTACCCGGGACCAGGCTGCCACCGCCAGCGGTATGGGCATCAGCATCAGGCGTGAGGCATTCAGGTCGGCAATTGCCGCCACCCCCAGCCAGGCACCGGACAGATACACATAACTGTAATTCGACAACCAGCCGACGATGACGCCAGACACCGCCCAACGCCCATGGCCTGAGATGGTTTCCTGATGGTCATTGATGGCCTGGCGGATTTCTTCTTCTGCATGGGCTTCGACATCAGTAGAGGTATGTGCCAGGAAGTGCTGGCGGCTGGCCAGCGTGCACAGGAAGGACGAGCCAGCCAGCAGCACAAACACCGTGACCAGGTCAAAATGCTTGCTGAAATACAGTGACGCCAGGCCTATGCCGACCAGGCCCACATATAAAATATCTTGCCGTAATACAGAAATAATATCGGACTGGATAAAGCCCACAGTACGGCCATATTCACGTATGCCATTGCCAACCAGGTAAGTGGCAAATACTACGCCCAGCAGCCAGCTTTTGTTGCTGTAATGGGTTGCCGCCGGGACGAACTCCACAATCACGAAAGCCAGCGAACCCATCGCCAGGGTCCAGAACACCTGTTTATACCAGTAGTGACGCAACAGGGATTTACGGGTGTCACCGTGGACTGATGGCGCAACCGTGGTCAGCGGGCCAGCTATCCAGGAATCAACAATCAGGCCGACCAGCAAACCACCGGCGTACAATTGCCCATACAGGCCGTAGTCGTCCTTGGCCACCAGATTCATGAGCAAAATGCCAATAACGAAATTCAGGGCGCTGAGCATGCCCTGGTCGATGACCGATAAGATGGAAGAAGAAAGAAATTTTTTATAAAAACTCATGAGCTTGCACGAGAGAGTCCTGGCTTATGATGCGGGATTGCAGTGCGTGGGCTGACCTCAGCATATTTTGCATCAGAAACATAACATCAAGACTGGCTGATAGACAAAGTATTTCATTCTTTTACAATAGCTTTACCTTTATTTTTCGTTATTTATGAATAATTTAACCACTAAAGACCGGGCGCTGGTGTTGTTCAGTGGCGGCCAGGATTCTGCCACCTGCCTCGCCTGGGCACTTTCCCGCTATGCCCACGTTGAGACTATTGGCTTTGACTATGGTCAGCGCCATGCCATAGAACTCAGTGTCAGGCCGGTGCTGATAGAAAAAATGCGCCAGTTTTCACCGGAATGGCAAAGTCGCCTCGGTGAAGATCACATGATAGACCTGGGCCTGATTTCCCAGCTTTCGCATACAGCGATGACAGAAGACATCGCCATAGAAATGCAGGAAAATGGCTTGCCGAATACCTTTGTCCCTGGCCGCAACCTGATGTTCATGATGACTGCAGCCACACTGGCTTATCGCCGTAGTCTGAATGTGCTGGTCGGTGGCATGTGTGAAACCGATTTTTCCGGCTACCCGGATTGCCGCGATGACACCATGAAAGCCCTGCAAGTGGCATTGAACCTTGGCATGAATACACGCCTGAAGCTGGAAACCCCGCTTATGTGGATCAACAAGGCCCAGACCTGGCAACTGGCGGAACAACTCGGTGGCAATGCTTTGGTTGATCTGATACGCGAAGACACGCACACCTGTTACCTGGGGCAGCGTGGCGACATGCACCCATGGGGCCATGGTTGTGGTACTTGCCCGGCTTGTGCCTTGCGCGCCCGTGGTTATGAATTTTATCGCAGCGGTAACTTTGATTTGTAATGTCAGCTTGTAAGCTTGCCGCTAACTTGCCGGACTAGAATAAGCGCACATACCATGAATGAAGCTCATCAATGCTGATTGCCATCATCACCGACCTGCATGCCAACCGTGAAGCACTGCAGGCTTGCCTGGCACATGCGCAACAGCGCAAGGCAACGCGCTATGCTTTCCTCGGCGACCTGGTCGGTTACGGCGCTGATCCATGCTGGGTACTGGATAAAGTGATGGAATACGTCAGCCAGGGGGCCTGGGCGCTGATAGGCAACCATGATGCCGGTCTGTTGCAGGGAGACCGCCAGGGCATGAACCCGACTGCCAGAAAGGTGGTTGACTGGACACGCGCCCAGCTCAATGCCGGGCAACTCGACTTCATCGCCAGACTGCCTTACCGCATAGAGTGGGAAGACCTGCTGTTCGTCCACGCGAATGCCTGGGCACCGGAGAAATGGGAATACATCGATGGCGTCATGGAAGCCACGCGCAGCATGCATGCGACCAAGGCCAGTATCACCTTTTGCGGGCATGTGCATATGCCTACCCTGTTCCATATCAGCCTGACTGGCAAGACCGGTGAATTTACTCCCGTACCAGAAGAAGGCATACCACTGAGCAGGCAAAGGCGCTGGCTGGTCATCCCCGGTTCGGCTGGGCAACCGCGCGATGGCAACCCGGCGGCCTGTTATGCGACTTTTGATACCGATAATCAGGAGCTGACTTATTATCGCGTCCCTTACGATACCGAAACCGCTTGCCAGAAAATCATTGCGGCCGGTCTGCCACCAGCCTTGGGGCACAGGCTGCTGCATGGTAATTAAGCCAGGGTGTAGATGAGCGCTTACCCTCACCAGAAGCTGCAAAGCGGTATGGAATTCGACGGCTACCGCCTCGAAGAGAAATTGCATACCGGCGGCATGGCTGCCCTGTGGCGTGTCACCGACCTGCGTAATCGCCACTCATCGACACCGGGTGACGATGAAGGAGAGCAAAGCCCGCTGATCATGAAAGTGCCCCTGCTGTTTTCAACAGACGACCCAACCGCCATCGTCGCCTTTGAAGTCGAGCAAATGATCATGCCCAAGCTCAAGGGCAGGCATGTGCCGCGTTATTTTGGGGCTGGTGATTTTGATGCCCAGCCGTATATCGTCATGGAGCAGATTGCCGGTACATCCTTGCGCAGCCGGTTTGAAGACGCGCCTTTGCCACTGGCCGAAGTGGTCGATATTGGCATCAGGGTCGCGCATGCCCTGCAGGATCTGCACAAGCAGCATGTGATTCATCTCGACATCAAGCCCAGCAATATCATGTTCCGCCCCGATGGTACGGTAGTGCTCATCGATTTTGGCCTGTCGCGGCATGACAGGTTGCCCGATTTGCTGGATGAAGAATTCCGCCTGCCCATGGGCACAGGCCCGTATATTTCACCTGAGCAGGTCATGGGTGTACGCAATGAACCGCGCAGCGATCTGTTTTCGCTGGGGGTCTTGCTGTATCACCTGGCAACCGGGCAGCGGCCCTTTGGTCATCCGACTTCGGTGTCCGGTTTGAAAAAACGCCTGTACCGTGACCCCCTTCCACCGCGTAGTCATCGCAGTGAGATACCGCCATGGCTGCAGGAAATTATCTTGCGCTGCCTGGAAGTGGAGCCGCAAGCGCGCTTTGATACGGCTGCCCAACTAGCTTTTTTATTGCAGCATCCAGATCAGCTGCAATTAACGGCGCGTGCTGACAAGCAGGGCCAGGATGGTTATCTGTCGGTACTCAAACGGCGTTTTCAGGCAGCCGGGGCAGAGCCGGCTTTGTTGCAAAGCGCAGCAGGTCAATTATCCCGCGCGCCCATCATCGTCGCTGCGCTGGATTTGACCGGTGGTTCAGAAGCACTGGCAGCCAGCCTGCGCAATATCACGCGCCGCATGTTGCAAACCGAACCTGGTGCCCGCCTGGCCTGTCTGACCATACGCAAGGTCAGCCGCATAGGCATGGATGAAAGCCTGATGCAGCAGGGTGAGAACATCCATGTCAAACAACTGGTCGATCTCAAGCACTGGGCCAGGCCGCTGAATTTGAACCCCGACAAGATTACCTTTCATGTGCTGGAGGCATCCGACCCGGCCAGTGCCATCATCGATTATGCCCATAGCAACCGGGTTGATCACATCATCATAGGTTCACGTGGCAGTTCTGCCTTGCGCCGCTATCTCGGCAGTGTTTCTGCTCAAGTCGTGGCCGAGGCAGAATGTACGGTTACGGTTGTCAAGGCACATGAAAAATAGTCATGCAGCCCGGCCTTATTTTTTCAGGCTTTCCAGCACCTGATCGACATAATCCCCATCCGCATCGCTGAACTTCAGCCTGACCGGATACCATTCCAGACTGGGCGCCAGCCATAAATCCAGTTGCTGGTCCTTTGAATCAGCAGGTGGTGCCTTGCTGACATGGATGGCGAGCATGTCGCCCATCGGGGTCTTGATGTTTTCCTGCCCAACGACCTTGAAAGTCCAGGGGTCGGCATCGCGGCGGCCAGCCACCAGCATTTTCCATTCCGTACCTGCCTTGAAAGCATCGCCAGCGGCGCGGGCGATGGCAATCAACTGCCAGCTGGCGCTGGTCCTGTCCTGTTCGCCACCTTTCAATACATAGGTTTCAGCAGATGCACTAAAGCGCAGGGTCTTGCTGTCACGCTCAAAACTGGTCGTGGTGGCGGGTTTGCGAAAGCGTTTTTCGACAAACTTGTCGGGTGCCAGGCCAAAATCATCGATATTCCCCACGCTGCTTGCATCGAGTATTTTGCCGACCAGCATGGCATGGGTTTCTGTGATGATGCTGTATTTGTGGTCGCCGGTTTGCCATTTGACCGAGGCTGAACCACTCAGCGGCAAGCCGCTTTGTTTGGCCTTGATGCTGTATTGCAGCTCAACCGACGGTGGTAGCTTCGTCGCATATTTGGTGGCAGTTTCATGTCCCTGCGCCATGACAGGGCTGTTCAGGCCTGATGCCAGCAGCAGGCTAAAAAATAGGGTGAAAAGCGGGGTGCTTGCGGTGCGCATGGTTATCTTTCCATATTGGTGATGCTGATGATTTTGGTCGCGGTCTGGGTAGTCACGGCACCATTACTTTCCGTATTGCGTATTTGCACCGGATACCAGTGCTGGTCGGGTGACAGCCAGACTTCGAGCTTGGAATTGTAAGAACCAGGCAAGGGCGGGCGCACTATATGCCAGGCCATGAACTTGCCTGCCTTGGTCTCGACTTCTTCATACGCGGTCACAATAAAGACAAAGGTGGTGACATCCCTTTCTTCCGCGACTTGCAGCCGGATTTCACGGCCAGTCTGAAATTTCTCAGGATCGGCATAGCCTATGCCAGCCAGTTGCATGAGGAAACTGGCCTTGTCCTGGGCCCCATCTTTTATTTCCGCCGTTTTATTTGAAGAAGAAAAGCTGACAGATTTTTTCTGATGGTCAAAATGAGTTGCCGTCTCGCTGCGGTTACGCCGCTTTTCTGAACTGGTCGCAGGCGTGATGCCATACGTATCAATCAGGCCCTCGCTGTGCATCTGGTACAGGTTGATGGAGGTCAGTAACAAATCCAGCGTGGCATTGATGCTCATCTTGTAACGGCCAGTCTTGAACTCCCAGTTAATCTCGCCATCGCCATAGACCGGACTGCGGTTAGGTTCAGTACGCACGATGCGCATGCTGATCGTGCCGGTCTGGGGCGCACGCACAGGATAGGTTTGCGGCCCCTCGGTATTGCTGCTGTCCTGGCCAGGCGTGCCGCTGGCCTCCTCTGCCTTGACTTCAGGCTTGGTCTCGGCTGCTGGTACAGGCGTATTATCCTTGACTTCAACAGGTACTACAGGAGCTGGTTCTGGCGCGAGGGCGGGTTCGGGCTCAGGGCTGATCAAAGGCGCCACCGTCTTCTTCACCGCAGCAGGCGGTTTTGCTTCCGGCGCTGCTTGTGGACCTGGTTTCGGGGCGGGGCTGACGTTTTTTTGCTCCGTCTGTTCGGGAATGTCCCGCAATTGCACTGCGATGGGGTTTTCCTGCAAGCGTGGCTTGTCTGGCATCACGTCTCTGTCCAGGCCATACAAGACAAACAGGTGCAGCAATACCGCCAGCGTCAAAAACAGCATATTCTGGCGGGTCAACAACATGGTATCAAATTGAGGGGCGGTAGCATTCATCCTGCTAGTGTAAACGCAGTAGATAAATTTTGGATGACCTGAGGTATTTTGCCAGGGAGTAAAATGGCATTTTTTGCAGCAATCATGCTGGATATGCCAGGATTAATCTGATGCCGATGACAATAATTAGCTATTTGAAACGATATTCTCCCGTACTGCTGGCACTATGTCTGATGCAGAATGTCCAGGCGGTGACGCCGCAAAATCCCGGAAACACCAAGCCCGGCTCCGCTCTTGCTCCAATACGCATAGGCATGATAGACGGCCTCAGCGGCGCTTTCAGCAATGCCGGTGAGGCAGTGCAAAGAAACTTGCAGATCACCATAGAAAGAGTCAATGCCCGTGGTGGCGTGCGCCTGCCTGATGGTACCCATCCCCTGCAATTAAGCAGTTTTGATAACAAACAGGGAGTAGAAGATTCCCTGACTGCACTTAAACATGTAACAGATCAGCATATTCCCTTTGTTGTGCAAGGTAATAGTTCTGCTGTTGCCCTGGCACTGGTGGATGCCATCAACAAACATAATCAGCGTACACCGGATAATCGCCTGCTCTTTCTTAACTATTCTGCGGTCGATCCGGCGCTGACCAATGAAAAATGCAGTTACTGGCATTTCCGTTTCGATGCCCATGCCGACATGCGCATGCATGCGCTGACCGAGGTCATCAAGGCTGACAGCCGCGCCAAAAAGATTTACCTGATAGGCCAGGACTATAGCTTTGGCCGCCAGGTCAATAAATCAGCACGTACCATGCTGGCAGAAAAAAGACCGGATATTGCGATTGTTGGCGAAGACCTGCATCCCATAGGCAAGATCAAGGACTTTGCGCCGTATATGGCCAAGATCAAGGCCAGTGGTGCCGATGCCGTCATCACCGGTAACTGGGGCAATGACCTGACCTTGCTGGTCAAGGCGGCCAAGGAAGCTGGCATGGTGACCAAGTTCTATACCTTCTATGGCAATGGCCTGGGTGCACCGGCGGCACTGGGTGATGCTGGCATAGACAGGGTACGTGCGGTAGCGGAGTGGCATCCCAATGCTGGCGGTGCTGACAGTGACGCCTTCTATCAGCAATTCCGTCAACGCTATCCCGACCCGCGCGACGATTATGTCCATCTGCGCATGCAGCTCATGGTGGAGATGCTGGTTAGCGCCATAGAAAAAGCCAGGACGACCGAAGCAGCAGCCGTGGCCCATGCCATGGAGGGCGCGCATTACAAGAATGCCTTCCATGATGCCATCATGCGTGCAGAAGACCATCAACTGATACAGCCGCTGTATGTCTCGGTCATGCAAAAAAAGGGCGAAAGCGGCGTGCGCTTTGATAATGAGGGTAGTGGCTATGGTTTTAAAACCGAACGTTATTTTGATGCGCGATTGACGGCCTTGCCCAGCTCATGCAAGATGCTTAAGATTAAATAAACTGCAACCTTGAAAATATGAAGGAGAAGTCGTATGAGTAATCCGTTTTCTGGTTCTGAAATCCCCGGCATGAATGCCATGGGCGATACCCTGTCTTTCGTCAAAAAACTCTGGGGCAATATGCAGGTACCCGGCATGGTGGCACCGCCTATGTCAGTCGATGAGCTGGACAAGAAAATTCAGGATTTGAAGACGGTGGAATCCTGGCTGACCGTCAACATGAACATGCTGCGCGGCACCATACAGGCGCTGGAAGTCCAGCGCGCTACCCTGGCTGCCTTGCAATCATTGGGCGAGAGTTTCGCACAGCATGCACAACAGGCTGGTGCGATGGCAGAGCAGGCCGTGTCGGCTACAGCTGCGGCCACAACAGGAACAACAGGAGTGGGCAATCCAGGCAGCAATGCCGACTGGCCCATGCATCCCAATGCTGCCAAGACAAAGGTCGCAGAACCTGATCCAGATGAAGAAGTTGAAGAAGATAGTGCTGACATGCCACCAGAAGCTGGTGCAAATTCTGTGGAGGCTGACGTGCCGGCAGACGAGAATGCTCAATCTGCGGGGTCTGCAAAAGCTGCAAAAGCTGCAGAGACAACAGATACCAGTACCCCATTCGTCAATCCTGCTGCCTGGTGGGGGCTACTGCAAGAGCAGTTCAAGCAAGCAGTCAGCAAGGCAATGGAAGGGCAACAGGCTGAGGTGGCAGGCGCAACAGTAGAAGTGCCAGAAAAAAAGACAGCGGCAAAGAAAACTGGCAGCAAGCCAGCAGCCAAACCTGCGTCAAGGCCAGCAGCAGCGAAACCAGCAAGTAAAACCAAAACTGCCGCAACTGGCAAGACGTTAATCAAGGCAGTTAGCAAGGCAGCCACCAAGCCAACGGCTAAACCTGCCGTCAGGGCTAGCAAAACAAGTAAGGATAAATGAAATAATCAGAATGCCGATGCTGAATGATCAGCATCGGCAGGTTTGATGGGCGGGCGTGCGCCCTGACTGTGACTTTATTACGCTGACAGACTGGGCCGGGTTGACAAGGCTTATGCGAAAATATGCCGGACCCTGATTTCTGACTGGAATTTCAATAGAACGGAGAAGCGCAGTTAACCTTGTTGATTTGCTTGATTTCTACTACCTTCAAATTATTATCCATCATCCAGGCAGACAAGCGTTTGATGGTCGGATGGCCGGTCCTGTTGATGACGATCACTTTATCTGATTTGCCATAGACGCAATCGCTTTTAAATTCCAAACCTTCTTTGGGGCCGATGGCCGGCAATGGGATGTCTATCAACTGCAAGGGAAATTTTGCGAGCTCAGTTGCTGACATTTCTTCATACCGGATATTTGTATCGATAACAAACGCAGCTCTGGAAAATTGCTCAATAGGATTTGGGACACCGGATTTATTTTCTATGGATTTGACGGCGACGAGTATGTGTTTGTTGCCAATACTAGCTACACTTATTCCAGACCAGATGTCCTTAAGCTCCTTGCGCGATGGCAAGCCATTGCCTGCCGGGGCAGCAGGTGGAACTGCCGCCACAGGCGCAGCGGCTTTAGCTGTAGCAACTGGTGCGGCAACTGCTGCAGGTGCAGCCTTGACGGGTGCTGCGGCAACTTCTTCACCCTGATATTTGTATTTGCCATCGAATGGCACATCACCCCAGGCACTGGCACAGGTTTCTACATGCAATTGCATGCCGCCCGCAGCGCGTTTCAGAGTCATATTGCAACGGCCTTCAGCGTAGCTCCAGCCACCCGGGGCATCCGTCAGTTTTCCTTCGCCCGCACCGCTGCGCAAATTACCGGGTTTGCCTTTTTCTGCCACTTCCAGCGTGAATTTGCCATCAGGCTTCACCGTCAACAGACGTTCAAAGCCATTGTCGCTGGCATCATAGACGCCGGCTTTGGGAAAAGGACTGTAGTCTGCAGCCATAGCAGGGGCCGTGATACACGCGAGACTGGCGGCGAGCAGGCTGAGGGTTTTCAGGGAAGATGAGCTTTTCATGTGGTCGCTGGATGAAAGTTGTTGAAATTGGTCAAGCTATGCCTGTTCCCAAATAGGGCATCGTATCTGGGCGCATGATGCATTAAAGTAAATGGATGGTGCATGACAGGTGTAAGCGTGTCAATCAAGTAATTGTGTGTTTTATATTAAAGCGCAACAATGTGTAAGCAGATTTGCATCGTGCTCAGGATTTTGTTATTAGCTTAACGGTGAAAATAGTCGCTACATCGTGATAGCGCTGGAACGCATTTTTTTCATTTGCTTAACTGAAACATCAGGAGAACCGGCAGTGGCCTTTGTCTATGAGAGAATCCCCGAAGCGGATATCGTGGCTTTTGATTTGCGCGAAATTGACAAGCAGTTTCCCATGGCGACAGCGTCCAGGTGGGTGATAGACCGCGAGCGTAATATCTATCTGCGCTATATGACCTATGACCGTGAACAGCCATCACACAAAAACTTCAGCTATTTCTGGAACGGCAATCTGTATAGCCTGCGTCTGCGTAGCGAAGGACAAGACCTGCCCGACAATAAGTGGAAAACCAGCTGGAGCTGGCTGGGCATGCGTGAGCCTGAAGCAGACGCCAAGGCAGAGTTTGAAGCAAACCGCACAGCTTTCATGGCAGACCTCAAAGATGCCTTGCGTGCCTACCGCGATGGTTCCTTGTCGCCTGCCTATTCTGCCCACATAGCAGAATTCGACTTTTAGACGGAGGGCTTATGTCAGGTCTCAGTCATCAGCAAGCCATGGCGCTACTGCAAGATCATCCCGAAGATTACCGCACGCCGGATTCATTGAAAGATCTTGCCAACCAGGTGTCGATCTATTCTGATGGACAAGTCACCCTGCTGTATGGCGGCATGGTGCACAAAGACATTTCCAGTAATGACCTGGTCGAACTCATGGTCGCCAATAAAGAGGATATACGGGCGATTAACAAGACACCGGTAGCGGCTTTTCTGCAATCGGAAGACTATCTTGAGGCGGTCGCGAAAGCGCATAACTGCAAGTCAGTCGATGAAGTCCTGAGCAAGCGCGATCATCCGGCCAACCAGTTTATGTTCGACGCAACCGATGGCCGCTGGGCTGATGCCTCGGCACGCTTTACCGCGGCCACCAAGGGTGAAGTCATGACGCTCAGTGGTTATGCTGGTGCCGATCGTACCCTTGGTCTGGTGGAACTGCCCACGATATTGAAAAACCCTGAGGTTACCCATATCAATGGCAAACCCAAGGCAATATTTGAGGCTATCTATGAAAAAACCGGCTCACTGACCGAGGTTTTCAAAGCCGTAGCTGCTTCTTCTCATGACTTGATGCGCAATGTGGAAGTCAAAGCATCGACCCATGTGAATGCTGATGGCAGCGAGAAAAAGATTGCTGAAAAAGTCGGCTCAAAGAGTTTGTTCGAAGGCTGTGCTTACCGTGGCACCAGCCTTGCCGAGGGCGAAGCAAATCTATCAATTGCCACCGCAACTGATCCAAAATACCAGCTCAACATCAATGAGGGGAAAGTGCATCTGGATCAAGCGGAACAAAAAAGCAAGGTTGATAAAAAATCCGGCGATGATGCAGCCGGTTTGCTGCTTGTGGCTGATACACCTTCATCCCGGCTGGTTGCCCTTACTTCCAGCCCCGCGCTGAAAAGGGAATCATCTTCCTGTAAAGTCTGATCTGTGAACTGAACAGGGAACGACGGATAGTTCGATAGTTTGTGTAACTATCCGTCGCAATTATGGTGTGCTTATGTGATTACGGCGTGGTATCCACACGCAGAGTCGCTTGCAATGTTATTTCAGGAACGCTGGCCAGTGCTTTTGACAGAGGGCAATCACGTTTCGCACCCGCTGCAATTTCCTGGAATTGTGCATCGTCTATGCCTGCGACTGTGGCTTCCACCGTCAGCGCAATACGGTCTATCACAAAGCCTTCGCCCTGTTTGGAGAGTCTGACGCTGGCCTTGGTATCGACATCAGTCGTTTTCAAACCGGTTTTTTCGCAGGCAAATGAAAACGCCATGGTGAAACAGGCTGCATGGGCTGCACCCAGCAATTCTTCAGGGTTGCTGCCGCGCCTGTCATCTTCAAAGCGGCTTGCAAATCCATAGGGATAATCTTTCAAGGCACCGGTTTCAGTGCTGATATTGCCGACCGCAGTTTTGCCTGAACCTTCCCAATGTACGCTTGCAGTTTTTTCGCTCATGGTCATTCCTTTTCTATGGTTTGCTTCAAATAGACCAGGCACAACGTGGCGCAAAAAAGCAGCTCGCGCATCAGTGTTCCTGACCTGGGATTTATAGCTAATTGATAAACTACATGCAGACTATGCCTGTGTTTCAAACGTATCTGTTCGCTAACACACAGAAGAGTATTGATGATATTTGCTATCGTTGCTGAATGCTGACGGAATTGCTTGACTGCGTGCTTGACTGCGCTAATTGACTGCGCTAACTCATCCGGAACCCAACACCATGATACAGATACGCTTAGGCCAGGCAAAAACCAAACTCAGCCGCGAAGAATTTGGGCAACGTTATCGTGCCAGTTTTATTGATCCGGCTTTTGGTGCAGAAGAGTCTGCCATCGCCAGACTGGAAGAAATTGCCTGGCATGCTTATGATGAAGGGCGCAAAGCACCTTTCACGCAAAAAGCAGGCGCTGGCTACGCAGACCCTGAGTATGATTTGTCGGTGGAATGGCAGGCGACCAAAGACCGTTTGGAAGCCGCGCAAGCAAAGTGGAGTCAGGCATCAACACCATCCCGCGTCTTGCTGATCTGCGCTTCTGCACGTAATGATGGCACCTGCCCCGGTGAAATGTCCAAGAGCTTTCGTCTGTTGCAAATCGCCAAAGAAGAACTGGAACAAGCGAATATCCAGC
Source organism: Undibacterium sp. Tian12W (assembly GCF_049339405.1). Lineage (NCBI taxonomy): Bacteria > Pseudomonadati > Pseudomonadota > Betaproteobacteria > Burkholderiales > Oxalobacteraceae > Undibacterium > Undibacterium sp. Tian12W. The sequence continues at coordinate 60,418 of NZ_JBMPPK010000004.1, forward strand.
CCGATGTACTTGATCTGAGTTTGCTGACTTCAGAATATGGCAAGAATATTTTCCCTTGCAAGGGTTGCGCCTCGACTGCCATGCCCTTGTGCCACTGGCCTTGTAGCTGCTACCCCAATCATGCACTGAACCAGACCAATGACTGGATGGCAGAAATTTATGAACGCTGGACTGCCGCCCATGCCGTCATCATCATCACCCCGGTCTATTGGTATCAAAGCCCCAGTCCCTTGAAGCTGATGATAGACCGCCTGGTCTGTGCGGATGGTGGCAACCCTGATCCGACTTCTACTTCAGGTAAAAAAGCCGCTAAAGCCAAGGAGCTGGAAATGGCCGGCTGGAATTATCCCCAGCATCTGGCAGGCCGTGCCTATGGCTTGATCGTGCATGGTGATGTGACTGGTGTCGATGACTCGCGCCGTGCATTAACAGACTGGCTTGACTGGATGGGCTTCATCGATGCCGGTACGCAGGCACGCTTGGGCCGTTACATAGGCTATTACGAACCCTATGCGAATAGCCATGACACCCTGGATGCCGATGTCGCCATCCAGCAGGAGTCGCGCAATGTGGCTATTGCTGTCGCCAAGGCGGTGGCTGAATTGCGTGCTGGCCGTTTGCAGGCGGTACAGGCTGATGTGAAACGGCCACGACCTAAATAAGGAAGTGGAATTTGCTCACTTCGCTTCTGCACCATCCTTCAAGATGCGCAAAGCCTCTTTAGTCCACTGCACACGGCTTTCTTCAAAGGTGATGCCTGCTTTTAAAATCAGGTAGCGCAATTGCTGTTCGTGCGACAGCTTGGCTGCACTGAAATCGCGTTTTTCTATCTCTTTGTAAGTCTGCAGTTCCTGCTCATGCAATTGCAGGCGACGCTCAAATTCTTCTGCCAGACCCAGCGGTCCTATTGCAGCATCAGCCCGCAGTTTGACCATCATGTCATCGCGCAATCTCATCGGTGCACTACTCTCACTGGCCCAGCGCCGCAATTCATCCCGGCCTGCAGGCAGGATGGCGATGAGCTTTTTACCCGCACGGCCACCTTCTACTTCCGTAGAAATGACCCAGCTCTGTGCTTCCATGCGCCCCAGTTCCCGGTAGATTTGCTGGTGGGTCGCATGCCAGAAATAGCCTATGGACTTGTCAAAACGCCGCGCCAGGTCATAGCCTGAACATGGCTTTTCGGCAATCGAGGTGAGCAAGGCGTGGGGCAGGGACATGTTTTAGAGTAAATAGTCGGTGTGGTTTTTAGACATTTTATATGCAACTGGTTGCATAAATAAAGCAGTTTCGTTATTCTCTTATGCACTCAGTTGCATAAAATATATATCCAATAACTGTTGCTTGATAGAACCCTTCTTTATTTAGGAATACGCCATGTCTTTTTATCCTCACCTGACAAAGCCACTCGATCTGGGTTTTACTACTTTGCCCAATCGCCTCTTGATGGGTTCCATGCACGTGGGGCTGGAAGAAGTCGATCATGGCTTTGAGCGCATGGCAGCATTTTATGCAGAGCGCGCCCGTGGCGGCGTTGGCCTTATCGTGACTGGTGGCATCGCCCCGAATGAAAGAGCGCGCCCCATGCATGGCGGTGCCATGTTGACAACCGAAGCAGAAGCAGAACACCACAAGATAGTCACCAAGGCCGTGCACGATGCCGGTGGCAAGATCGCCATGCAAATTTTGCATTTTGGCCGTTATTCTTACCAGCCTACGCTGGTCGCACCTAGCGCGATCAAAGCACCAATCAATCCATTCAAGCCGCATGCATTGACGACAGAAGAAGTAGAAGAAACCATTTCTGACTTCGTCCGTTGTGCCGCGCTGGCGCAATCAGCAGGCTATGATGGTGTCGAAGTCATGGGTTCTGAGGGTTATCTGCTCAATGAATTCATCGCCGCCTGCACCAACCAGCGTGATGATGAATGGGGCGGCGCTTATGAAAACCGCATCCGCTTTCCTATAGAAATCGTGCGCCGCATACGCGAGAAGGTAGGCACCAACTTCATCATTATTTATCGCCTGTCCATGCTGGATCTGGTTGACGGTGGATCTACCCTGGAAGAAGTCACGCAACTGGCAAAGGCTATAGAAGCCGCTGGTGCGACGATTATCAATACCGGCATAGGCTGGCATGAGGCGCGTATTCCTACCATCGCTACCAAAGTGCCACGCGCCGCGTTTGCCTGGGTCACCAAAAAGCTCAAAGGCCAGGTGAATATCCCGCTGATCGCGACCAACCGTATCAACACCCCGGAGATTGCCGAGCAATTGCTGGCAGAAGACTATTGCGACATGGTATCCATGGCGCGCCCATTGTTGGCAGACCCGCTGTTCATGCGCAAGGCAGAACAGGGCAGGGCAGATGAAATCAATACCTGCATAGGTTGCAACCAGGCCTGCCTGGATCACACGTTTGGCGGCAAGGTCACGTCCTGCCTCGTCAATCCACGTGCCTGCCACGAGACTGAACTGGTTGATGCCCCGCTGGAAAAAGCCAAACGCATTGCTGTAGTTGGCGCTGGCCCCGCAGGTTTGAGCTTTGCGACGACCGCAGCGAATCGCGGCCATGCTGTGACCTTATTTGATGCCGGTTCTGAAATTGGTGGTCAGTTCAATATCGCCAAGCAAGTACCTGGCAAGGAAGAGTTTTATGAAACCCTGCGTTACTTCGGCAAGCAAATCGAACTGACTGGCGTCACGCTCAAACTCAATACCAAGGTCGATGCGGCTGATCTGGCAGACTTTGATGAAGTGGTGCTGGCAACTGGCATCACCCCACGTGTTCCTCCTATCGAAGGTATAGAACATGCCAAAGTCCTCAGTTATCTCGATGTCTTGCGTGACAAGAAACCTGTCGGCAAATCTGTCGCCATCATAGGCGCTGGTGGCATAGGTTTTGACGTTGCCGAATACCTGAGCCATAGCGGCACCAGTCCCAGCCTGGACCCTGAAAAATTCTATGCAGAATGGGGTATCGATACTGACTACAAAAACGTCGGCGGCTTGCGTCCTGCGCATCTGGAAAAATCAGAACGTCTGATCTTCCTTTTGCAGCGCAAGACTTCCAAGGTAGGTGATGGCCTTGGTAAAACCACAGGCTGGATACACCGCACAGGTCTCAAAAACCGTGAAGTACAAATGATCGCCGGCGTCATCTATGACAAGATTGATGATGCGGGTTTGCATGTCACCATCGGTGGAGAACAAAAGCTGCTGCCGGTTGATAATGTGATTTTGTGCGCGGGCCAGGAACCAAGGCGTGACCTGCAAGCTATGCTCGAAGCAGCAGGCAAGCCTGTGCATCTGATTGGTGGTGCGGATGTGGCGGCAGAGCTGGATGCCAAGCGCGCTATTAACCAGGGCACCCGTCTGGCGGCGACTATTTAATAGTGGATAATGGCGGAATGAAAACTGGCAGGTTTCCCTGCCAGTTTTTTTGTGGCTTGTCAGGCGAACAGCTTTTCGTACTCCTGGCGATCCTGGTCTGAAATAAATGCATCCAGATACAGCGACCATGAATTCTGGTTACGGTCAGCCATGTTCTTGTTCAGGCCCGGTATTAGTGCCAGCTTGGATGGTGGCAAAGAGCGCTTGCGTATCGCATCAAATACGATATCGCTAAAGTGTTCAGCAAAGCTGACCGGGCTGCCTATCTCTTTCAGCAAGCGGTCTATGATGGCGATTTTATCGATACGTTGCGTGTCGATAAAATAGCGCACCATCTTCGACAATGGTGATTGCAGGCTGTTTTTCTCTAGCCGTAGTTGCTGTCGCAGAATGATTTTTTGCGTATCGGTATTCAGGCGGTTCTCTATCAATTCAAGTACAGCGCCATTTGGAGCTGCCAATGCCACTTCCAGCATGGTCCAGCGTTCATTTTCATTGGCTGCATACTCAGCAATATTATCGTAGCTGATATGCGCCTTCAGTTCTTCATCCGAGATCAGGCTGCTGTCTTCTGTCATGACAAAATGGGTTTTGCCCAGGCTGTCGTGCATACTTTCAAGCAAGAGTGCAGTGATAGGCAAATTGCCAAAGAAAACAGAGAAGCCCAATATGTCACCATACAGCCTGATTTTTGAGCGGTCTGAAATCGCAAATGCCCGCAAGAAATCATTGCTATCACGCGGCAGGGCGCAACGGCTGAAGTACTGGCGAGGATAGCCCCTGGCAAGATAAGTCTCGACGATGCGCAGGCCATTTTCTGCCTGCAGGCATTCAGCAACAGTAGGTACCACACCGTCATTGGCTTCTATGGCGTAGCCATCGATAATAATTCGTGCACAGTGCTTTTTAATTTCTGTTTCAGAAAAGATGCTGGCATTCAGATGTTCAGAAAGCACGAATAGTGACCTTTTTAATGAAATGTCTGATGATTGATAATTTGTTGTTATGCAGAAAGACTCCTTGCATTGTATGCGCAACCCGGGCTTGCTAACAATCAAATCAAGCCAATGCAGAGCTTAAGCTGAGCCTAAGTTGGCGCAGCCGGTTTTTTCTTCGCCTGCTCGTCACGCCAGTCCAGATATTCGGGAAAAGTCATTTCACGCATGGCCACGCAATTACGCAGACCCTGGGTGACTACCATGTCAAAATTTTCTGGATTGATTTTCGCTTGCGGATAGACCTCACAGCGGTACAGTATCGGCAGGCCATTGGGCCGCGGCTGATTGGGTGCCAGCATTTCATTGCCTATCATATTGGCCAGCAAGGCGACAAGTATGGTGTTCATAATCCCGGATTCTCTGGTGCAATACAGTCTGGAGTTCACAAAAAAACCTGAAAAGACGGTTTTTCGACCAGTTTTTGTCAGCTAATGATAACATTGCCTTTATCGTCAATGCTGATGAAATTTTACTTTCATTAGCTAATAAATGGAAAGAGAATTTCATGCGGCTGATCAACAAGTTTATCCTGGTAGCAGTATTGGTCGCAGGCGTTGCCTTGCTTGTTGAATTTTTGGGCAATAAAAATCAGCTTGATGCGGTTGGCAATACTCCTCTGAAAGAGACACCGGAATATGCCGTGATGGTGGAAAATGCAGAAAAATTGCCGGATGCAAAAATAATTCCAGGCACTTTCGTCAATGTAGTTGAATCCAGGCAGCAGGTGCTGGAATATAAAATGAGTCTGGCAGAGAACCGCAGCTTTCAATTCAGTGTGTCTTCATATGCAGCAAAAAAAGACTGGGCCAAAACTACACCAGATGTGAGTAAGCAATTGTCCGGTGTCTATAGAATCAAAGGCAATGTGATTTATTTCGAGAATTTACAGGGGCACACTGGCCTTATGTCGGACAAGGCACGCAGTGTGATTAGTGCCTGGACGCAGGATGGTATTGAATTCAAGAATGAAAACTCAGTCATGCGTCTGCGCATGCTTGCTCCGGCGGCTGCCAAACCACAATAACCAGCAACAATCATAGAGTCATAGCTGGTGCACCGTACCCGCTTGCAAGAATCAATGAATACTTCTGCCAGCATGGAACAGTCACAGCATCATCAGCAAAATCAACAACAAAGCCAGCAACCAAGCCAGCAAGAAAGCCAGCAACAACGTCAAGATAAGCATCAGCTTAAAACCGGGCTGTCTCATGAGTTGCTGTCTTTCTTTTCCTTGCTGATACCGTTTGCCATCGCCAATGGTATCGTCGTTGCCAAAGCAGCGGCACTGCCTCTGTACGGTGGCAAGATCATCCTGTTTGTATTACCGGTTTCCTTTCTTTTTTTTCAGTTATGGAAGAAGTTATGGGTGCTCAGGCTGCTGACAGCCTTGCTGGCCATACTTGCCGGCGCAGAAGCTTATGTTGCCTATGAGTTTGGCGGTGTATCCGGCTCCAGCCTGTATTCCATACTCACGACCAGCGACAGCAGCGAATCCTTCCATTATTTGCTGGAACATATACAGGCCGTCATGCTGTGGCATTTGCTATGCGCAATCAGCACAGTACTGGCCATCTATTTTGCCCGGCGCAGCGCTTATCAACCTGGTGGCTTCCTGATTCTTTGCCTGCTCTGCATCGCCGGATATGGCTGGTATATCGGTGCCATGAGTGCCAGTACTTACCTCAAAGAGAAAAATGCCAACCGCTATCCGACCATCAGCGAAGATGGTAAAGAAAAACTATTTGGTGTTGGCAATCTGCCACCTTTGCTTTCTACCGTGAAGGATACCTATCCTTACGGTTTGCCTGTCAGGTTATGGATGTTCTGGCGCGAAGAAAAAGTCATGCGAGGCATGGAGCAGAAGCTGAGCCAGTTCCATTTTGGTGCGACGGTCGCCGCGCCGGTAACTGCAACAGCAAGCACAGGTACGCAAGAAACCTATGTACTGGTATTAGGCGAGACAGCCAGGTTTGACCGCTGGACTATAAATGGCTATGAACGCGACACCTCTCCCAATCTGCTCAAAGCCAGGCAAAACGGCGAACTGGTCAGCATGCGTGACATGATTACCCCCCGTACATTTACGATGGGGTCGATACCCATCTATTTGAGCGGGCGCGACATCATGCAGGAAGGCGCGCGGCAGAAATCCCTGATTTCAGCCTTTAAGGAAGCCGGTTTCAAAACATATTTTTTATCGACACAGGTGAAGAAAAGTTTTTTGAACAATGTCACGACCCTGTTCGCGGCAGAGGCAGATGTGCAGCACTATTTTGAATCAGACGAAACCCTGGGCCTGGTGTATGACGATGCCTTGCTGGGACCGCTCAAAAATATCCTGCAAGAAAAACCGGCAAAGAAACTCATCGTCTTGCACACCATGGGCAGCCATGCAGTTTACTCGGCCAGGTACCCCAGGGCATTTGAGAAATATCCTGTCAGCAGTGCAGGCAAGGCAGGTGCACAACAAATCGATGACATGCAGGTGACTTCGAATGCCTACGACAACAGCATACGATATACCGATCATGTACTCGGTGAAATCATGCGGGCATTGGCTTTGTTGCCGGGTAATGCCGCCATGATCTATGGTTCGGACCATGGCGAATCATTACCCAACAAGGCTTGCAAATTCATAGGCCATGGCGTCTTGAATGAAGAGAATTTGCGCGTGCCTTATTTTGTCTGGACCAATCAGGCATACCGTGAACAGCATGCCGCGAAGTGGCAAAATCTCTTGAAGAACCAGGAAAAGGCAAGTATGACCAGCGCCAATTTTGCCACTTTGCTTGACATGGCAGGCATCAGTTTTACAAACTTCCCTGCCGAACATAGCCTCGTCAGGGAATATCAGGTCAGGTCAGCAAGAATGGTGATGAACTTGCAAAACACAGAGCTGGACTTCAATACTGCGAGGAAAAAAGACGGGGCCTGCGGCATGCTGCAAGTCAAAGATTGAGCAGGTTCCAGGAATAAAGTTGCACCTGTCTCGCTGGCAGGCTGATTTGATATTGAAGCAGCTTGCATTGTCAGTTGCAGGCCAGGCCCCAGGCTTCAGGCACTTAAATCAAGACCTATCTGAGCCAGTTCTTTTGCACGTGCTGACGCAAACCAATCCTTTTGCGTGGCATCAAATTTTTCCAGAAAACCTTCCTCGGGCAAGTCGCCTGGTCCGGGTGTCAGTTTCAGTATGGCTTCTTTCAACACGGCGTTACTGAGCAGGTTTTCGTTTTCGGCAAGCGCATGTCTTGCATGCCTGGTCTGAAAATTGCGTGACTCGGCGATCAGTTTTCCCTGATCATATAACTTGAGTTCATAACGCTGTTGAGATTTCGAGATATGTGCCATCAGCCTGGAGCGCAATAAAAATCCTTGCCTGTCGAGGCTGGTAAAGCAGCCATCATTTAACTGGTAGCGCGGGTGACGCCATAATTCACCGCCATGGTTGCGGTTGGCGAATTCGATCTTGACGACGTTCTGCATATCCAGCGACAAAGGCACGGTGCTTCTGGCGGTCGCATACAGTAAAGGCACACCATCTTCATCGCGGCTCAGATAGCCTTCAGGCAGAAGGCTGAATTGTTCTGAGTGTGCCAGTCCGTTCAGGTCTGGCAGATCAGGATTGGTAAAGCCTTCTTCCATGCGGATGCGGAAATTACAGTCGCGCACGCTTTCCAATTTGAGTATCAGGTCATCTGGCATGCTCAGCGCATAGCGTGTCTTGAGCACAGATTTGATCCACAATTTTTCACCCGCTCCTGTCTCTATCTGTTCCGGCTGTATCGAGGTGATGGTGTGCAGTGGGCGGATAATGATTTCACCGGTCTGCTTGCGCTGTATGGCGGCATCAACATAAGGCTCATAGACATTAAGTGCCTTTGCCAGTATTTTTTCTTCAAAGCCGCTCAGTTGTGGGTCTTCTTCCCGTTTTTCCAGGATTTTGGAGAGGATGGCACGTATTCTCTCTTTTTCAGCAGCAAGGTCAGCAAACGCATAACTGCCAAAGCGCGGTAATTCATTGAGGATGTTGTTTATTTTTGATTTAACCGTGTTCGGGGTATTCATTTTTGTTTTTCTGAGGGAGTGCGTATTGATTGCGTATAGCGAACTGGCCTGCTGTACAGCAGGCAAAGAAAGATGATACATGCTGTCCCGGGCATTTGCTGTATCAACAAAGATAACAAAAGTGTCTTATTTCCTTAACTGCAATACTGGCAAAGCCTCGCCCTGAGGGATATTCGCCAGGCCGTGTTTGCAAGCTTTGATCGCGCCATCCCTGAATTGATTTTCACCATACTGCCGGAAGGTTTCTACCTGCTGTTGTATGACGGCCTGTTCAGCCAGATATTGGTCACTGACTGTCTGCATGTAAATGCGCCTGGTTTGCAGGCGTATATCGGCAGGCAATTCCGGGAAGCGGGTATCGAAAGAGTCGGCAACTGAACGGGCAAAACTACGGGTCTTGTAAACATCAACATTTCTGAGGCGGTTGGACATGGACACCATGATGATGGAAGCCACGTCTTCACAGGCCATTTCCAATTGCAACAGGCTCAGGGGCACCTTCATGTTGGGCGAAGCTATGCCTTCGCTGGCTGCTGGCGTAGAGACTTTCCCGCAGGAGGCCAGCAAGACCGTGGCCGTCAGCGCACATATTAACTTCTTCATCAGGCTACGCCACACAGTCTTGCATAAGACATGCCTACCTCATGATGGGCTTTCAAGTGACGCATCCATTCGTCTGTCTTGTGGACAACCTGAACACCATTCACTTTCAGCGTAGCCACTAGTTCCCGCCGCAATTCGGCGAGTTGCACTGGAGAATTACTTTGAAAGCACGGTAATTCCACTTTCCAGGCAATGGTAGGAACCAGACTGTGGTGAACTTGCTTTTTTTGCACATATTGGGTTTCAAGGCGCAAAAAAATGGTTTTTACGGCCGGATTCTTGCTCAGAGTCTGGAAAAACTCTTTTTTCCATGCGGGTAATACAGAATTTTCGGTTTCATTCTCGTATTTTTCCGCAATATTTGTTAAGCTCATCAAAATACCTTTATAAAAATGAAGGTAAAAAAACTTTTCTCATCGAATGCTAGCAATTGTGCCTGGAAGTGTCAATTTTGATGCACCATGCAAAACCCTGAAAATTACTCAGATACGATGAAAAACTATTGCTGGGTATGTATTTTTTAAAATTCGGTTAAGTCAATGAATAAACTCGCTCTGTCTTTGTTAGCCACTTTGGTATTTGGAAATGTTTGTAATATTGCCCATGCTCAAGATAAGAAAAAAATTCCAATTCCTGAAATTCGGGAGCCGCTTGATGACGCACGCTCGCAACGCTTGATTGTACTCGCGACTGACCTGATGTTTGTCAGACATTTTGCCAGTGACAGGCAAATCAAGCTCAAGGAGCTTGAAATCAATGTCAGTCTGGAACCATTTAATGAAAAACAAAAAGAGCTTTTTGCCATCCGTAAAAAGCAAATGGAAGAGTGCGTCAAAGACGCGACAGCTGTACAGGGTAATTTTTTCACCGCCTATGATCAGTTGAATGCGTCCAAGTACGAGGTATCTGACTATAAGGCGCTCTATGCCTATGCCAAGAAAAACCTTATGGATTTTCAGCGCAAGGATTTGTTGCAGCCTGTTGAGTTAAAGTCGTATGAAGACAGCAGGCCACAGGGCTTTATATTCCGCAGCATCTGCATTGACGACGGCGTAGCGCCAAAGCTGAAAGAAAAGACAGAATTCGTCTCCCCTAATGCCTTGCCGAAAAGATGATGCAGGACAGGCTCTGCGAACGTTCTGCCAACCATCAGCAAAAAAATATAGGCAATTAAGCGATGATCTATCAACCATTTTTGCGCAAGAAATTACGTAGGCTGGCAACGACCCTGTTTTTGCTGGTCTTGTGCTTGCTCAGTGCCGTCGCTGTTTTTGCTTTGCTGGTAACCGCCTTGAATGCCACCGGTGCGGGTGCGATGGCGATACCTGGCGCTTTTGTCTGTGTGATTTTCTATGAGCTGGGGCGGTATTTTTTTTACCGTAGTTTTTTCATGCAGCAACTGGCCCGGTTTGCGGCCTGGAAGCAAGTACTTGATGAAAGTAAACAATGAGCACCATGAGTACAATAAGTACATCGGGCACACTGGACACAACCAGTGCCGACCCGGCAATCGGTAAGCCAGCGACGCTGTCTGGTAGTGTCATGCAAATATTGTTTGCTGTCAGTGCCATGATTTGCCTGTTATTTGGTATTGGCCTTACCCGCATGCTCAGTATCTATTTTGAGCAGCGCGTATTCAGCCTGATTATTTTTTGCGCATTACTCTTATTGCCCCTGTGCTTTGCCTTGCGCTTGCCATCACTGACAACCGGACGGCTTCATTTGCTACTGGTAAGTATATATTTCTTGACCGGGCTGCTGGCCAATACCCTGTTCCCACAATTGAAGGCTTATCTGGCCTGGTTATTCTATGGTTTTTGCCTGATGGTGTTTTTACTTGCCCTGGTAACAGCAGGGCAGGCTGTGCGTCAGGGTATTGTCCGCCTGTTCCGGCGCAATCGCTGAGTACGGACGGGACCAAGCTTTGTTGCGCCTACCTATTTCCTTGGGCATTTGTGCACTTGCATTCATGTGGCCAGTGCTGGCAGCACCGGTTGCCGGAGCAAAGTCCGAACCTAAGCCAAGAACCAGCTTGCCAGGTAAGGTACCCCAGCACCATAACGAATATGAACTTGCCATTTATCGTCTTCCTGCCGGTAGTGAGGTGGCGCGGCAGGTTTGCGGTGCTGCTCACAAGTGTGAGAAAAAAGTCAGTGGTCCTTATTCCTTCTATGCGTTTTCATCGCAATTTGATGAATTCGACAATGACTTTGCCAGAATGAATGTTAACCGTTTGCAGCAATATGCTGTGTCGGCGAATTACGAATTCATACTGGGAAAATATTTTTCCGTAGCCTTCAAGAAGAGTGGGGCTATAGCCGAGCAGGTCTTGTTTGAAGACGTCAGCTTTGTCGTCAGACCCATGCAGCTGGAGGCAGGAAAAATGGAGGTGGATGTGTTTGGCATGTTCAAGTACCACCTGTTGGGATCCGGGCAGAAAATCAGCCCGTCTGGTCGCAATATCAGATTCAAGTCATCCATCAGCGAGTCAAAAAACTTTTTCCTGATCGCTGAGGCACAGGCGCAAAGAAATGAGCCGGTATATCTGGCAGTGATCAAGCAATGTAGTGAAATCATTGAGCCTTCGTATGAAGTCAAAATGTTGGAGAAGGGCTTGTGAAAAATTTATACCTCCTGGTTTGTTTCGCAACTGTCGCGCAATCATGTTTTGCGGGTAGTTCCCTGAGTGAAGAGCTGGCTGCCGAGCGTGGCATAAAGCTGGTCAATGTGGATTTGCTGGGGAAATCCAAATCAGCAACGGTAAAACCGCAAATCATGAGTTGCGATGGCGCGCCTGTCAGTAGCAAAACTACGGGTAGTGATGTGCTGCAAAACAAGGATGGAAAGATGGTTATTGGCAGCACTCAGCCCGCACCTGCACGAGAATTTGATGTGGAGAAAATGAAAGAATCACTGATGGATGTATCCAGGCAGGCTGCCAACAGCCGCTATCAGGCAGCCAAGGCGCAGGGTGGAAAAAAGAAAACCTGTAATGTGAATCTGACTGAGTAATTTATCTTAAATAAGCTACCCCCAATCAGCTACCCCCAATCAGATACTGCAAAGTATATCCTCTGGAATACATGCCATGCCATTGATAGATCAATTAGTCGAAGCTCTGCACAATCTGCACAAACCTCATGTGGAACGTGCCCTGCTGCTATACCAGTCCATACAGCCACCAACAGGCCTGGCCGCTGAATACTTTCAACATTTGCAGCAGAACAGCCCCGCAATGGCCGCAGATTTGCCTGCAGATGGCGGTGCAAAGCTGGCCGCAGCGCTGGAAGCCTTGTATGGCGTCATACAGGTATTGAATCGCTGTGCAACCAATTTCCCTTTCGGGCGGGCTTTGCCGCTGCTGCCCTTTGTCGCAGAAGACAAGGCGGTCAGGGCCGTGCAGGAGACCCTGTTCGACAAGATGAAAGATGAATATTTTGCCCCAGCGGTATCTGATGATTCCAATGGCGAGGCCGTGTATTTGAATCGTCTTGCAATGATCAGGGAAATGCTGCAGGAGTAGCTGCCGATGTTGCCACAGTAGTGACCATAGTAATTGCCGGAGTGGCTGCGCAGGTGTCAATAGTTCCAGACGGGCTGGTAGCGCCGCGCAATGTGCAGTAAGTCTCGTGCAACCATGATGGCTAACGAAGATTACCTCTGCATCCCTCCATTATTCCTCAATGCATGGAGTTGATGCCAGCCCGCTTCATGTAATTTTTCTGAAATATTTCCCTCCGTAAATGCCTTTTTTGGATACCAACAGACAGTATTTCACTGCCTTGTTACAAACAAGATGTTTTTTACCATCATTGTCTTAATAATTTAATTGTAAAGCTGGTAGAATTTGGAATAAATGTCGAAAAAACCTTATCTGGCCTTTGTTTTCATAAATTGACATGATAAGATAATTGAAGAATTCTAAATTTTTCCATGAAAAAAGACCCTGCAACATCCGTACAACCAGCGCCCAAGCCTGTGGTCAAAAAGACCAGGCGTTATGGCTATGAGTTTTATAGAGATAACTTCCGCCGCATGACTGTCCTGGCGATCGGCCTGGTCGGTCTGGATATTGTCCTGGTGGTGGGGATGTTCCTGGTATATAGCAGTTTCCCCCAGCGTGATTTGTATGCCACCACGCGCAATGGTTTATTGGTGAAATTGAGGCAATTTGACAGTGTAGGCCAGGTAAAGTCTGCCAAGGCCGCCAAGGCTGCGAATGCGCCAGCAGGCGCAGCAGCAAATGTTGAATCAGCGTATCCATAACGTGTAAGAGGATCAAGATGTCTGGCTCCATAGCTCAACAACAATTGCCAGCCAAGGCGGAAACCAAACCGCCTGTGCATGCTGGTGATACGCCGCATGCAGGCGGCAATACCAGGGAAACCACAGGGCAGCCTGAATTGAACATGGCTCGCGCCGAGTTTTATCTCGACCGCTATCGCTTTATCCAGAAAATTGTCGCAGGCCTGCTGGTGCTGACTATTCTGCTGGCGTATGCCTTGTACGATGTTTATCGTAATCCTCCCAAGCCTTTGTATATCGCGGCAGAAAATGACGGGCGCATTATTGAATTGCGTCCCATCAGTCGCCCCACGATTTCCAAGAATGCCTTGCTGACCTGGGCTGCTGAGTCTGTTACCTCGATTTTTACCTATGACTACGTGAACTACCGCAAGCAGTTCCAGGGCAATGTCGATTATTTCAGTGCTGAGGGCTGGCAGGCGTATATGGAGCAACTGGATAAATCTGGCACGCTGCAGACCGTCAAGGAAAAATCCATGCTGGTTTCTGCCGTTGTTACCAGCAGCCCCGTCATCACTGGTGAGGCACCAGTAAATGGTATCTATATGTGGAAAGTGGAAATGCCGATCGATGTGACCTACACACCTTTCGGACAAAGCCCTATCAAGCAAAAACTGATCATCAAGATGAACCTGCGTGCCATTTCTCCACTGGAGAACCCGCGCGGTGTGGTGATTGATAGCTTCAGTACATTCGAGCGGTGATTTGAGGTCGTTGATGATGAATAAGAATAGAAATATCCGGCTTGCCTGCGCACTCTTCCTGAGTTTGCTTGGGAGTGCTGCTTTGGCCAGGCAGAATGCTGCCAATGCTCCAGCTGCCGCCAAAACGCAAACCAAGCCTGGCGAAATGGCCTTGCCCAGTGCTTTGCCGCCTGCACCTGCAGATCCGGCGCAACAGGCCAGCCCCGCCAGGCTGACTGCATCTGAGCTCAATGCGCGTTATAGCGATCCTGCCATGCTGCCTTCGCCAGATGGTTACGCAAGGCCTCGTACGAAGCTCAAGATGCCACAGTTCCGCGATCCCAAAGAGCAGGCTTTTGATGAGTTGCTGGATGAAACCGTGACCTTCAGTCGTGATGAAATCAATCGTTATTACGACCGTATTGATGATTTCAAGCGTTCGGTGCGCACGCCTGACGGGCAAATGCACAGAGCAGTGATTTCTTCTGTCATTGTGAACCTGCAGCCGGGGTCGGTGATACCGGTCATGCGCCTGAACGTCAATGAGAATTCGTCCCTGCTGTTCACGGATTCAACTGGCAATCCCTGGCCTGTCGTCAAATTTGCGGCGCCTTCCAAGAGCATGTTTGCAGTGGAATTTCATGCAAATAATAATCCGCATGAGATCGCGCTGGAGCCTATCAAAGATTACGCGTACGGCAATTTGAAAGTTTTCCTCGCTGGTATGAGTACACCAGTCTTTGTGCGCCTCGTCACCGGACAAAAAGAAACCGATGTACGTCTGGATGCCAGGATGCCTGTACGCGGCCCGAATGCTGCTGCTCTGATAGAAAAGCAAATGCCGCCTGAGGCTTCTTCCTCGATGTTTTCCATGTTGAATGGCGTGGTGCCGGAAAAGGCCCAGGAACTCAAGGTTGAAGGTGCAGATGCCCGGGCCTGGATGCTGGATGGAAAAATGTATTTGCGCCTGACCAACAAGACTTCAGTGCGCTCACCGTCATGGACAGGAACCATGTCCTCGATTGATGGTACCAATGTTTATGAGCTTCCTGCGCGCACGCCAGTGGTCTATGCGGCGCAAGAAGGTAAGAGTGTTGAATTACGCGTGTCGGGGTTTTAAATGGCAGAAAAGAAAACAGGTGGAGCGGCTTTCCTGACAAATCCTAAATCCCGCATGATGGTCATTGGTGTTGCCGTTGTTCTGGTTGCGGGTATTGCATTGGCTGTCAATGGACTGATCAAGAAAAACTCCATGGGCAAAGAGCAGAGTGAGCCTACCAGCACGGCAGCCTTGCCTGCGGATGCTAATAAAAAAACTGCCATTGATCCAAATAAAGTGGATGCCCAGCAGTCTGACTTGCGCAAGGCCGCCAACGAAGACGCCGCCAAGAAGGCAGAGTCAAGTGGGCAGACCTTTATTGCAACAATGCGCCCGGACGCGGCTCCTGCATCTGTTGCGAATGCTGGCAATAGCATAGATCCCAGCATGTATGCAGCCCGCAATGCAGACAATGGTTATGCCAGGTATGCAGGCCCGCGTGAACCTAGCGAGCAGGATATTCGCGATGCAGAAGCCGCCCAACAGAAAAAAGTCGATGAATGGAAGCGTAAGCTGACTGCTGACAAAACCAAGATCAATGAGGTATGGGAGCCAGGCTCCAGAGTTTTCTACACGGCCTATGTGGGCACTGAGAGTGCACAGGACGAGAAAAAAGAAAAAGATAACCGCGAGCAGCCGACCACTAAAGCTGACGCACAAAAGAAAGGCCAGGTCTTTGCCAGGGCCGGTGATATTTTTTATGGCAGCATCGATATAGGCATGAATACCGATGAGCCCAGTGCCATCACCGCCTACATCCTGAGTGGGCCATTCAAGGGTGGCAAGTTGCTCGGTGCACTATCCGGGCAGACTGCGCCTTACTCAGAAAAAGCCGTGATTCAATTTACTTCGCTGAATCACCCTAAGTTTGAGCGTTCCATTCCCGTCAAAATTTTTGCTGTCGATCGTGATACGAAACGTGCTGCGGTTGCCGATAATGTAGACAGGCATTTGCTGACCAAATTTGGCCTCGCAGCCATTGTTGATTTTGCCCAGGGTTATGCCGAGGGCAAGGCGCAAAATAATTCTTCGGTTATTTATGGACAGAATGGTTCGCCTACCATTGTGACGCAATCAGAACTTAATAATAAGCAATTAATTGCCCGTGGTGCGGCAAAAACCATGAACCGTGTCGCCAGTACGCTGGCACCTTATACCAACAGGCCAAATACCCTGGAAGTGTATTCACAAACCGAGATAGGTTTGCTGGTCGCAGCAGACATTGTCTATGTCGAAGGTGTTAATGCTGACAATAACGGTCCGGCACCGGGCGCAGCTACGTCAAATGGTGCAAGGCAGGCCGCAGCACAGGCCGCAGTTGCAAATGCCTATGCACCTGCGCTTCCCATGCCGCCTGCCCAGGCACCAGCAATGTATGGTCAGCAGCAAGTGTATGTGCCGCAGCCTGCCTATCCTCAGCCAGCCTATGGTGGTCAGCCCTCAGTGTATGGGCAAATCCCTGTATATGGTCAACGCTAGTACCGCTGGTAAAACGCATTTTCATTTTTGACCGCAAAGCCAAAAGTAAATTGAAGATAAGGAATAGATGATGGGTATGAATGACTGGGACGGCCTTTCAGGCGAGCATGATGAAAATGCCGGAGCTGCTTCTTCGCAAGCTGGTAAGACAGAGTCAGAAAAAAAAGTAGTGCCTGTGTCTGCGGTGGCAGCAAAAAATAATAACAAGACCATGTACCTGGCCATGGGCGGCCTCATGCTGTTCGTCATGGGGGTATATGGTTACTACCAGTACATGCAATTCCAGGCCTCACAAAACGATGATCGTATGCGACAGCAGCAGGCATACAAAAATAAAAAAGAAGACGCTGAGCGCAAGAAGCGTGAGTCTGAGGCAAAAGACAAGCCTGCTGTGGCTGCAGCAGATAAACCAGTGGCAGAAGTTGCAGCAGCATCGGCCAGCTCACCCCAGAACGACGATTTGGCTGCATTGGCGCAGCTCAAGAATCGTAATAGCAATAACCCAGTTGCACCTGTTGCAACTGCAGCCGCGACTCCGGGCACGGTGGTGACACCTGCAGCTGCGCCAGTCGTCCTGCCAGCAGCAGCAGCTGTGCAAATAGCAAACACGATGGCACCAAGACCTGCACTGCAAAGCGCCGCGGTCGCCCAGTCTTATGCGCCGGCTCAGGACGGGCAAAAGCGCGAGCAATATGTCAGCATGCTGGAGGGGCGTGTGAATGACCTTGGGCTGACTAAATTGCGTCTGGAAGCTGAACTCTGCAAATACGAGCCAAGGCGTAATTTCTGTCATGCCTCCAATAAATCTGGAGTCTTGCCGGAGGCGCAGCGTGAACCAGTTCAAGCGAATATCAGGTCAGGCCAACAGGCTCAGTCTGCGCAGCCAGCTCAGCAAGTTCAGTCAAGCGGCGGTCGTGTCATGTTGTTTGATACCGCCAGGCCAGGAAGCGCTGTCGCAACAGAACTGCCCCGCATTTCAACAAAGACCAGCGTCGCACAGGCTCAAAACCCGGGTGCCCGTACCCAGATAATGGATGCCGCGCCCAAGCCCCTGTCCTTGCAAGGCCTGACTATCTTGCGCGACCGGGTACTTTACCGTGACCGTGATGGCCTGACCCATGAGGTTGAGCTAGGCGGTGACATGGAAGGTCTGGGCCGCTTGGAAAGAATCGATTTCGAAAGAAAATCTTTCCAGGCTGGTGGACGTACTTATAACTGATGACAGCTATGGGGACTTTGATGTCAGCATCGCGCTTACGATTTTTCACCGGCATAACTGCCGGCTTGCTGGCAGCGCCAGCTTTTGCTCAGGGTCCGACGGCCTTGTCGATGTTGCTGAAGTTTGGCGAGAGCATTCCGGGACTATGGAACTTTGTACAGGCCATGGCTTTTGTGACGGCGATGTTCCTGTTCGGTTTTTCCATGTTCAAACTAAAGCGTATAGGCGAAAGAAAATCCGATGAAGGGGCGATGTCGGTGGTCATGACATTACTGGCTGCAACCGGCATGTTCTATCTTTCTTCTTCGATAGATACTTTCCTGGTTTCCACCTTTGGCACCAGCACCATCATGACCTATACCACCTCCAGCATCCTAGATGCGGATGGTATCAAGGCTGCGCGGGTAGTGATCGGTTTCGTTAACCTGATAGGCCTGATTGCGTTTGTCCGCGGCTGGTATGCGCTCAAGATGCTGGGGTCTGGTGGCGGCCATAAAGAAGACACGGCCAAGCGCGCCATCGTATTACTGGTCGGTGGGACTTTCTGCCTGAATATCGTTGCACTTTCAGAAGTTTTGCAAAGAACATTGGGTATCAGCAACATTATTATCTCTCCTTAAGGCAAGCTTTTGCAGATTGTCTTAAAAAGGAAAATATTTTTACTTTTGTTTGTATAAAAACTTGAAAGCATTTTTGGTCTAAGGTATTCTTGTTGATGTTCTTACCGGACTTTGTTGCATCTATTTCTAAAGCTTAGGAGTGTTTCCATGAAAAAACTTAACAAAAGTATTAAAGGCAAGCTGGGCATGGTGTTGGGCGTGGCTGCGGGTGTAGCAGTAGCGCTGGTTCCAGAACTGGCATTCGCGCAGGCAGGTACATCGATTGGTGACGTAGCGATGAATGCGTCCAAGAGCATCAACGGCGTACAGGTAATGATCCAGGGCGCCTGCTACATGGCTGGTGTAGCGCTGGCAGGTGGTTCCATGTTCAAATTCAAGGCGCATAAAGACAATCCTCAACAAACGCCTTTGTCTACGCCTATCGTCATGTTGGCTGTTGCTGCAGGCCTGTTGTATCTGCCATCCTTGATGACAACTGCTGGTCAGTCTCTGTGGGGCGGTTCGCAAAACAGCACGCGCGTTTCTTACGACTACAGCAGCTACGCTTCTTAATATTTTCATGCCGGTTCTGGTGCAAGCTGGAACTGGCAAAGCCGGGAAGCAAAACAAGTCATTTTCATGAAACCGGTGCTGAAGCTTAATGTATATGGCATTCAGCTCCTTTTAGTGGCAATGGCTTGATAAATGTCTGGCTTTGGCTAAATACAGCCTGGCTTAATGCGAGTTGGCATGGCTGGATTATTGATGTCATTGCAGGCGGAACGGCAGTGATTTGCAAAAGTCACAAAAAGCCTCGCAGGCCATGTCTGCGGGGCTTTGTTTTTCTGATATTCATCTCGTGTCCATGTAACGTGCATGAAAGGTCCATGTTGCACCGGGGTATATGTAGAGAAACATCACTTGATGTTTCCAGATGATAGGGGTGGTGTACCGATTATCTGGAGTACCGCTATTTGATCGGGGAAAATATGTCGGTTGTAAATTCTGTTCTTGAAGGTGTTGATGAATTCGTTTATTGGGCTGGCTCCATGTTCAGGAGCTCTGCTTCTGTTTACTGTGAACTGGAAACCACAGACGATGAGAGCACCCTGGTCGCCAAAGATGGCTCGCTGATCAGTTTTATACGCATAGATGGAGCAAGGTTTTTGGTAGGCGTGGAAGAATTTGCTTCCATTCACCGTTCGTTGATGCAGGGGATAGAAGCTTTCTTCGGTAATCCCGGGCATCATATGCAAATCGTCTTTGGCTGTGACAAAGATTTTGTGGTGCGTGATATCACTTATGCCCTCGATGGTTCCAGGGAAACAGCCAGGAACCTGCAAATGGATGTGCAGGACATGTTTGATGCCAAAGTCGCGCACATGTCGCAATATACCTCGCATGAAGAATGCTACCTGGTGTTGTGGACTCATGGATCATCCATGACCAAGGCCGAATCCGCTTCAGCGAACAAAGAAAAAGTCCAGTTCAACAAAGACCATAATGTGCCCGTCATGAAGCACAGCCAGTATCTGTTCGCCGCGATACGTGAATTGCGCGACAGGCACAGTTCTTTCAAGCGTTCAGTCAAGCTTGAATTGGAGACAGCCGGCCTGGATTGTGAAATCCTTGATGCGCATAGTGCCTTGCGTGTAGCGCGCATGTCTTATGACGCTGATTACACCGACGAATTGTGGAAACCAAGATTGTTGGGTGACAAATTATCTCCGCGCGCTTTTGAAAATACACATCCGCGCGATATTTCAGACATCCTGTATCCGCGCATAGAACACCAGATCATGCCGCGTGATGCAGAAGAATTGAATGGCAAGTGGCTGCGCATAGGCGACCGCATTATTGCACCCATTCATGTCTACCTCTTCCCCAAAGACATCAATACCTTCCAAAGATTGTTTGCCCGCATCAGGGAGGCGGACCTGCCATGGCGTTATTCGATGATGATGGAAGGTGGTGGTGTACGTGGATTTGGCATGAAATCCATGATAGCGGCGCTGATCTCGTTTGCCTCGTCAAATAACAAGCTCGCCAATAATGCGGTGCAGGCCTTGCAGAATTATCAGGACATGGAGGGGGGCACGGTTGTCAAAGTGTCGATGTCGTTTGCCACCTGGGCACCAGTCGGCGAAGAAAAACTCTTGCGTAGTCGTGAACAACGGCTGGCGCGCGCCATCGAAGGCTGGGGTGGCATAGAAGTGTTCGACAAGAGTGGCGACCCGTTCGAGGGAGTTGCGTCCACTCTGGTCGGCTTTTCGACCAAGAACATGGGCACGCCAGCGATTGCTCCTCTGCCGGACATCGTCTATATGATGCCACTGCAGCGCCCGGCATCGTCGTGGAAAGAAGGTGCGGTATTATTCCGCTCACCGGATGGCAAACTGTGGCCTTATCAGCCTGGTTCCAGCAAACAAACGACCTGGATTGATATCATTTTTGCGAAACCAGGTTCGGGTAAGTCAGTACTGTCGAATATGTTGAACTGGGCAATTTGCGTGATGCCTGGCCTCAAGCGCCTGCCGCGCATTTCCGTCATTGATATCGGCCCTTCATCAAGCGGTTTGATTTCTCTGGTCAAGGATGCGTTGCCACCGAATCTCAAGCATCTGGCCAATTATTTCCGCCTGCGCATGACGCCGGAATATGCCGTCAACCCCTTTGACACCCAGCTTGGCTATCATTACCCGATACCGCAAGAGCGTGCATTCCTGGTCAACTTGTTGACTCTGTTGACCATGCCCATGGGTAAAACCGAGCCTTATGATGGTATGCCAGATATTTGCGGTATGGTGGTAGATGAAGCTTATCGCCTGTATTCGCCAGAAAAAAGCCCCAAGCGTTATTCTGAGCATCAGGACGAAAAAGTCGATGCTGCCGTCAGGTCATTGGGCTTGCATACCGATGAAATTACTACCTGGTGGGACATCACCGACGAATTGTTCAGGAATGGCATGGTGCATGAAGCCATCCTGGCACAGCGCTTCGCCGTCCCTAACATGAATGATCTGACATCTGTTGTGCAGGATCAGTCTTTCAGGGACGTGTATACCAAACCGAAAACGGCGACTTCCGAAACCATCGTCGATGCGTTTTCGCGCATGATACAGTCAGTCTTGCGTGAGTATCCGGTACTGACATCAACCACTAGGTTCGATATCGGTGATACACGTATCGTCGCCATTGATCTGGATGAAGTGGCCAAATCCGGCGGTGCCGCTGCCGACCGCCGTACTGGTATCATGTACATGCTGGGTCAGTTCATCGGCACACGCAATTTCTTCTTCAATGAAGAGAATTTGCAGGAATGCCGTCCTCTGTACAAGGCCTACCACAAGGGCCGCGTCGATGAAATCAAGGAAGATCCTAAACGGGTCGTCTTCGATGAATTCCACAGGACAGAAAATTCACCGGTGGTGCGTGACCAGGTGCTGGTATATATGCGTGAAGGTCGTAAATGGGGCGTGCAGGTTTGCCTGCTGTCGCAATCCATGAATGACTTTGATAAAGAGATGGTGGAGTTTGCGACTTCCATCTTTGTACTGGATGGTGGTGATGCCGCCCAGGTCAAGGAAATTGGCGACCGTTTTGGTTTGTCAAAAACCGCCCGTCATGCACTGGAGTCTGGTCGGGTCCATCCGCCGCGTTCTGGTGGTTCGACTTTCCTGGCAATTTTCTCGACCAAGAAACACAGGAACGAGCAATTGCTGACCAACACTGTCGGCCCCATGGAATTATGGGCATTCTCAACTACGCGCAAAGACACCATCCTCAGGGACAAGCTCTACCGTGTTATCGGGTCTTCCAAGGCCAGAAGGGTATTGGCAGAAAACTTCCCTGACGGATCCGCGATGGATGAGATAGAACGCCGGGAGCTCGCCAGAAAATCCGCTACCGGCATGATAGGCGAGGATGACGACACCAATATCATTGAAGCCATGGCTGAGGAACTGCTGAAGTATTCCCATAAAAAAGACCACGAAGAGAAAAAGCGGGCAGCAGCTTTGGTGTAGAACTAGCTCAAGCATAAATAGCGGAACTGGAAACGGACAGCAATTGCTGTCCGTTCTGGTGTGAACATGCTGATGAGTGTTGGTGTCGCACGCATCATGCTTGTTACGGCTGATGCTGTGAATTGTCTGCTAATGCTTTCTTTCTCTGCTTGCACAGCCTCCTCCGATGGCACTGTTTGTCGCCAGTAAATCCAATCATGCTTTGCTCTTAATTTTTCCTGCAAGCAATACATGTCTGGGTCTGCCTGAATCTCGCAGCCCGCGCAGGGTAAATGCGCGCTCTGTTGCAAGAAAATCAGAATCTGCCGTGCCTTGAAAAATACTCTGTTTCAGCGCTGTAATTTGGATAAAATCTGCAAATATTTTATGCTATCATTGTCTTAAAGTTTTCGTATTATTTTGATTTTCATTCATAGAAATGGAAATAAACAGGTTTTTCCAATAGCATGCCAGACTGATGCTGATGAAAATCCTGTACCACCAGGGCTTTACATGTTGCGCGCTGAATGCGCGCTTGCAACTCAGAGACTTCATCCATGAACCAGATCAAATTTGCTGTTAGCTTGTTAGTTGTTTCTGCAACCCTGGCTGGCTGCCAGACGAGAAATCCCAAGGTGGCAGAGGACCAGAAATCGCGTTTGTCAGAGACAGTAACTTTGCAGCAGCAATTGTTATCAACCGCAGATGCTATAGAGCGCAATTCGCAATTGCTGGCAGAAGCGAGCAATACCCGCGCTGCAGTTGAAAAAGCCCAGCTCTCGCCCGCACAGCAAGTGAAAATGGATAAGGCGGCGAATACCAAAGAACCTTATGGCATGACTGCGAAAATCAGCTTTGTCTGGGAGGCTGGCCCGATCCAGGAAGTCGCGCGTCAGATGGCAATACGCTCTGGCTATGAATACATGCAGCCCGAAGGCAGTGTGCCTGCCATACCTGTCATGGTGAAAATCAATGCCAGGGAACAATCCATCGCTTCCATCTTGCGCGATGCCGGTTTGCAGGCAGGTTCACGTGCAGATATCGTGGTCGATGAAGCAAGAAGAAAAGTGCTGGTTCGCTTTTCTGACTAATATTGATAACGGGTCTTGTATGTTCAAATTAAGTCAAATTGCTGCTGTATCCTTGTTTGCGCTATGTGGCGCTTCTGCATTTGCCTACGATAGCAAAGGCGAGCCTGTCACCGTGAATCTGAATGCCAGCAACACGGCCAGAGAATCTGCCGCGCCAACACTGGATGATTTTTCTGCAGAAAATATCGCCAAGGCCAAGCGTAGTGAAGATGATCCATTCAAGGGTAGTGATATCCGCGACCTGCGTGTAGCAGCCGTGCGCGAAGCTGCCTATGCCCTGGGCATACGCAATGGTCTGGTTGCCAGGTCTATCCTGATCAAGGAATTTTTGTACCGCCACCGTTCAGAGATGGACAGGATATTCAATTTTGCACCACTGATGCTGGATTGCGGCAAGGAAGAAAAAAACCGCTATTCGCAAAAACTGATTGCTGAACGTCCGAATGAAAACTGTGTCATGCAGCCGCCAGTCATACTGGGTGCAAAAAATCTGTTGAGCGACAAAGATGGCCAGGGTGATGTGCTGCGTTATTCCAAGGCCAGCTTCCGCATTAAAAAGCAGGCACGCCTGATCACCACCATTCCTATCTGGGAAAATTATCTGGTGTTTGATGCTGGTACGCCAGGCAATGATGTGCACCCCAGCCTGTTCCCTAAAAGTGACGAAGAAAAGCGGGTCTGGAACCAGGCACTGGCAGAGGGCTGGGACAAGGGTGTCGATCAGGCAAATGCGATTTACCGGCAAAATCTGGCAATGCTGAATGAAGATTTTTCCGGCATGCAGCGCTACCAGTATCTGTTGTTGCAAAACCTGGTGACGAAACCCTTTGTCTCGCGCAATCGCCTGGGCGTCACTGGCAATGGCAAGACCGGCATATCGATTGATGATATTACGCTGACGATTACCGAGCGCCCTGAATTCAATTTGAATTCTAACGACTGGATGTTGTTCCCCAGCTTTTGATAGCGAGTTAATTATGTCCGCGCTTGTACAGCCCATTGCACTTGCTCCCAAGCCAGCAAAAAATCAGGATGTCAATTTCGATCGCGAGGCGGTCGAAGCACGTTATGCATTCAAGGATGTACCTAATACCTTTGAGCAAAACTCTTTTCGCAGATTACTCCAGCATTGCCTGGACATAGGCGTATCTGATATTTATTTGAAGACGGGTGACCCGGTCAAGGTCAGGGTAGGCAAGCCCATCTTCAAGCTCACCAAGCGCAGTTTGGAAACCAGTGAACTCAATACCATCGTCACTGAGGTCTATGGCACCAATGGCCCGTCCAAACTTGGTAGTGGCGAAGCGATTGACTACGCATATGAACTGAAGCTGGAAGGGCAGCGTGGCGTATCCGTACGCTTTCGTATGAATGCTACCGGTTGCCTCTCACCTTCAGGGCCAGGTGTAGAAATTGTCATGCGCCCTTTGCAGGAAAACCCGCCAGAAATTTCTACCATGAAGTTGCCTCCCGAGCTGATGGAGCAACTGTTCCCCGAAATTGGCCTGGTGCTGGTGACGGGTGAAACCGGTTCAGGCAAGACTACCTTGCTGGCGGCGGTCATTCGCTACATTCTGGAGCAGCCGGAATCAAACAAACGCATATTGACGGGCGAAGATCCTATTGAATTTGTCTTTGATAAATGCAAACGCTATTCATCGATGGTGGCCCAGCACGAGATAGGCCGCCACCTGAAGTCATTTTCAGAATTTATCCGTAATGCAGTGCGGCGTGATCCGAATATCCTCATGGTCGGCGAAATGCGTGATCATGAAACCATCAATGCCGGGATCATGGCAGCGCAGGTGGGCAAGGCTGTGTATTCCACCCTGCATACCAACTCGGTAGGACAGACCTGGAAGCGCATGGTGAATGTGTTCCCGCATGAAGAGCGGGTATCCAAGATGGTCGATCTGATCGATACCACCAAGGTGATTCTTACCCAGCGCCTGGTTGCTTCGACAGAAAAAAATGATGACGGCAATTTCAAGCGTATCGCCTTGCGTGAGTACCTGGTGTTTGACGATGACGTGAAAACCCGTCTGATAGAACAGGTAGGTGCTGACGTGAATATGCTGCCTTTCCTGACGCACTCCATCGTCAAGGAAAGAAAGCAGTTGCTGGTGGATGAGGCCAGACGTTACTACCGTGAAGGCATGATTTCCGAGATTGAATACAAAAAATATGAAGTCAGTGCCAGCCAGGCAGAACGCATGCTGGGCAGTGAATGACCGTGATAAGGAGTTGAGATGGCAAATAATATAGATGACGGTACCTCGAAAGTAATCTGGCGTGACTCGGCCAGGGAGTTGCGCTTCCTGGGGATTAACTATGTGGCGGTATTTCCACTGGTGTTCTGGTTATTGCACGCCAATATGTTCACCTTTGTGATGGCTATCGCCGTGATTGTGGCACTGACAGTGCTGGAGCGTTTCAAGTATTCGCCGATGGTGGTGTTTCGTCTGGTGCGCTGCTTTATTGGTGGCAAGGTCCGTTATGCAAAGAACTGGAACGAGATGAAACGTTACCGTAGCTAGTGAACTGTAACAGTGAAAATCGGAGTGCCTGCCATGTGCGCGACGATCATGGCTGCGTTGCAAATACTCGCGGTAGCCCCGCTATCGCTGTGTTTTGCATCTTGCCCTGATGCGCCGGGCACATGTCCTTCACTCTCGATTTCACTGTTACAGTCCACTAGTGATGCTCACCTTCATCGCCAGTGTCGATCCTCATCCTGGCGATGGCAAGGTTTTAGCACGAACTGAGAATTTAATTTTTGTAGCGTTGCGCTACTGGAGTATTTACTGATGAAATATCCACGCAATTTATTGAGTATTCTGGTTTCCAGTATTTTTGCCACTGGATTTGCGGCCTATGCGCCTGCCGCCATGGCAGGTTTTGAGGTTGTCAGCAATTCCAATACACCTTATGTCTATCAGATATCTGGTGCGCAGAGAAAAGTCGTTGATGTCCGTGAAGAGCAGGTAGTAGGCGCAACCGCCAATACTCTGCACCATGGCCGCATCGACATGGAGATGGTGATGATACCGGTGGCTGCCAACAAGGGCGTGGATATGCTCACAGGCTTGCGCGGCATCGTACCAGAAAGCCAGGGTTGGCGCGTGTTCGCGCTGAAAGGCGTGAATCTCAGGAACAAAATAGAGTGGAACAGCGCCCAGACCTGGGTGATTGCACTCGATGGTGTGCTACTCAAGCACAAGCTGATTGCCGATATCAACTGGGAAAGCCGTGAAATCACTCTGGCGCCTATGTCCAACCGTAGCTATGCATCTCAGTTGTTTAGTCAGAGTAAGGACAAGAGCATATTGCGCCATGTGACAGTCAGGCAGCAATTTGAGACCCCTGAGCCTCTGATCGCCTTGCGTCTGCAACCTGCACACGCTGCGATTACAGAAGCGCGCACCGTACCGATTGCGAGCGTGGATGTGCCCGTGCGTGCACTGGGCGAAGTCGGTGACAATCGCGGCAACACCAATGTTGGTGTCAAAGTGTCTGATGATACGATAGACAACATGATCAGCCAGCGCGTGGAGCAGGCGACCAAAGCAAAAATGGCCCAGCTCGAAGCACTGGAAACACAGTATCGCGAAAAGCTCGAACAGTTGAATGCCCGCAGCAAGCAGGTCAAACCAGAACCTTCATCTGCGCCTCAGGATGCGACTACCGCCAAGCCAGTGGCGCAACCTATCAGCTTTGAAGAAGGTGATGCCAAGCCCGCCTCTGCAGGCAAAATGATACGCGCTGATTACCGTTTCCCGCGGCCTGCTGCGGGCGGCTATAGAATGAGCAGAATGGACCTGCCTGCTGCAGTTGCCAGTGGAGACGAGCTCAGGCCAACGATCACCAAGACCAGGTTTGCTGCCGCAGAGGCACAAGCTACTTCATCAGCAGTCGATAATAATGTCATCACAGAGGTGGCGACGACATCGGCTAACAGCAGTGTGATCTCTTTCCCGGTGCAGGCGAATGTGGAAGTGCAGGAGGCTTCGCGCACCAAATGGGAAATTTCATTGAATGACAAGACCTTGCGCAATGCGCTGTTGCGCCTGGCATCAAAGAATGGTTACTCGCTGTCTTACCAGACCAAGGATCAGGACATCAAGATGGGTGGTACCTTCTTTGGCACTTTTGATGGTGCCTTGCGTGAAATTGAAATTGCTACTGGCAAGCGTATCCGTCAGGTGGAATCAAGGTTGCTGGGGCGCCTGATTATCGTTACCGACTAAGCAGGACATAGACAAAAAAAAGCACCGCAAAATAAAATAATGCGGTGCTTTTTTTTATGTGCTTTTTATGTACTTCAGATAGCGGAGCGATGCGCAAAGCTGCGCCATAGATTACTGCGCGAGGCTTCAATTTCCCGGCGTTCTTCGTGCAATTGGGTGACCAGGCCCCGTATGCCATTCAAGTCACTCAAAGCCAGTGCTTGTTGACGTATTTGTTGTACCAGTTGCAGGGATTCTAGCGTGTCTAATTCCAGACCATCGTTGACGAGTATGCTTAATACTTTTGCTGAGAATTCGTCATCCCATATTTCTGTAGCGTTCCCTATGCGTTTGATGACAGTGGATGTGGCCGGGTCAAAAGACTCTTCCAGGCCGGCACTCATATGCTCGATAAAGCACAATCTGTCCTTGACCCCATCTGACAGCGTGAACACGATTTTTTCACTACCCTTGTCCTTGATCAGGTAAAAGCACGCATTTTCAATTTCCATTTCTGATTCCTGTATTGGACTGTTTTGCTTCCTCTGTTTCCAGTTTCAAGTCATGATGGATAGGGGAGAGGGCATTCAGTATTTCTCTGGCTTTGACACCGATTTGCTGTATGTTCTTTTGCAGATGCTCTGAGCGTTCCTGACGTGAAATATCAAAAGCCAGCAAACCAGCGATATTGATACTCAGTTTGCGGAAGGTATCCAATTCCTTGACGAACATCTGGTTTTCCGGCAGTTGCAGCGACTCAGTCTTGATATTTTTGGTATCGAGGCCTGTCAATCTGGCTGCCATATCGACGCGGGCAGCCTGGGTATTAAGGCTGGTCAATTGTTTTTGTATCAGGAAAAGATTGCAACGTTCCACTGCCCCGGCATACTTGACGTCAAATGACTGAGGGCTGCAGGCAGCATCCGAAGCGGAGAAATCAGGTTTGCCACCTGATTGCAAAAGTTGGTTCAATTCTTCCAGCCGGTTCTTCGCCATTGTGCCTTCCTTCCTGATATCCATGCCCCGTTCTTTGTGCAACATGGATGAGATATCATCCTGTGCCAATGCCCTGATGGCGTCGTCCCGGTAGCAGCCCGCGTGACCATCTTCATCACGCTTTTGTTCCAGCGTGTGTAGCAAAAGTGCGTAACTCACGATACTTCTCCTTCTTCGCTTGTCTGGCCTGTCGCCGGGACTGTCGCTATCCATGCATCCAGGCTCAGCTCATAGGCCAGGAATAAATCTGCCTGTTGAATAATTTTTGATGACCATGCTGCTGGAAAAACCAGCCATACACCAAAGACCCGCAGCAAACTCATGCATTGCAAATCTATAAACCAGTCTGGCTTATTTTTCAGGCTGGCACCATAGGCATCATTGACTTGGGTAGTCAGACGCAAATCCAGGCCGCCACCCAGCATGAAGTTTCTGATCACGAATGCAAAAAAAAGCAAAACGTAAAAGCCAGCCAGTATTTCAAAACGATACGCAATGTTTTTTACGATCAGCAATAAGACCGGCATTGCCAACAGTAGCCCGCCTAGCAAAAGATAGCTCAGCAATACCAGGCTGACACGTGCTTTGGAAGCCATCAGATACCCCAGTTAACCGCGATAGCGAGTAAAACCAGCGCACTGCAGCTACACAGCTTGACACGTAGATTCCACACTACTTCGCGGAAGTTTTTCTCGGGACCCTGGCCCTTCACATACACCCGGTAATGCTGTGTCACATGGGTGATCACGTATATCATCAGTGGGATGATGACCAGCGAAGCGCGCCCCATTCTGCTGGCTTGCTCTATCAGGTGATATGCCATAGTTAGTGCAAAGGTGGCCCCGCTCAGGCCCAGCAGATAAGCCATCAGGTGGCGGTCATAGATGCCGCCTGCCATTGTGTAGCTATGGTCTTCATTGGTAATTGTGGAGACTTCCAGCATCGAAGTTAGCCTCACTGCATACACCATCACGCCAAACATATAGACCAGCACGATTTGCGTTGCAAACAGGGGCAGCATGGTATCCAGTGTGCCGGCAACGGCAGGGATCAGATAAAACAGCGGGAAGCTCAGTACATCGACCAGCCAGACCTGGCGCAATACCAGGCCGTACAACAGAGCGAGGACGGCCATGGCCATCACGAACCAGCTGCTATGTATGCCCTTCGTATATAAGCTGGACAGGACGGTGGCTGTGACAAACAGTACGACAGCCAGACTCGCAATGACTTTCCAGTCAAAATGCCGGGACAGTCGTCTTTCGGTATCGGACAACAGCCGGACATTTTTTTTCAGGCTGATGGCAGTGATCAATAATTCTGAAGCGATGCCAGCCAGCAGAAAGGGAAAAAAGAACCAGAAAGAGATCGCCAGATAATTGGCATTAAACAGTTTTTTTGCATAGAAAATACCCAACAGGGCGAAAAAGCCTGAAGCCCAATGCGGCCATCGGGCCAGTTTCCAATACTCCATTCGTGACCTCGTTTGTTCTTTTACATAGTTCAGCCAGGTGGCTCACCGGCATGATGGATTGTGTGCCGGTGCCAAGATGAGTACGGTGAGTGCGCAATCCTGGCTGGCAGGTGCGCACACAACATACTCACATCAACATACCCAAATGATTATTTTCATTTAATTATCAGAGTTTAACTCAATATAAATACAAAATAAATCGCTATTGAAAAAGAATAACAGACCGGAAAATGCATTACTATTTCATTTATTCATCAAATTTGTATTGATACGCAATGCAATATTGAAATTACAGTGAAATTTGGATTTACAGATGCAAAACAAGACTATGTGGAATATTTTTCTTAAAATTTCTGGAATTTTTCTGATGACAGGCCTGATGTATGCCTGTACAGATACCGGTAAATCCAAGGAATTGATGCAGGCGGCGATGGTAGCTCAACCTGAAGATAAAAAGATCCTCGAATTCTTTATGTACACCTGCCCGCATTGCCGTGCTGTTGAGCCCAGCGTCAATAGTTGGCAGTCCAAGCAATCTGTGCTGTTTCAGCAAGGTATCTATTCGTTCGAACAGATACCGGCAGTTTTTTCTGCCAACTGGCGTAGTGACAGCAAGGTAGGTGAAAGAGAGGCGGCTATCTTTTATACGCTGCGCAGAATGGGGCTGGAGCATCAATTGCGTGCCAAGCTGTTTATCGCCATCCAGGACAAAAGCCTGAATGCGGGTGACCCTGACTCTATCCGCAGTTTTTTGCAAAAAGAGGCTGTGCCGGTGGCTGAATTCGTCACTACCATCAAGAGTGCTGAAATAAAGGCAGATGTGGACCGTGCAGAGATGCTGACCAGGCAATATGGGGTTTACTCCGTGCCTGTGTTCATCTTGTTCAACCGCGCCCTGATCCTGCCGCAAGAGTATGCCGACAACCAGGCGGTTGAAGCCGCCTTGCTGAGTCAGGTGAAAGAGTTTTATACAAAAAATGCCGGCAAGCCATCGGCATTTTGAGCAGGTATCAGGTCTGGATAATCGAAGTGATTTTGCGCCTGCTGCGTTCGCGCAGCGAGCATTCACGCAACTGATCGGCCAGTTTTTCCAGGTCATCAATGCCATAGATGCCGATGACCGGCGAGCTGGCATCGGATGACCTGAGCCTGATGCTGCTATAACCTGCCAGGCGCATGCCCAGAGGCTTATAGACATCAAAATGTTCTATCGTGAACAGCTCCACGCTTTCCATTAATTTAGACAATACGCCATGCTCTATCTTGATACGCTGAGTAGTGATCTGGTAAGTGACTGAGATACTCTCCATCCAGTAATAAATAAAGGCAATACCTAGGGTGCAGATCACGGCCAGCCATTGCCAGGCGCTATAGATAACTGCCGGGTGTCCTGAATACAGAACATGTTCTGTCTCTGCCTCTTGATCGACCGCAGCCGTTTTCAGGTTGGAATTGCAGAAGCGGCATTTTAAGGCGCCAACTTTAATGGTTTCGCGGCATACCGGGCATGGCATGCTCTCTTCATTGTATTGCTCGTTCATTCATATCCTTGTTTATGGGGAGGCAGCTGACGAAAGCTTATTCTATTGCTTCAGGCCCATTCATGCCGGATATCAATGCAGAAAAACGCCATTTATTCTTCATCTTCATACGGAGTTGGCGCGCACATATCCTTACATGGCGTTGACACTGGTGCGGGCATGGCGGGAATATTGGTGCTTGGCAGCAATTCTGGTAGCGCCAGCACGCAATTTTGCGTGGGGTGGGCGACTTGCCCATTGATCATGGCATCGCCATGCCGCAAATGCCACAAGGCGTGCAGACTCATTTCCTTGGTATCGCGGCGACCATCAGCATCCATGTCGAGTATGCTGCCTGGTGTGATATTTGGGTCTTTAAGGTCAGGCGCTCGCTCAGTGTCACCAGGTCTGACTAAGTTTGTACTTGTTCTTGCTTGGCTGGAATTTTTCATTATGTCTGCGGCCTGCTTGGTTTGAAGGGGCGCAGACTGCCTGTTCAGCATTTGCGCAGCGTTTTCTTGCTTGACGCTGAGTGCAGCCGTACGCAACCGTACGCCGATCATCAGCATTTTTCTTAAGTTTATTGACTATTATTTAGTAATACTCTGCATATTTCAAGCAAGTTTTTAATTTCCATTGATTCTTTTTGCGCCTATTGGCTGATTATTCAGGGACAAAGGGGGAGTAATAATTAGAATTGTTTGCAAATATATTATTCTTGATTTTGTTACTTTTGTTTGTATAATCATTGGCTTGATGTAGTACTTTTAGTACATGTGATGCTGGAAGAGGGCTTGGTGTCAGGGTTTCTTTCTGAGTGACAATATCAGATGCGATATTCATGAGCCTGGAGTGGCTGGTTTTATTGCCGTATTTTTAAATGACTGAAAAGGTTGAGACTGATGTGGCGGCATGAACTTGATATGGTTTCTTCCCTCGCCACTGAAAGTGCGGTCGCTGCACTCGGTGATGTGGGACGGATCATTTCGAATAATGCCGGTACACCAGACCCTTTAGTGTATTCAGGTTTATCTTATGCGACAGATATGCTGCGGGTCGCCGGATTTGTGGCACCTACGGTATTTGCCAAAGAAATCCAGCACACATTTTCACAAGCCATATTAGGGACGCGGGAAGTGCGGGCTTTCAAGCGAGCGATGACAATTCTGAACTCATATCTGAAGGACGCCATTCGCTTTGGTGCCGGGCCTACTCTGTATTTTTATGAAGAGGCATTGTTGCTGTCGGATGTCTCTGGGCGTTTGCCACCTGCTTGCGGCAATTTCTTTGCCCCGTTTGTGTTTTGGGACATTGAAGATGGCCTGTGCAAGAGTGTGCAAAATGTCAGCCATGGTTTGTCGCGTGAAGCTTACCAGGCTGCTTTGCTGGCTTTCCTGCGCAATAAGGATGGTGCTGGCCTTAAAGTCTTTGTCCATCTGTTTGCCAAAGTCGCAGAGGCGAATGAAAATACTTGCAGCTACTCGCTTTGCAGGATTCTGGCAGCTTTTTTTGCAGTGATCACCAGCAGTGATGCGTTTCTGAACCAGGATGAAATGCAATTATTTTCCATGGTGGATGCTGCGTTCTTCAAGCAGTCAGACCCTGGGCATTTGCCCGAGCCTGGATTTATAGCGCGCCTTTTGCATGTGATTGCAAAGTCAACGGCAGACGCACCCATGGTGCGCGAGACCCAGACTTATTTCAGGCTGGAAGGTTTATTGTACGGGGCTGCACTGGGCCGGCGCGAATCGATACGCGCCTGAAGCTATTTTTTTGTACGCAGTTGAGTCGGGTTTCATTTTTAGCGCTAATTTTCAAGTGTTCTTCAGGCGCTTTTATAAGGAGGATGTATGGCATTGCCAATTCTGGCCAGCATGGCCGCAAAATATGTAGGTCAAAAAGTGTTGGAAAAAGGGGTGGAGAAATTGGCAGAGTCTGTCATGTCTTCCGGAGTGTTGAAAGAGGGGCTGGGCAAACTCGACAAGGGCGGCAAGATGGATATGCCATTTACGCCTTCAAAAATGCTGATGTCTTCAGTTACTGAACCACCAGTCAAATCATTGGCAAAAGGTGCCGCGTTGTCGATGAAGTAAGCCGGCTCTGGCAGGCACCATATTACTGTAGCCTGATGTTGTATCTGGGTAGTAGCCTGCTTGTAAGGAAAATGGGGAAGACAGATAATCTGTTTTATCCAGAAAGCATCTCATCCTATTCATGAAATGAGTTCTGGATTAGTTGCGCGCGCACCAATCCTGGTTCGCGCTCCATGCCAAATTTGCCTGCTTAAGCTGCCCCATGAAAATTTCGGATCTCGTTTTATTTGTCAGAATCTGGTTGTTGATGGCAACGCTGTGGTTCTTTGCCGCTGCCATTGAACGATTTACCTATCCCTTCAGGTATGAAGGCGAGATCGTGGCTGCAGAGGTGCTGAATCCAGTCGGAGATTGCAGGGGCTTGTCAGCCAAGACCAAAATTGCCTGGCGCCTGGCTGAAGATAAGAAAACGATAGAATATAAATGCCCGGCTTCGCGACCATGGCCATTTTATGCCACCAGTTCAAGCACAGAAATACCCAAGTCAGTAGCGCAGGCAATTGCCGATAGCAAGAAGAGTGCAGTGAGCGCGAAAGAGGACAGGCAAAAGTAGCTAGCGGCCAGATAGGTAATAGCTAGATAAATGCCAGCACTTTTGCATTACATTTTTGGGGTGCTTCTGGCGGTGGCAGTTTGTTCAAGCTTTTGATTGATTAACTCAAACAGTTCAGGCTCTACCTTGGTCCAGTTATCACCATTGAGAGTGCTGACAGCCGCATTTTCCTTCTCGCTGGCATTCTGATAGGGGCCAATCACGCTGAATTGTGAATAACCACCTGCTTCGCGGCGCAGTGTGAAAAAATCACCCTCTACGTCTTTGTAAGTGCGCTCGGCAAATTTCTCATCGCCATCACTGCCGTAACCAAAGTCGATAACTTCCAGTTTGGCTGGCATGATGCCGCTGTCGATATTGCGTTGATGTGTTGCAGTGTCTTCGCGCTGTTCAATGAAATTGACTTGAAAGCTGCCGCCCAACATGGCGCGCTTGGAAATTTCTGACAGGGCATCGGTGATCAAAGACGCAGCATTGACGTTTTCCAATGCGACTTCATGAATATCTACACTGATCTGATGGGCAGATTTATCACCATCGACACCAGGATTAATGGTGATGGCAACATTGCCGAATTTTTCCAGTTTTTCAACTTCGGCACGAATTTTATTATAGCGTTCGAAAATATCAGTGCTGATCAGGCAGGCACCGGTGACTGTGACGGCAAGCTCGGGCTTGATTTCAAGTATGCCTTTTTCGCGCAAGATATTGGCGATTTCGACACGCGCATACATTTGAATTTGTTTTGGGTCTTCAAAGTAAAGTACCCCGGAAAGAACGCGGTCTTCTTCCGATTCGACATATTCAAAAATGCGGTCTAGTTGCTCTGGAGCGACAAATTCAGGATCAACTCCATTACGGCGAAGTACATCAAGAATATCTTCCTCCGTAAGATTGATAGTTGAGCCACTCATCTTTGTCCTCTTGCTTTCTTCAAGCAATTTTTTATTTTTAGCACGCGAGATATTACGAAATTAAAGTAGGAAAGTCAAACGCTGACCTTCCGGCTGCGGCACTACAGTATTTCAATTCCTGCCTCATTGCAGTACGCAGTATCAGATGATGTGAACACCTTGAACCACCTTGATTTCTTTGAGCAAATGCTTTTTATATCAAACCGGATGAATGCAACATGCTTGTTTGACATGTCGAGTGCAAATGAGGGCGATTTTCAGATTTTCAACTGGTAAAAGCGCAAGTTTATTATTTCCAAATCGAATTCAAAAGTAAGCGCAATTTCACATCAAAACGCTTGCTGAGCAGTTTCGTTGACACCGCGAAATGCATAATGCACGTAGGCGACTTTTTTATTAAGCACATTGTCGGGCATATGTGGGGACTTGGCATAAACCTTGTGACCGTCTTACAAAATGTAACACAATGACGTCTGATATTTGCCGCAAAGGCCATAACATGACTCAAAAGTGAACTGGATAATGCCTGCTTGACTACTTTTATCTACATGCCAAAGTCAAAAATGCAAATGCCTGCGATGAGGTTGAATGCGTGACTGGATATCTGGTTGAAGATTTTAAAAGTCAGGTTGTTGTTAAGTGTGTATGTGAGTCGTGGGGCAGGGCTTAATTCAGAATATACTAGAACTCATTTTGCCAAAGCTCATGGAAATGAGTTCCAGTTTGTAAACATTGTTTTTGTTGAGGAAGCCTGTAATTGAAATCAAGTAAAACTGTGCCAGAGAAAGTAGCGAAAGTGACAGTGCGACGCAAGTCACCTGCCAAAGAGGTGGCGGTGGATGAAGTGTTTCCTGAGCTGATGATAGTCGGGACCAATATCGCGAAAAATAAAAGTTACTACCTGGCACAAAAAGCACTGATACAACGTGTAGCTCACGGCGTATATATACCAACTGACAAGATGACAGATGGTAAGGCCATTCTGATGCGGCATGCGATACGCCTGGCCAGCCTGCATTTCAAGAATGCCACGGGCTTATGTTATTCGAGTGCATTCACGCTCGAAGCAATCAAGTCTGAGTCCGGGCCGCCCCTGGTGTTTGTTGCGGGTGAGTATTCTTATGGTCTGGAACTGGGTGAGGGCGACATTAAGTTGATGCTGGTGCAATCTCTGCACCCGCC
Organism: Undibacterium sp. Tian12W; assembly: GCF_049339405.1. NCBI lineage: Bacteria > Pseudomonadati > Pseudomonadota > Betaproteobacteria > Burkholderiales > Oxalobacteraceae > Undibacterium > Undibacterium sp. Tian12W. Next base: position 96,914 of record NZ_JBMPPK010000004.1, read on the forward strand.
TTATGAAATGCTCAAGACCAATGGTGATTATGAATTTTACGAAGACAAAATATGTTCCGACCCTATCGGTGAATTTGTCGTCAAAGTACCGCGCCCTGAACTTTTGGTATTGCACAATTTTGAGCGCGTTAAGGAGTGGTCAGAAAAAAAGATTGCCAGTGGGAATTTAAAGAAGTTTGTTAACTGGATAGTTGATGCCAGATATGGCGGTTCCATCCCGGCTTTCTCAGCAAATTTTGCTGAGCTGGCGATCAAATGCAATCGCCTGGAAGAGCATGATCACGCCGTCACGGCCCTGCTTGCAGAAGGTTTTTCGATGTCCGAAAGGTACTTGCGGAAAATCGTTTGACTTTTGATTTTCATTCGCCTAAACTTTGCCTCATATATGGGGGTGGTGCTGCTGCCTGCGCCACAAAATGCGAATTTAAAAGTTGATGATTGCTTTGTGCTGCTTTTGCGCGGAATGCCAGCGCGATTCAATGGCTGGCAATCAACTGGACAGGGATGTTTTGCCAGATAGCCTGCCCGGTGTGGCAGGTTGTATGAAAGCATCCTGAGTCTGCATTCTTCCGGCCTGCTGCCAGTCTGATCTGGTCATGCAGAAAGCTGGTGCATACAATCACATATATCTGTATTGAACAGTAAAGCAGCCAATGGCTGCTTTTTTATTGACTTGCGTAGAGTGTTTGCTGTGAACCTGGAATCGAATCTGCACACTGGTGAAGTGGCTGTGGCTATAAAGCCTGCAGAAAAGATTGTCCTGCAAAAAGCAGTGCAACTGTGTGTGCAATATTTGCTGGATGTGCAGATGGTTTTGGATGCAGAAGTGGTTGCGCCATTTTGCTTTCACAACTGCATGATTTTTTTATCAAGACCAGCCGGGCAATTGCAGGTAGATGTCGCCGTGTCTGACGCAGTTGTGTTGGACTATGACATCAAATCCCTGCATCTGAACACCCGCTATGTCATGAATGAAATGATAGCCAGGGCGGTTTGCATGTATGGCTCGGATGGACAGCAGGCATTCGCGATGTCTTTCCTGTTTCGCGATGGCTGCGGTCTGGTCAAGCTGGAGCAGGCTGGTGGCTACGCGGTGAATTTAATAGAACGCGTGCCGGTATCGCTGGATTATCAAGTCGGATTCGCTGTATAGAGGAGTGACAGGTGAAAGTTTTTTCTATGGTAGTAGTGATGGCAGCGCTCACTGTATCGGGCTGTGCCACACGGCAAACAACGGCGCAGTATCGTGAAGTTATTCCAGAAAACAATTTCAAGGGCATAGTCGAATTACCGGCAAAGTCGTCTTCACCTTTCATGCGGGACATGAAGCTCGAACCTGCGCAGGCTGCTGACCATGCCAAAGCAGATCCCGTGACCATGAATTACACCTGGTTTTATGAACGTGGCCAGACCCTGGGGCAACATGTGGATGCCTGGGCGCATCGTTATGCTTTCCGCTTTGAATCCCGCATCCCGCTGGGTTGGGACCCTTACGTACAGTCTGATGGCAGCTTTGTTGGCAATCTGTATGCCGCCATGGAAGACCTGGCTTATTTTTCCGATGAGGGAAGAAATAATTTCCACCAATATCGCGACACCAAGCGCTTGCGTACAAAAAGCGTGCAGATTACGGTATTTGAAAAAGAGCGTTATATCCGCATAGAGCTCAGAGATGCGATGGCCGAGGCTGCTGAAGCGCAACGTGATGAGCAAGAGCGTATCGCAGCAGAAAAAGCGGCAGGCAAGACCGCCTTCGCTGACTATTTCCGTTCAGGTAAATAAGTCCATGGTTTACGCAGCTACTTCTTTCTTTATCCTGGGTCTGTTGATGCTGGTAACGCGTATGTACGCGCCTGCGGGCGGTGGCAAGCCCCGGGTCTTGCACTATACGGGTGTTGCAGCTTTGTTGCTGATCGTGCTTTCTTGCGCCGTGGCTGCTTATACCGGCATGGCTGGTAAGAGTAATGGCAATGGTGTCAAAATTGATGAGACTGCGGCAACGGTAAGTGGTGACTTCGGTTTGTCCGGCAATTCTCAGTCCACTACTGCTGCACCGGCTATGGACATGTCCAGGCCTTTGGATGCCCCTCAGGGTCAGTCAGGTGCTAACACTGCGGCGGCGCCAGTGGCCAATGGGCAAAATTCTTTTGGTCAAAAAGATGCGGGTAGCGGTGCTCCTTCTGTGTTTTCGATGGCACAGGCCAGCCAGATTTGTGCCGGGTTTTCTGACGTCGCCATGGGCGCATTACTGGCTGGGTCACGTGGCGAGCCTTTCCCTCCGTATGAAGAAAAAGCCCGGCAGTTGAGTGAGCAGGTCATGCGCCTGCCCTTTGTGCGTGAGGCAGGTAGCAAGTCGATGCAGCACATCAGCACTTTGTTTGGTACCTTGATCGAAGACCAGTATTACATCTCTCCGCAAAACCGGGCAGTACAACTGGGCCTGATAGGCAAGGTCGATAAAAAACTGGCGCTGGATGCCATGAACCAGGTCTGCGAATTGAAAATTCTGGAGATACGTGCCAAATGAATGCCGTAGCCATGAGCGCAGCAGACAACATCAATGCGCTGCCTGTATTGCGTCAGACCATGGAGTCTCTGCTCGCGCCGCAATATATTTTCTTTGCCAATAATGCCGATGGACGTGTCCATGATGGCATCGTCTATGGTCATAATGAAAATGACTGGGTATATGGTGAAGAGGGTTTGTTCCCCGCCATGTTATACCTGGCAGAGCGGCACTATAAAGATACTTTTTTTGAGGGTGATTATGCTGTGGCACCTGTAGAGGGTACGCTGGCGCCGGGTTTTGGCATTGACTGGATTCCTGATCCCAGCTTCCAGAGCCGCACGGGTTATCGTGCCCAGGTGTCAGATGCAGGTTTGCAGGTTTCACCTACCGTCATTTTATTGTTTGTACATGACGCCATTGAACGCATGCATCAGTACAGCTACCGGAAAGTGAAAGACTGGCGCTTTGAGATAGATGACGGACGTTTGCTGGAAGAACTGGAAGAAAAAAAGATCGTCAATGCCAATGGCTTGCTGGACTTGTTCCAGATGGTGCTTACCCCCATGCCAGAGCCTGAATCTGAAAATACTTAATCGCTGCTGCTCGTGGAGTTCCAATGACGGAAAAAAAAGAAGCATCGCCACTCAGGCGCAAACTTGTTCCTTCAGGTGATGCGCAGAAAGCGGTCGGTATTACCCGTAGTGCATTCAAGCGTTTGTTTACCAGCGCACGGTCGGAGAGGGAAGAAAGTTTTAATGAAGCCCAGGAGCGCCTGGGTTGGAGTGAGGGTGACATTGCCGAATTCCTGGCTTACAGGAAAAAAGAAACGACTATTTATGCATTGCTGACAGCAGTGGCTTTCCTGTTTGCCTGTGGCTCTCCATATTCGCAAAATCCACTGACGCATCTGGTGACTTCTCTGGCTGTCATGCTGATGATAGGTACGCGATGGCTGGTGGCTCATTTTCGCCTGACCCAGATACGGCATCGGGCGCTGTTTTCATTTGCTGAGTACCTGGGAATATTGTTTCCCTTTCTGTCTGAAAGTGTCAAGGATATCAGTGCGGGTTTGAGTGAAAAAACAGAAGCAGATGCAGGCAGGCGCGCAGAAGAGTCTTCCAAGGTCATCGATCTGAACAAGAACCACAATAATCATTGAGGACAGGTTCGTGGATGCCTATATTGCGCCCGTGGATACCAGCTCGGAACCAGCCTTTTATTCCTGTATTAAAGGCGCCTCTGAGTATTACAAAGTGCCGTCCATGGCATTGCTGGCAATTTACGCACAGGAGCGTGGTTCGTCGGTGCGCACTTCAGGTAATGCAAACCGTACTCAGGATTATGGCCGTTTTCAGATTAATGATGCGAGCTGGAAGCAGTATCTGTCTGAGCATCGCATACCATTGAACCGGGTGCTGAAAGATAATTGCCTGAACGCCTATGTAGGAGCAAATATTTTCAAGCTCAGGTATCTCGCCTGCAAATCGGATGTGTGGTGTGCAATAGGTTTATATCATTCGGCGAATGAGCCTTACCGCTCGGCTTATGTAGGTAATGTTTATAAAAAATATCAGGCAATTCAACGAGACATAGAATTTTTGAACTGGTTCCGGTCGCTGGCTTTGTATGATGCCAGCAAAGGCAGATGGGAATATTTAATCGCAGGAGCAGGGCATGCCGCCACCACAAGCAGGTAATTCCGGTAACGACACTTCCAACGAAGGCCTGTGGGCCATGCTGCTGTTTGCCGCAGGTGTGTTGATACTCTGGTTTGTCGGCAAGGGTTTCATTGTCGGCGCAGTTTTCCTGTTCCGCTCATACGTGACCGGGCCGTTGATAGGCCTGTTTGATGCCGATGTGCGTGCGGCAGTCGACTGGATGGGCAGCGTGTCTTATGGCAATGTTGAATATAATGAATTTGCCGCCAACGGTGAATTGATCGGCAAATATACCAAGATACCGGCCATGCTTTTATGTGTCGCCATGGGTGTCTATATTTTCTTCAAGCACCCATCGCAAAAATTCAAACGCCGCTGGGATATGTTCAGCCTGGCAAAAAAAGAAGTGACATTGTGGCCCTGCATTACACCAGTGCTGGACGCTAATCTTCTGAAGGTACCGGTGGAGAGTGGCCGCTGGGCCTGGAGCACGACTCCCAAGGAGTGGGTAGAGAAAAATCAGTTATGGGAAATTTATCAGGAGACTTCACCTGTCAGTGGTTTGCCCGTCGATAAACGCCGTCTTGACCGCGCCACTGCAGAGGTCGCATTGATCAGGCAACTCGGGCCAAAATTTGTATCGTTCAATGACTTGCCGCCCTATCTTAAAGCCTTGCTGGGTTCCTTCATGGCCAAGATCAGTGGTGACAAAAAAACCGCGCTGAAGATATTGAATCAATTATCCGCATCCAGCACGGCAGCCGGTGTCGCCAGCAATGATCTGTCAGCCAAACTGGCGCTGGAAAAATTCGATACCGAACTGGGCCTGTCCTGTTTTGAAAAATATAAAAATACTGATGTCATTGTAAAGATACTCTCGCGCCATGCCTATATGGCGACTGCCATGCTGGCTTTGCTGGATAAGGCGCGTACTAGTGGTGTAGTGGCCTCGGCTGAATTCTTATGGCTCAAGCCAGTCAACCGTACGCTGTTCTATATGTTCAATGCCCTGGGGCGCAGAACCTGCTGGATGGAATCCGCTGGCATATTTGCCCATTACCAGGCTGAATTGCAGTCAGGTAACAAAGTAATGCGGCCCTATGTCAAGACCGCACTGGATGGCCTGGAGTCTTATCTGGATGAATACCTCGATACCTACGGCAGCCAGCTGTGATGGCTTTTGAATTCAATATGATTTTATTTAGGAAAACGCAATGTTACAGAATCTGATCAATCGCTTTGAAAGCTATCAGGCTATCCGTGTCAACAAGAACTTCAATTCCCATGAATTGACTGTGCTTGGGAAAATTTTACTGGAAGGCGCACGCGAAGTTGAAGTGGCGAATGTCATACGCTTTCCCTCCATAGAACAGGGCTTTTCAATATTTTCTATCGAAAGTGGTTCTACCCTGTCACCGCAGCCAGCACTGGGAGCTGCCGTTGAATCCGATGCGGCGCCAACCCCGGCTCCTGCGGCACAAGCTGACCGCGTCCTGCCCAGACTGGCAAGTGGCCTGGTCAGTGATTTGAAGAATGATGCCTACCACCTCATCGTCAGGCAGGGTAATGGCCTGGAACATGGCATGGTGCTGGCCTCTTTCACGAATATGCAAAGTGCCGGTCTGGCCTTGCGCAAGCTGGCAAAACTGAATGCCAGGAAAACCCGGTTCTGGAAAATCCTCGGTGTCCTTATTGTCTTGTATTTGCTGCTGACCATTCCCATGATCAAGCGCCCACCACAAAAATCCCTGGATGAAATCGCCACCAGCATGGAAATGCGCAATCCGGAAGTCGCAAGGCAGATGGAAAACATCAACCGTAGCCGCACTGTCGGCAGTGAGCTCATGGCCCAGCCGCAACAAACCGTGCCCGCGCAGCCTGATCCATCCTTGATGCTCGGTGGCCCTGGTGCAGCGATGGAGCCTGCACAAACCGCACCAACAGCGCCAAGTGCAGCAGCCAGGCCTGAACAGAGCCAGGGTAATTTCGGCTTTTAATGGCAGCTCTGGTGCAGGAGTGAAAAGGGCAGGTGTGTGACAGGTGCACGGCCCTTGTAATTATTGGCAGATGTATTGGCAGATGTTATCGACATAATCGAGTATTGAGGGAAGTATGGCCCAACCACAACAGGCAGGTCTTGAGCCGGAGAATGAGGTCAAGGCCCATCACAGACGTCGTGATACGCGTCCGCAGTTACAAAGAATAAAAGAAGATATTCTTTTCAAGCCGGAAGCTGCCAGCATATTGATGTTTGTGATTGGCGCGGCCGCCATGATCTCGCCTACCTGGCATGAATACATTCTTGTGTTCGGCATCCTGCTATTCCTGTATATACGCTCCAGCTTCAAGCATTACAGCCTGCCTTTTCGCATGCCCATGTCCACTGACTATGACGCTGCTGCGAACGATGGCAAGGGCCGCTCAGGTATTATTGATCCTGAAGAAATCAATCCAGCAACCGACAAGCCCACCTGGGCCAAAGGCATCTCGCATTTTGGTAACCGTAAAAAAGACGATGCTGAACTCTGGTTCAATAATGATGACCTGCGCACTCACATCCTGATCTTCGGTTCTACCGGTAGTGGTAAAACTGTAGCCCTCGTGTCCATGGCTTATAACGCCCTGATGCAGGGTTCAGGCTTTATCTTCGTCGATGGTAAAGGCGATGCGAGCCTGTTTGCCACGATCTTTTCCATGAGCCGTGCGATGGGCAGGGAAGATGATTTCCTCATCATCAATTTTGGTACTGGCTCACGTGATATTGAAGGCCCGCAACTGACCAAGTTATCGAATACCATCAATCCCTTTGCTTTTGGTGCATCGGATGCGCTGACACAATTGCTGGTCGGTCTGATGGGCGATTCTGGCGGCAGCGGCGATATGTGGAAGGGCCGCGCAATTTCCTTGCTGACCGGTTTGATGATTGCGCTGGTATCCCTGCGCGATGCAGGCCGTATCTTGCTGGACGTGGAAGTCATACGTGACTTCATGCAATTGAAATACATCGTCGCCTTATCGAATGGCAAGAACCCTATCGATGGCACGCCGATCAAATTGTCTGATCGTGCCCAGGCTGCCATCAAGGCTTACCTGAGTTCCCTGCCTGGCTTTGTAGAAAAGAAAGGCGCTGACCAGTCAGCCACGACGCTGGAACAGCATGGCTATCTGCAAATGCAATTTACCCGCGTGCTGGGTTCCTTGTCCGATACGCTGGGTCATATCTTTAAAACCAATCTCGGTGAAGTCGATCTGTACGACGTCGTCGTCAATCGCCGCATCCTGGTGGTTTTGCTGCCCGCACTGGAAAAATCTCAGGACGAGCTCGCCAATCTCGGTAAGGTCGTCATCATGAGTCTGAAAAACATGATGGCTGCAACTCTTGGTGCGCAGATGGAAGGCAGCAAGATGGAAGTGCTGGATAACCGGCCTACCAATGCACCATCGCCGTTCGTAACGATACTTGATGAATATGGCGCCTACGCCGTGCCCGGTGTTGCCGTCATGCCTGCACAGGCGCGTAGCCTTGGTTTCAGCATGGTATTCGCCAGCCAGGATATGCCGGGCTTTGAAAAGGCGTCGAAAGAAGATGCGGCCTCCATCGCCGCCAACTGCAATATCAAGATCTTCATGAAGCTGGAAGATGCCGAGCGTACTTATGAAATTTTTGAAAAGTCCGTAGGCATGGCTGATGTCATGGTCATGGGCGGCATGCAAGCCAGCACCAATGGCATGTCCACCAACTACATGGACAATATGAATGCCACCATGGAACAGCGTTCACGTGGCTCACTGCAAGACTTGAAAGAGCAGACGCCGGGTGAAGCACATATCCTGTTCAAGTCCAGGATTATCCGTGCCCGCATGTTCTCATGCGGCATGGTCGATGAACGTAATCTCTTGACCAAATACAGGCTGAATCACTTCATCAAAGTCAAACCACCTGCCTATGGTGAAATGGCAGAATGGGATTTGTCGCCGGAAGCATTGAAAAAGAAAGCTGATGCAGCGAAGGCGCAGGCAGAGAAAGACGTAGCTGCTGCGAAAGAAGCGGTAGTTGCAGAAGCAGCTCCTGTCATCGCCAAGGCTACGCCCGCCGCTGACAGCGCACCTGCTGCCGTCCAGTCCGCAAGCCATGTCGCTACGGTAAAAACAGAGAGTCAGGCCGCGTCAGCAACACAGGAAACAGGTGTCAGGGAGCGCACCGCACGTACCCTGTTTGGCAAACGATCCGGCCAGAAAAAAGCAGCGGAACAGGAATTTGATGGCGCCGTGATCAGCATCTTTGGCCGCAGCAATGATAGCCTCGATGAAGCCAGCAAGGCAGTAGTCGCCCCGTGGGCCGCAGATATACAGGCCAGCATGCACGAACAACTGGCACCTGCAAATGCGTATGAAACCAGCTGGCAAACGGCAACTACCCTGAGTGACTTGTATGCCATGGAAGAGAAATATGGCAAGGCCAGGCAGACGCAGATATTGATAGACCAGCAGCATACCCATGCCGCTCTGGTGGCGATGGACAGGCTGCTGGGTGTGGATGCCTCGAAGGCGCAAAATGATGCCGCGCATGTCATCAATGCCATTGTCGCCAATGCTTCCTATGCCTGCCAGCCTACACCGGCAAAGCGCAGCGGCAAAACTAGCCTGATAGAAGCATTCAGCAAGAAATACGCTGCAAGGTAATGATGCACATGAACAAACTGCCAGTTCACCTGGAAACCAGCACAGCGCAAGCACCCAGGCGTGATTTCCTGGCCAAGTCCTTTGCGGTTGCGGCGGGGCTGATCTTGCCTGCCACAGCGGGTGCTGCCAATGGTGCAACTGGGCAGTTGTTCAGGCCAGATTTTTACTACCCAGAGAAATCTGGTGAAGGTCGCATATTACGCAGGATTTATCTGACGCGCGAAGCCTCGAAGTGGCATGCGGCTGAGCGCGCTGACTTTTTGCTGTGGGGTAAGGATGGCCGTATCGATGCCGAGGGCTACAAGCGCCTGTGCTGGTTTTTACGGGATGTCAGGAGCAGCAGGGTAGTCCAGGTGGATATGCGCCTGGCAGCGTTGATTACGGCGGTGCAGAGCCATTTCTGGTTTAACCAGGGCATACACGGTTATTACCACCTGACCTCTGGCTATCGCTCATGGGTCACGAATGACCAGACCGAAGGCGCAGCAGCAGATTCTGGTCATGTGTATGCCGGCGCTGCTGATGGCTGGCTCGATGGTGTCAGCGTGGAAGATCTCGCCGGTGCCGCTCTCAGTCTCAGGGCTGGCGGTGTTGGCTTATATAAAAAACGTGGGTTTGTTCACACTGATGTAGTGGGAAAGCCGAATTTATGGAAGGCATGATGTAATGCAAAAGAAACGCTTGGTAAAAAGTATACTCATGGCGCTGGGTGTGTCGCTTTCCCTGTCTGCAATGGCAGCAACAGACTGGAAGAAAATCATGACGGCGCGTGGCAACAAGGTCGTCAAGGAATTTTCTTCGCCTTCCGGGTTCCGTGGTCTGGTAGTAGAAGCCGCCGGTGCAGAAAAAACATTCTATGTGACTGAAAACGGCGACTATCTTTTTTCAGGCGAGCTGTTCGGTGAAGACGGCCAGCCGCTGTCACAAAAAAGCGTAGCGCCAAAGTCGGTGCCGGACTGGAACCGCATCATGCAGGGCAAGGGCAATAATATTGTCAAAGAATTCCGTTCTTCTTCCGGCTTCAAAGGCCTGGTGGTAGAGCGCAATGGCAGCAAGAAAATATTTTATGTCACCGCCAATGGCAAATTCCTGGCGGCTGGCGAGGTGTTTAACTCTTCTGGTGGCTCCATCACCAAAATCGAGCTGGCTGAACAGGCAGGCATCGCCCAGGCCGCGCCTGCTGCAGTCCCGGGGCTGGCGAACGAAGTCGATAAAACCGTCACTGAGCAGAGCAAGATGCTCACCACCATTCGCGAGTTGGAAACTGTTCCTACCGAATTCAAGAACAAGGTCTTTGCCGCAGCAGAAAAATCTACCGCCTGGGTAGAAGAGGGAAGCGGCAATAACATTGTGTATGTGATCTTTGATCCTATCTGCCCGCATTGCCATAAAACCTGGGAAATGTTGCGGCCTTATGTGCAGCGCGGTCTCTTGCGCGTACGCTGGATACCCGTCATTTCATTGAGCGGTAATAATATGCAAAGCCCATCGGCGCAAATGGCAGCCTACTTTTTATTGAATCGCGGTGAAACCGATATCGTCGAAAAAATGTTCAGGAAAACCATCAAGTCCGTCGCGCCAGATGACAAGATGGCGCGGTCTTTGTCACAGAATCTGTTGTTCTTGCGCGATACCAAATTTAGAGGAACTCCTCTGCTGATTTATCAGCGTGGCGGTGAACGCAATGCTTTCATTGTCCCTGAGCAACCTGAAGTCGATCAGATAGAACGCATGATCAGAAAAAATTGAAACCAAATGTTTCCTGAGGCTGATGCTGACAGAAATTTGAGGAGCTAATCTACATACTTGAGTAGGTATTCAGTGTTCAAATTGATGGAAAACAGGCTGACAGGGATGCCATGCAACTAGCGGCAACGGCGGCCTGATTTCTATTGAAACGATGGTTAAAACTGCTGCTGCTTCATAGCGGCATCTCAAGCACTATCTCAAGTATCGCAACAGAGGGCGGCGGCGTCAGCAAGTGGTATGGTAGCTTGTTGTTTATGTATTTTATTTTTTGTCAAGTGTGCTTGCAAATAGAAACAAAAGCAAAACCAGTTTGGACCTCACGCTATAGGCTGAATATGGCCGCTAGGTTAAGATATGTAGCTTAAACGCTTGCCAAGATTCATGAATAGTTACTATTAATCTACGGCAACTCCTGTCTTTTTAAGCTAAATTTAAATAAGCAAGTCAGCATTTTTCATCATGTGGACATTCTTCTCTGCAACAATGAAGGGCCCATGGAAATGAAGACGGCAAGTAAAAAAGACGGTGTGAGGTAGAAATGGTGTACTTTTGGATTTTGGTGGTCGTATTGCTTTGTCTTGTTGTATATGCCTTTGATCAGCAATCTGAACTTGATCCTGAGACGGCCAGGCCGCGCAAATTGTTCGTACGCATAGTTGTCTGGTGCTTGCGTTCCTTACGCCAGTTGGGCCGGAACATCGTACATGGATTCAAGACGGATGTAGCGGGTTGGCGCTCTGGTGCCAGGTTCAAGAAACAGACTCAGCAAAACCCGGAACATAAAGATTGATAAGTGCGTTTTAGTTTGGAGCATTCAGTGAACGAAATCATGAATGAGGACTTGAAATCTTCAGAACCCTCAGCCCAGCCACTGACCAGATGGGCGGACCTGACGATGCACACCTTGCGTATGGTAGTGGCCTATGACCCTGATACGCAAAGCAAGCGCTTATGCCTGCTTGGCCCCTTGTCACTGGCGCAGCGCCGGGTACTGGCACGTGAAGATTTCTATGAAGAGCAAGGACTGCTGTTCAGGGATGAATTGAACTTTGGCCTGACGCAGCTGGCTGCTATATTTCCATATGTCCGCGTAGTTAACAGGCAGGCCAGTGAAATAGGCGTGCTCGTCAGTGAATTGCCTGCCCTGCAGCAGGAATTGAAAAAAACGGCGGCTCTGCGTCCAACTATCGTCACTACTGCTTCAAGTGCAGAAAATCTGTTGCAAGTGCCCGTGAGCCGTCCAGTGCTGTCTATCGAGCCCGTCCCCTTTTCCAGCCGCTTTTCCAGTGTCCGTAGCTATCTTGGTCACGCTGAATTCAATCGTCTTAAAAAAGCGGTTTTTGTACGTGCCGGTTATCGTTGTGAGATTTGCCTGGAAAATGGTTTTGAGCAAGGTCATCAGCATCCTGTTGAGTGCCATGAAGTGTTTGAATATGATGAGCTCAAGGGCACGCAAAAAATCACGGCGTTGATGAGCTTGTGTCCACGTTGCCACTCAGTTAAAAATATAGAGCTGAGCCGGGCAAAAAGTGATGATGAGTTTGAAGCCGCCATGGCGCAATTAGCCAGGATCAATGGCTGGAGCAAGCCGCAGGCGCAGACGTATTACCAGCATGCCTTGCATGTGTGGAAAGAACGGTCTAAAAAATCATGGGAATTGAATCTGGATATGCTTGATGGCACAGGTTTGCAGTTTCCAGGGGAGGATGGTCAGACGGTAAAGCGCCCAAAGCGCGGTCGTGAAGTCGGTTCCAAACTGCCTTTCCTGTCCCAATTGCCATTGAATAGTATGAAGCTGTTTTCAACGGCTGGTATGCCGGGTGAGGCTTGAACTAAAAGATAGTAGTGAATTGATATAATGATAAAAATGGCCTGTCTTTTCAGACAGGCCATTTTTTTGACCGAAGTGTAAGAGCTGGCACATCATGCTGTTGATATGAATCAACCAGCGAAATATGCCCGGGAAAAGTGAGCTGCTGGTCTTTCACTGAGACTTTGCAAGTGTTGGTTCTGGAGTCTGGCCGTCAATTTCGGTGCATGGCAGATGATCAGGTCTCAATATCTGACAAAATAGTAAACTGGAACACGCCATCCATGCTGCTTCCACTTGCAAGTGGAGACCGCATGGATGGCGTTTTCAAGGTTAAAGATCAGGCTATTTGTTCTTCTTTGCCGCTGCAACTACCGCACCGCGTTTAGCGCCAATACCCGTTCCAATTTCGCTTGTTTTTGAACCTGCAGCTTCTGCACCTTGATGGATGCTGTTCGCAGTATTATGGGCCTGAGATCCAACGGAATCACTGCCACCTATCCAGCGCATGATATTGTCAGGGCCAGTATTGATGATACCAAACACGGTCATGATCATTTTGGTGGTTATGCCTGAATACAAGATCAAGGTGCCCAGCAAAGTCATGATACCTACCATGGAACCTTCAGTCATATTCGAGATGGATTGAAAGAAACCCTGATTGACGAAATTCATGATGGGTTTGATCAGCAGCATGGCGGCAAACAGGAAGATCACCATCAAAGCCGGACGTATCAGTATGGACAATACAAACATGTAGCCTGGCGAGCCGCGGCCAGCAATATCATGTCCTTCCGGGTGCATGTGGGCAATCGCCCAGATCGGTGCAGCAATAACTGCTTCGACAAAAGAGATAAGCCACCAGGCAACACCAGAAACCCAGAACACATAAGGAAGCATGGGCAGGATAATACCGAGGAACATGCCCATGCTCAGCATGAGTCCGCTCAGAGCGGCCAGGATGATGGACAAGGTGCTGGTCTCTTCCAGTTTCTTGTTCAAGAAAGCACCGGATCCTTCCACCAGCATAGCCTCCCCTGCAAGAATCGTGGTGTCTCCAATTGCCTTTAATTGTACGAGCGGGTCCATGCCATTTTTTCCGATTTCACCTACCATGGCAAATTTCAGTACGCCGGTCGAAATGCCATCGGTCAAGGCGTTCCAGGTCTTCCTGATATCCTTGTAATCAAATTTGGCTGGTGTATCGCTCTCTATCTTGGTGGCAAGGCTATTCGTGCCAATAATGGTTTGCTGCAAATTGTTCAGGAAAACTGAAAAAGCAGAGTTTTGACCGTCATTCTGCATGCCTGAAATATTGGGAATCGTATAGGCAGTAGAGATTGCGCCGTTGATGACATTTTGCGCTGCATTGTTCAGGTTGCCTATCTTCATGTAGAAAGACCCTGCATGCAACCAGCCGCCATTTTTCATTTGCTCACCCATTTTCAACATCCATAATTCTTGAGGTGTCTGGCCCTGAAAAAGGGTAGCCTTCATATTTTCCCGTACTTTTGTTATCAGGTCCTTTTCATACTGGAGCTGTATTTTTGCCAGTGTATTTTCATATGTGCCCCCTGGCAGCATCAATTTCTTGGATGCATCGGTTGCCTGCAATAAATCGATTGCCATATCTTTCAGGGCCTGGCTGTTGAGCATCTCGGTAATAATTTTCCCGTGCTCCGTGCGCATGATGTCTTCAAATTCTTCCTTATTACTCGATTCGAAGAGTGTCACTTTATCAACGCCAGAGAAATTGAAGGATGAAAATGGCTGGGCCGTTGTATCCGCGAGTATCTTGGTACAGCCTTCTTCTGTAGAAAACAGGTTGTCACAACCTACCAGGTTGGTCGAGGCATTTTTTAACTTGCTCCAAGTGCTGGAAGCGCTCCATTGTATAGAGCCGCAAAAACCGGCACTACCTGCATCTTGAGATCCTTTTGCGGCATAGATTATTTTTCCATCAGATGCAGATGGCGTGATTTCCATGCCGTACATATTGCCAGCTTCCCTGCATGCCACCATCAGGAACGCTTGTTTCGCGGTCTTGTTAGGTGCAAGAAAAGGCTGTGTAATAAAAACCTGATTCGCGATGGTGGAGTATGCCGCGGTCCAGATGCTGCTGCCCAGACCTACTGCCTGTATGCCAGACCAGATCAGTACAACTTGCAAAAAGGAGTAGCCGGCAACTGTTGGTAACAACATGGCCATACCTGCTGCGGTGCGCAAGGGGACCATCATAGTGTCCCATTTCTTGCCCAGCCATTCGCCATCCTTGGCAGTATGGACCGCGCCGCCTATGTAAGTGTAAGCCATGATTATCATGCCGATGACCAGGACACCTGCATTCATCTTGCTTAACAGATTTGAAAGAATATGATTGTCATTATCGGCAATGGTGCCGTCATAGATATTTAGCACGACATTGCCAAAGACGACCCGCAGTATCTGTACGGAATAGTCACTTTGCTTGCCCTCAGGCACCCAAAAATTTCCCGCGTGCGCTCCAGTCGCCACCAGGGCAGCGGCCAGTGCCAGCAAGATGTAGATATTGAGTTTTTTGCTTGTACGCATGGGTATCTCTTTAATGGCTGAATGCTGTTTGGTAAAGTCCGCTGCCTGCTTGCTGTAACTGTGCTGTGATTCAATCCGGTTTTGCTGACACTGATCAAATCGGTGTAATACGTTTCTTCTTGCGCGTCGTGCCAGTGGCCATATCCGGTCGCCCGGTAGGCAGGGTGATAGCGGGTGTCAGATCCATGCCCTGGCTGAAGGCTCTCTCGTGATAGCGTTTTTCGTTTTCGTTGACTACTTTTTCACTTGGCTTCTTATGCAGCTTCCTGCCTGGATTCCTGGGATCATCATTCGCATCAAGTACTAATACCGGTTTTGCTGTCGGCACCCCATTGAGTGTCAGATGCGGCTGGTTTAACGGAATGGCATTTGCATTGTTCGTATTTGGCTGGTTATACAACTCTGCAGCCATATCTGCGGCATGCAGGGCGTGCGCCACCAGTACACCGCCTACCGGACCCAGCATGATGTCGGCAACATGATGGGCTGCCTCTATCATTTTATGTTTTTGCAAATGATCGCCAAATTCATCCGTTGCCTCGCTTTCGGATGTTGTTGAATTTGCATTTCTTAATGTTGACTTATTGTCCAAATTCACCGCCATTAAGTTTTTTACTTTCACTTTTTCAATTATTAATGATAACCTGATGGTAAAAACTCGACAAGTAAAATAATATTTTTAAAAAACTTATTACTTGTAAAGGTTTTTTGAAATAAAGTAAAAAGTACAAGGGTATTTTCTTTAAATAATTCTGTAGTTATAATGCGTCAGTGTTGTATTTTCTGGCATGGGTAATATATGGTTGATCTAACAAGTGAAGGCTTGCAAACGTACTGGAGCGAGGTGTCGCCCGGTGCGCCGTATATTATTGGCGCGATGGATGCGACCGAGGATTGGGTGCTGGACAGCGGAGCATCTTTGGATGATGAAGTGGCTGCACTGGTGGCATCACTGCCGGCCATGCTGGCTCAGGCGGTGCGGTCCGGGCAAAAGGCCGCCTTCATTAACGACTTGTTGGTTGTGCTCGCGTATCTGCATTCATCAGTGGCCTTGCGTCTGGTGTATTGGCTGGAAACCGGATTTCCTGAAATTGAATTTAATTTCCTGCATGAGGCGCAGAGCCTGTATGAACAGGGTGGCGTGACAGCTATCGACCGGATTGCTTTCAAGCTCATGATGGACAGATTGCGGTTCGCCAGGAAGACAGCCTTGCTGCAAACGGTATTTGCACCGGAGCGGCTGGCTGCTGTAAAGACTGCCATTGAACAGGGCGCGCGGGTGGCTTGATGAAATTGATTTCTGAAAAATTACTGCTGCTAGTCTGGTTGTCATTGCTGGCGCTCTTGCCAGGTATCAGTGCCGCTGACAGCATGTCCGGCATCGGTGATCTGACCATTACCACGCTGGATACAAGCGCACAAAAAACCTTGGAACTGAGCGGAGCAGTGGGGGCAAACCAGACTGATCTGGCAGCGATTGATCCCTGTGCCACGAAAGCAAAAGATGCCCTGACAGCAGGACAGCAGCATATGGCACGTGCCATGACATACAGTGATCCAGTCAAAAAACTGAATGACAGTGTGAATGCCTGCCTTGACAATATACAGACAATTTCTGCGGTGTTTAACTTGCCAACCAGTTTCAATTTCACACAAATGTTTGAAACAATACTCAAGCAGCTGATGGAAAAACTGGTGAATGAAGTCATTATGAAAATATGCGCTGCCGCAACGGGAGCATGGAATTCTGCCGTTGGTAATGCGATAGATACGCTTAATTCAGGCATCAATCAATCGGGTATCAATACTTTTGGAAATGTCGTCGTTGTCGGGCCTGCACCGCCTGGCCCTGCGTCTGTAGCACCTGCACCACCTAGTCCTCCTTCCGCTATACCAGGGTTTTAAACCGGGTGAAAATGCTGCTGACCGGGATAGAAATGACAGAAAAGTGACAGAATAAAAGTAGAGTAAATAAGCGAAGTAAATGGGCAGAATAAATAAAATGTATGTGCTTGAGTAGCTCAGACAATGATATGAAAGCAAGGAGCTTTGTGATGCGGGAAATTGTGAAAAATATGATGTGCCGTTTGTTGATAGTCTCTGTCGCCATCATGCCAGCTATGGTCAGGGCAGACAGTGTCTCGACTGTTGGCGCCGTGGGTTCGGTAGATTCTAGTATCGCGATACTAGATGCGAATACGCAAAAAAACATGCGTGCAACAAATGCCTTGGGCACGAGCGAAACAAATGCCAGGTCTCAAAAAAATTGTGGCAATCAGTTTGATACTGCGATCAATAATTCTGCAAAGAATGTGGCAACCGCAGCAGCGCCTGGTGATCCGGTCAAGCGTTTCAATGATTCCATCAATTCTTGTCTCGAAAATATTCAGTTGATTTCTGTTGCTTTCAATTTGCCAACCAGCTTCAGCTTCACCGCTGCTTTCGAAGCGATCCTGAATCAGTTAATTGACAAACTCATCAATGAAATCATCATGAAGATATGTGCCGCTGCCACTGGTGCGTGGAATAGTGCTGTCAACAACGCGGTTAATACGGTTAATTCAGGGATTAATCAGTCTGGTGTGAATACTTTCGGCAATTTTGTTAACGTCGGCACTGCGCCTGCAAATCCTCCCCCGGCATACTCACCGGCGCCGCCACCTGCTGCGCCTGCCCAGTCGCAATCGACTATCCCTGGCTTATGAGTGAAGGTTAAGTGATGAAAAATCTGAAAAAAAAATTTGTGGCGATTGCTGTTTCATGCACCCTTGCCGTGCCGTTCACTTTAATTCCCTTGCGCGCTGACGCCTGCTGCGGCGATGGCGCATTGGCGGCAGCTGGCGCAATATCTGCTGGTGCAGAAGTGGCTGCTGCGGTTGGGGCTGCTGCTGCCGCGATTATTGCAGCCATGACGGAAATCGTCGAACTGCAAATCTTGCCTGAAATCTGGGGAGCTGGTGCCAAGGTCAAGGCTGCGGTTGAAATGAATGGTGCCAGAGCCAAGGTGCTGGCAGAAGGCAAGATTGCTGTCGATGGTGACATCAAGATCAATGAAGCTGCTGCAATTGCCTTACTGAATATCAAAGACCCCATGCTGAACGGCCAGCGCAACTGTTATGACCTGGCGTCCTCGACTACCCTGGGTTCCGCAGTAGGTGGTGTGTCGCCTGACTCCCAAAGTGTGCAGGAAAAGGTCAACTACTTCCGCAATGGTGCACCGGATATCCGCTCAGAGATGGCCAAACGCTATCAGGACGATATGATTTACATGGACAGCAACGCAGAAGGCAAACGCTATTACCAGGCACCGGTCAATGTTTCCAAGACAGTGCTCGCCTCTGCTGATAAACCTCTGGATGACGCGGGTCTGATTGCAGCATCACGTTTTGCTGTCAATGTGGTGGGTGAACCACCGAATACCCCCAAAAATGTCGATGAAATGTCCAAGACTGCCGCTGGCAAGCAATGGTTGTCGGCCAATAATACTTATGCTGCGCGGGCATCCGTGCCATTGGCGACGATGGAGAATGGTGCCCTGATGCGCAAGGTTGATCCTAGCCTGACACCTGATTCCATGGGCCTGGTTGCGCCTGGCCTTACGGCTCTGTCTCCTTTGCAGGCAATGAAGCTGTTCGTGGAAAACCGTTTTGTCGATCAGTCCTGGTACCTTACTTTGTCTCAGTACAATACCAATGGCTTGTTGCGTGAATTGAACAAGATGATGGCCTTCAAAAGTTGGATGGATTATCAATCCTATGTACAACAGGAAAGGGTGGAACAAAATCTGGCAACACAAGTTGCGATCCTGAACGAAATTGCCGTGAGCATGAATCCGAATTACGCAAAAAATCGTGAAATGGCTCTGCGTGCTATTGGCACAACTCCTTAATCGCATACCAAGAGCAATGACATTCATGCGGACTTATTTCAATAAACAAAAATCGCAAAAGCATTCTGCCGTCAGGCAGAGTGTTTTGCGGCGGTATGCATTCGTTGGCCTGAGTTTTTTGCTATTGTCTTTGTTCTTTATTTCCTTGTCGGCCAGGGCTGGTGTCTGTATTTATGAAGGCTACATCATATGCGAGATATGGTCGCCAGACATGTTGATTGCCATAGCAGAGGCAACAACAGGGGTCGTCGCGGCGATTTCTGCCGCCGTTTCTGCTGTGACCCTGGCTGCTACTGCGCTGGTCAATTACCAGGTATTGCCCGAGACCTGGGGGGCAGGCGCAAAAGTAGCAGCTGCTTTTGAACTCAGTGGGGCACGCAATAAAGTAGAGAATGATGGCGAAGCCGCCATGTTGCATGGTAAGTCTTTTTTGTATGGAACCCAGCTTGGCCTGCCCGGTAGTACTCCACGGGGCCCGGAAGAAGCAGCGGCTGCTACCCTGATCAAGGGAGTCGGCGCCAACATGCCTACCAAGGTCTGTAATGAGCTGGTCTCGCAAACGCAGGTCACCCCCCTGATTTCTTCTGGAACGGCGATAGCTGCCGATGCCATGAATACCCGTATGATCAATAGCATGCGTACTTCAAGGATGGCGGATGCAGAGGCAAGCTATCTGCGCCATTCCACTTCTTATTGCAGTATGTCCGATGTCTTTAATGGCATTTGCGAAGCGGCAGCAGCTGATCATCTGCAGAATCTTGATGTGATGCCGCCGGGTTATACCAGGACTGGTGAGGCAAAGACTACCCAACTGTCAGAAGAAGAAAAGCGGGCGGCCATGGTATGGTCAGAAAATGTCATGGGCATGGGGAATTATCCAGCCACTGACTACAATGAAGATACCTATAATTCCGACGCAAGGAAGGCATTTTCAGGTAGTAATGACGTCATACAGGCGCGCATGAGTACCGTGGCTCACTCGCTTAATTCGCAAATCGCCCGCCGCAGTAAAGTAGTGGTGGCATTCAATGCGGATAACTCTGCGCGGGCTGACGTGGCTAACCAGATTGCCGATGCCAATCCTAATCTTGACCCGTCTTCAACCACAACGGGTTCACCGGAGACGCAGGCACGCTGCGCCGCCAGTGCCGATTTCGCCAAATATGAGGCGATGGGCAAGGCAGATGTGAACGCTGCCATCAATAATTCCTTTGTCAATGGTGATTCTGGTACGCCTTTGCTCAATTTTGGTATTTCCCGGTCTGCCTGGCATTACTATGCCTATGTAGAATCGACCAAGAATCCGCGTGCTGTGAGCCCGGCTCACTATTATGGCTTGTATCAAATGGGGGCCGGTGCACTGGCTGACGTTGGCATGAGTGGGCTCTTGCCTGAGCAGGTGTTTGATCCCTACCAGAACGGTATCGCGGCGAAAAAATATGCGATCGCCAACATAGCTGCTTTTAGCAGTACTTTCCCGCAGGGTGTGAAAGGTGTACCGCCTGTATTTGTCCTGTACGGTATGCACAATATGGGCGCCGCCGGCTTTAAGCAGATCTACGACAATATTACGACAGGCGCACCTTTATCTGCAGCCAGGAAAAAAGCTATACAAGGCAATATGAGCCCACGCGTCCCGCTGGAACAGATCAATGGCCAGATGTATTGGGAATTCTGGCGCAAGAAATTTGGCATTAACGCTTGCTGATGTTGGCCATGAAAAAAAGAAATAGAGAATATTTGGTGAAACCATGAAAAAAAGTATGCTCGCAATTGCCCTGGCCGTAGTGGCTATGGTAAGTCATGCCGCAGATGCCATCAGATTGGGGCAGGAATCGAAGTCGGCTGCAGGTGTCGAAAAAATCATTGCTCTTGCGGATAGCGGCAAGGACACCTACTGGATTTCGACCTTTATCCGTGACGGTAATTGCCCCGAGAAATCTGGCAAGTGCAGCAATGATACGATTACTGTGCGCGGCCCTGGCGGCGTGGCCAATGTATCGGTTGAAGATGCCAGCGGGGCTGGTGCATTCTTGTCGCAGACAAAAAACCAGGTCGCCGTAGTTTTACTGCCGGCTAACAAAGGTGGTTATGTATACTCCTCTGCAGAAGTGTATGTATTTAGTGCAGACAAAAAACCTCAAAGTGCACTCAAGACTGCAGAAGTGTTGTTGAATAATTTGGAAGGTGCTGCATGCCAGGGCAAGAAGCTTTGTGCCGACAGCAAGTTCACTGCCAGTTTCCCAGCCTCAGTTACGCCAGATTATCCAGATGTGGTCTTGCGTCAGACGGGGACCGCACTGAACCAGGCTGGCACGGCGCTGGAAAAACTGGACAGGAATTTTTCATTTACTTTTGATGCCAAGACCAGGCAGTACATTGCTAAACGATGATGCGGGTGTTTTTAAATAATTGCTTGTTTGTTCTGCTGATTTGTTTTGCCGCTGGCATGGTGCAGGCGCAAACAACTCTTGGGAGTGAACCGGCAGAAGACAATCCCTGGTTTTCGTTTTACATGATAGAAAAATCGGCCAAGAACCAAGCCGAAGTGAGCAAGACATTCTCCTTGAAGGAGCCAGATGCCGTAAAGAAAATCGATACTTCGCTGGCTTATGCTTATCCCAAGCTGGCGGTGATGCGTCCTGGTGGCATTATCGCTACTGAGCCAGATAAACGTTATGCGATGATTTACAGAAAGATGGCGTGGTATGCAGCAAATGGCCAGGTAGTGTCGGCGCAAATTTTATTCTATACCGCAGTCCGCCTGAAAATGGCTGATCAGAATAAAGGTGTAACACTCGATTTACCTTACCTGACTTTGCATCATTTTATTTACAACAGTATCTGTGTCGATACCATGCATAACAGTGAATACGACAAGACAGTATGCAAGGAAGTGCAGACAGCTGCGACACGTGCGCAGGGTGAATTGCGTAATGAAAAACTCAGGCAATACCTGAATTGGGCGACCCTGGGACTGGGATTTGACGACAAGATCGCTTATGAAGCTGGAGTGTCGCTGATGGAGCGTGAAAATCCCACGCGTAATGAGAAAGACACGATCAAGTCCATACTAAAACCATTGTTGAAAAAAAATGCAGGCTAAATTAAAACTCCGACCCTATCTGCTGGCAACGGCAGTATGTGCAAGCTTAATGACGCAGAGTCTGGCGTCGGCAAGTACCTGCCTGCAAACTGTCATCAAATCCGGATCTCTGGTTGTCAGCAGCCCTTTCGGCTGGCGCTTTGATGCTAATCCTAATGGACGTGGTAAATGGCAGTTTCACTATGGTACAGATTTCTCCAAAAAAGCACTGCCTGATCCCATGGTGGTATCACCGGTAGCAGGTACTTATTATTCCTATCCTGCAACTAGTGGCTGCGGTAATATGGTAGTCATTAAACAGCCTGACGGTTTCTCCGCTAAATTTTGCCATCTAAGGAATTTTGAGCCTGATGCTAATGGCAAGGCAAGACTGAATGGTTCTACCATCAGCATCGGCGACAAATTAGGCGTTCCCTCCAATACAGGAATTTTGCCTAATCCTGAGCATATCCATCTGGAAGTGATTACCAAAGGTGATCCCAGCAGAACTACGGCCATGCGCATACCGCCCCCATTTTGCGGCGGTGTTTCATTTAGTTATCAGCCTGCTGTCGATAAACCAGAGAGGAAACCACCATTGAGTCTGGTGCGTCCGCCCGGTGTGGTCGATAACGATGTTTATAACGGCAAAACAGATCATTTCGACAGAGAGTTTTACGACAAATATATGGCGCAGAATGCATCTACAGGGACGATACCAAGTTCATCTGTTGCGGTCGCCAATTCTGTCGCCATTGTTGATGCTGCCAAATTGGCCAAATCGGGCGAAAATGCTTCACAACAACCACCTATGCCTGCGCCTGTCCTTGCCGAGGAAATGTCATTTTCTGAAATGATAGTCGGCGAAGCGAAAAAGCGCTTTGGCTCTGAGCAGTGGTATTCCGAACTCTCGCTTAAAGGCGAGCTCCCCCTGTATTATGAGCTTGCCGTCATGACCGCTTACCAGATTTATATGCAATACCAAAAACAGGAAGTGGCTGAAAATATTGTGCAATTGTCGGCCACCAGGACAGCATTGCTCAATGAAGTCGCTATCCAGATGAAAACCAAGAAATTGCGTGAACCTGCATTGCGCAGTATTTCACCTTAACGCCAGATACTTTTTGCGAAGCCGGTATCAATGAAATTGAGCACTCACCCTCGTCAGCCAGAGCAAATAAAATACTGTGCACGTCAGGTGGCAGTCCTGTCTTTGTTGCTAGGCATGGTGTTGCCTGTTTGCGTTCAAGCCCGGCAAGTCAATGATCTGACGCAAATGGATAGTCCGGGTGCCAGAGCTGGTACTGAACAGAAAAAACCGCAGAGCGGCCCAGGTAGCACGCCAAAATTACGGGCCGAGGACAGCAGAAAGTATCAGGCTGCCGTTGACAGCATGAAGGGCAAGAATGGCGATGAGATACTGAAAGCCATGCAGGCGGCCAATGCTGAAAAACTGGCGAAAATGCCTGCTGAAAGACGAAAGCAAGTTGAGGATTATCAGAAAAAATACCAGTCTGAACTGAAGGCTGGGGACACCAATCCTCAATACAACTCGCTGGATGCGACGATGCAGAAACTGCAATTGCACTTGCTGGGACTGGATCGTGGTGATGGCAAACAGATGACTGCGCAGCAAAAAAAATATTTCGAGCACAAGGAAGCGCAGATACGGCAAAAATACTTTGATCCGGTTCGTCTCGAAAAAAATCGACGCATGCGGGACGAGTCAGCTGCCTACCTCAAAGCCAATCTCGACAGGCAGGCAGACTACGCCAAAAATTTTGAGTCAGCCGGACTCAAGACTGATCAGACCAGAGCAGCGCCATTGCCGGATGTCTTGAGGTCGAACTGGCTGGTGCGCAAGATGGCGACACAAGACCCGGCTGCAATGATGCCAAAAAATTCTAATTTGCCAGCGGAAAATGTAATCTTGGCCAAAGCACAGATGGATGATTTGTCGTTGCAACTGAGGTCAAACAAGAGCACGACAGTAACCCAGCGTTATGGCTCGAATGCGCGCATCATCAGCGAGGCAGAGGGCAAGAGCAAGTTGCAAGAACTGGCACGCAATGGCAATGCAGTTGTGCCGGTTGCTCCTGTTTTGGCTACGCCTGTGCCTGGCCTCAATGCAGCAGAAAAAAACAAAGCGCAGCCAGAAGCACCGGTGCGCAAAGCCTCACCCATCCCCGGCCTTTGATACTTCGCCGCCCTGGGCGGCGCGAGTGCATCTCTTTTCCTCGTAAGTCACTCTTCAGCTTACATCTGAGCAGTAATTTTGCAGACTGCCGCCTGTCTACCAGGCAGGCAGAGCATTTTTCTGCCCATCCAGCCCGCTTTGACTTTCAATTTATGAAGGCATATTATAGCTTTTTAGAAAATCGGTAGTTTTTGACTGCAAACCAGGCAGTTGATCACTGTTATAAGAAAGCTTTCACAGAAAATGACAAAACACGACATCGTCGAGCGTATTTACAGCAAATACCAGGGTGATTTGACCAGAAATGTAGTAAAAGACATCGTTAGCTTCGTCTTTGACGAGATAGTCCGGGAGATGGTAGAAGACGGCGAAGCCAAGATCAGCCGTTTTGGCACCTTCAAGGTAGCTGAAAGAAATGCCAAGCAAGCCAGAAACCCACGGACTGGTGAGCCTGTCATGATAGAAGACCGCAAAGTTCCCAAGTTTAAACCCAGCCGTTATCTGCAGAACAAGGTCAATAATTTGCCAGTGGATGACATCAAGGAAGACGACGATTGAGCGAGAAACAGGTCTGGTGACACTCGCCGGTTGTACAAACGGATGCTGCGGCATCCGTTTTTTTTCGTCTTTCACACTGGAACACTAGAACCCGGCAAAATATTGCCGCCATGAAGAGCAATCGTAGCCTGTCATTCAAGTGTGGTTTTCATGGTTTTAATTCTTAAAACGTTTTTTACTTTTGTTCGTATATTTATTTGTAAAATAAAAAGCATCGACGTATAATTATTATCATCAAGTCTGTCATGAGTGCTTTTGCTTTCCCTGTTGCTGGCAACAAAAATCAAGTGAACCTGCATGGTGCGGACTTTCTGGATTTATAGGCAAGTCAGAACTACAGTTACTTCTTGCGTTGGCGATGCGCACGCTAGTCTGGATTATTTTTAAAATTCTGATAATAATCCGTATGCAACACTATTAATCAAAGTCATTCTGTAACGCGTTCTGGTCGCTTCAAGACATGCGTTCCATGCAAATCGGGTAAGACATGAAATTCTCGAAACGAAGATTTACAGGATTTTTGATGGCAATCGCCTTACAAACACAATTGGGATCTAGCGCAATGGCAAATGAAGAAGAATTGAAATTTACTACACACGATATTGATATCAAAGTGTTCAGTGCCAGTGATGTGTATATCGTCTATGCAGGCTCACCGCACAGACTCAGCTTTGGCAAGACATTCAGGGCAAAGACGCCAGAAGACGTCAGCCGTTTCAAGTGGGGTACTTCGGGCAGTTATCATGCTTTTTCAGGCCCGGTAGAAATGGAATGGCGCTCTCAGGATGGTACGCCATTCAAATATTCGCTTGATCTGGATGCAATATTCAAAGACAGAAAAATTCTGCATACAGAAGAGCTGTCCAAACTGTATAAAGCCGAGCCTGTATATGGTGGCAAGCCAAACATCATCATTGAAGTGAACGACCGCACCGTGAATGTATATATGTTCGTGACAATGCGCCTGGAAAAAGATGAGCAAACGCGTGAGCACCGTGATCATCTGACACTGGCCTTTTCCAAGACTTTTTGACCTTGATTTCCCATGACCGATAAATCTGACGGCGTTGATGTTAAGCAGGCTACTCCTGAGCAACTGGCCACCTATACCAAGGCAGAGGCACAGATCAATGCCTTCGAGGTTCCGCAACTCTATGATGCCAAGGACCCGGATGCTCGCGTATTCGTTGCCCTGTTTGACGGTACAGGAAACGATGCCATCAAAGATCCCAAGCACATCACCAATGTCGGGTTGCTGAAAGAGCAGGTCGAAAACGCCAGGATGGACAACCCCAACATCGCCTTTTACTATAAGGAAGGGCCGGGTACTCAGGGCGGACTTAAGGGAGTGATAGATGGAGCGACAGGCGGCACTTACCAGGAGCGCCTGGAAGAGATGTATCAAAAATTTGATATACAGTCTGCCGCCTGGTTGCAAGAAAATCCCCATGCCAGGATCAGCGTAGTTTCTGTCGGTTTCAGCCGTGGTGCTGAACAGGCAGCAGGTTTTACCCGTATGGTGGATGAGAGAGGTGTTCAAAATCCGG
This sequence comes from Undibacterium sp. Tian12W, assembly GCF_049339405.1. Classification (NCBI taxonomy): domain Bacteria; kingdom Pseudomonadati; phylum Pseudomonadota; class Betaproteobacteria; order Burkholderiales; family Oxalobacteraceae; genus Undibacterium; species Undibacterium sp. Tian12W. The sequence continues at coordinate 123,170 of NZ_JBMPPK010000004.1, forward strand.
ATGCCAGAAAAGTAGAAACTTATCCGCTGGCACTTGGCCTGAAAGAGGACAAGGTGACATTCACGGCGCCACCCTTGCAGGAACCCGGCAAGCAAGCCCAGGCCCTGGCCATGTATGATCCGGTTGCGACGGGTGCTCCGGAGCATAAGGACAGGCGGCCAGCCGACTCCGTCATCAGCGGTCTGCAAATCAAGGCGGGTGACGAGCATCGCTCCCTGTTCCCGGCAGATAACATCATTCCGCAGGGCCTGTCGGCTGACAAGCGCTTCCTCGGTGTGACGACCGCCGGCTGCCATAGTGATATCGGTGGCGGTTATGAACTCAATGGTCTCTCTACACGTAATTTTAATCTGATGAGCGGTTTCCTGAATGCCAGCCTGGGTTCATCATTGATTGCGAAGCGCGAAGTACCGGTAGAGCCAGAGAAAAGCGTCATCCATGATTCCACTCAACATAAATTCTTTTACCGCAGGGTAGAAGAACGCGGGACTACCGCCAAGCAAGACCCGGATGGCAAACCAGTTGAACCTGTCGATAAGAAATTGCTGGAACAGTTTAGCGGCAGTATCAAACCCGTCGCAGCAATACGTCCCGGTGCGGACATGAATGTATTGAGTGCTGACGACAGTCCATCCAGCCGCCTGTTGTCACGTACACCTGAAGTTGCCAAACCAGTGCAGCCCAAGCTGTAGGTGTAATTTACAACAGCAAAAATACCTGCAGGCAAAATTTGGTCTAAGATCATTCTTTTTACATAAAGCCCGGAGCATGCCGGGCTAAATCAACATAAAAGGATGACAATGAACAAGCTGCCTGACGCCGTTGCTGCCTCCCTGCAAACCTGGCATGAAATGATTGCCAACAAAGACCTGAGTGCCTTGCCATCCATCGTGCATGCAGATGCGGTCTTTCGTTCTCCGATGGCGCATCAGCCTTATGCCAGCGCCCAGGCTGTCGTATTGATACTGGGTACCGTCGTCAAGGTATTTGAAAATTTCACTTATCACCGTGAATTGTCTTCTGATGATGGCTTGAATATCGTACTGGAATTCAGTGCCAATGTTGGTGACAAGCAGCTCAAGGGCATAGACATGATACGCTTTGATGCCGACGGCAAGATCGTTGACTTTGAAGTCATGGTCAGGCCCATGAGTGGCTTGCAAGCGCTGGGTCAGGAAATGGGCGCGAGGCTGGCGCAATATCTGCCAGCGTATAAGGCAGGCAAATAAACTATTTGCACACTACTTGCGCGCCTGCTTTTTCAAAAAGCGCATGAAGCTGCCCAGCACGGGCAGCTTTTCATACAATTCTTCTGCCGCATCCCAATAATCACGGTGAAAGCTCACCCGGCCATCTTCCGCAAAACGTATATGCGTGCTACCCCGTATGCATTGCGGCGCTGCATTGAAGTTTTTCATCGAAAATAAAAAATCCCAGACCAGAAAAGCGGTGTCACCCTGTAATACCGTAAAAGTAATGCGAAAGCGCGGCTCATGAACTTGCACAAACATGTGCTGGAAAACCTGGTTGATGGCTGGCAGGCCGCGCAGCTCATTGAAGGGGTCTTTGAAATAGGCATCTTCAGTATAGACACCAGACAAGTCCTGGCAGGCCGCCAGTGTGATGGATTCAAAGAAGCTGACGAGCTTATCCAGGCTGGCCTGATGCGCTGCCTGAACTGGTACATGAGTGTTGGACATTTATAAACCTGTGACTTTATGAACCAGATAAAAATAACTACGGTAAGGCAACAGGCGCGCCAGCCTTAACCAGTTTGTGAAACGATGCGGGAAGTGGATGTGAAAGTCGCCCCTTTGCATACCTTTGACGATGGCTACCGCTGCTTCCGGTGCGCTGATCATGGCAGGCATCTTGAAGTCATTTCCTGCTGTCATCGGCGTTTCTACAAAGCCAGGGTTGATCATATATACAGCGATATTTTTTGGCCGTACATCCAGGTACAGGGATTCACACAAATTGATGATAGCCGCCTTGGTCGGCCCATACACCAGCGCCTTGGGCAAACCTGACAGACCCGCAACTGAACCGACTATGCCTATGCCGCCTGAACTCTGCTGAAGTATGTCAGGCAAGATCACGTCAAGGCATTGATAGACGCCGCGCAAATTAATGTCTATCAATTGGTTAACTGCAGCCATATCAACACTGTCCGCGCGCATTTCATTGTAGCTGCCGGCAACGATGAGCACCAGATCGATGCTGCCCCATTTTTGCATCAGGCCTGCATGGCAAGCCACGATGCTGGCATGATCGCAGATATCCACTGCCACTGCTTCAGCCATGGGATAGTCAGCGGCAATTTTTTGTAGTTGTGCAAGTTTGCGGGCAGAAAGTGCGACCCTGGCACCCAGGGTCAGCAACAGCCTGGCAGTTTCTTCACCTATGCCGCTGGATGCGCCTATGATCCAGACACGTTTGCCACGCCAGTCGCGGATAACGGGGTTCATGGTGTGCTGTTACTACGTTTTGTGAAAGAGAGTGTCACGCTACCCAGCTCGACACCAAACTTGCGCATGATGGCGCGGTTGAGCATGACTTTGTCGTCCATCAAGACCATGGTGTCATCAAAATCGACATTGTAAACACTGCCATCAACCGGTAATGCCAATACATAATTCCAGTGCAGGGTGTTGCCTGATACCTGGCCTTTGGCCTCGCCTATCACGTCGGCAGCAGTGCCAGTAAATTGATTATCACCTGTTTTCTTCAAGGTCCAGATACGTTTTTGTTTGCTGCCATCCGAGTAACTGAAATCTTCATTGAGCGTGCCAATATCACCCGACCACTGACAATCCATAACGACCGTAAAACGTTTGACGATCGCACCTGACCTGTCCTGGAACATACCCCAGGCATCCAGCTTGCCATTGAAATAGCTTTGCATGTCCAGCTTTGGGGTTTCGTTACGGTAGCGGCCAGGCTCATATTGACTGGCACAGGATGTCAGCAGCATGAGCAGCGCTACATTCAGGCTGGAGAAGAACAGCCGGTATTGACGATGAAACTTATGTGTAAACATATATCTTCCCGTGGTGGTGATTGGTTGGCAGGTGTTAGCCAGCAGTGGCTTTCCCTAGCAGCTTGGTGCGCAAACTTTGGGCGGAAGTTTTTTTATCCAGCCAGATCGCAAAGAAGGCGTGAGCAAATTCGGCATCGCGTATCTCGCCCAGCAATTTTCCATTCAGGTAAAACCGCGCAGCCTCGTTTGGTATATGGATGCCGGTGATATGCGTGCCCTGTTTGACGTCAGGAAAAATCTTCTTCATCTGCGCTAGCCAGCGTTCACGCTTTTCTGCTGTACCCAGTTTGAGTTTTTCTATTTCATCTATGCTGGCATCGGCGATTTTTCCACCATACAAGTTGCGGGCATAGGCCAGGTCGAGCGCAAATCTTTGTGGCTTGTCGCTGTCTGGTTTATAGCCTTCGGGTGAAGACCACAAGCTCGCGTCATAAATATGCAGGCCGAACCAGCGAAAACTGCCACTGCCCTGCAAACTGGCTTGTGGGATTTCTTCACTGATATGCGCTGGTGCTGTAGTGGTGGCTTTATCCTCTGCATGCACAAACAATGCTGCAGATGAAAGCAGCAGTGACATAAAAAAGCCGCGCGCAAGCAATCGGGTATTCATTTTTTTCTCAATGAAAATTGCGTGACATTGATACTGCCAGCGCGAAAACCAGCTTCACAATATGCCAGGTAAAATTCCCAGGTACGCAGGAACTCATCATCAAAGCCCTGCGTCTTCACCTGCGCCAGCTTCTCCATGAAGGCATGGCGCCAGTGCAGCAGCGTGCGTGCATAGTCGAGGCCAAAATTATAGGTATCCAGTACTTCCATGCCGTAGCTGGCAGCCATGGCGTGGAATTTTTCTATCGATGGCAACATGCCACCAGGGAAAATGTACTGCTGTATAAAGTCGGTACCTTTGCGATAGCGGTCAAATAATTCATCCGCAATGACGATGCTTTGCACGCAGGCGCGGCCACCTTGTTTCAGATTGCGTTGCAGGCATTCAAAATAGCCGGGCCAGTAAGCCTCACCAACAGCTTCAAACATTTCTATCGAAGCGATGGCATCATAGCTGCCGTTTGCATCGCGATAGTCTTCTATGCGCAAATCACTTTGCGCATGCAGACCGGCATGATGCAAGCGTGCATGGGCATATTGCAGCTGTTCAACAGACAACGTCAGGCCTGTCACATGGGCACCGGCATCGCGTATCGCCATCTCGGCAAATCCACCCCAGCCGCAACCTATTTCCAGTACTTTGGCATTTTCTGGTAAAGCCAGTTGATGCAGTATGCGGCGGTATTTTGCTTGCTGGGCTTCTTCCAGTGTCTGTTCCTGCTCGTCAGAATAAATCGCGCTGGAGTAAGTCATTGAGGGGTCTAGCCACAGCTTGTAGAATTCGTTGCCTATGTCGTAGTGCGCATGAATGTTTTTCTTGCTGCCTGTGCGGGAATTGCGGTTCAGCAGATGCTTGAGACGATATATAAGATTGCCCCACCAACTGCCGTAGATGACGCTTTCCAGTTGCTGGCGATTATGGGAAATCAGTTCTATCAGTCCGGTCAGGCTGCTGGTGGTCCAGTGGCCATTGATGTAGCTCTCGGCAAAGCCGATATCGCCTGACTTGAGCACGGCGCGATACAACTCCCAGTCTTTCAGATGCAGGCTCACATGCTGCCAGCCTTCTGATGTGCGGCCAAAGCTGGCCGTCTGGCCATCAGGAAATTGTATGGTCAGACAACCGTGCTCAAGTTTGTTAAGCAGGCTTAACACGAACCTGGCTTGCGCCGGGAAATGCTTGCTGTTCAGTGGAGCATTTTGTGCCGTATTATTGTTGGCTGCAGATGCGCCAGAAGTTAACGAGGGATGTAGGCTGCTCATCGGCTTAACTCTTCAGTAGGGGGAATAGGTTTGGAGATAAACGGTACGCGCTTGATCCACAGACGCAGTGCTTGCAAATGAATGCGCAGCACCACACCCATAGTCATGAAGGGATACCGCAACATGACCCGGACTATGCTTGCATTGCTCATGCTCTGCTCACGTCCAGACACGCTGGTCAGCAGTAAGGGGCCTTCTGCATCTGCATAGTCAATGCGCGCCAGGTGTTTTTTTTGTGGGGAATCTTGTTCGAGAATATCCTGTTGTGCCTGCATGAAGCGAAAGCGATAGTTGCCCTCGACCTTGCAAAATGGCGAGACATGGAAAATTTTCCTGGCTTGTAATTCTTCGCCATTGGCCAGTTTGCCGCCTTTTTCCAGCAGGTATAAATGCTTTTCACCAAAGGTATTGCGTACCTCGCACACTATGGCTCGCAAACTGCCATCCTGACGATGACAAAACCAGAAAGACACAGGATTAAACACATAGCCAAACACGCGCGGGAAGCATTGCAACCAGATATCACCATCGGCATCTGCAATGCCTTCGCTTTGCAGCAAAGCATCTATCCATTGCACCAGTGGCTGGCTTGCGTCACCATGATCACGTTCATGAAAAGACAGGGCATTAAAACGGTTGACAGAAAACAGCGCTGGCGTACTCATATGGTTAATGTTACGTACAGGCACCCGGATAAAAAACACGCCATAACGAAAAGCATTTTTTGCCGGACGCAAACGCTTATGCATCACTTCGCCAGTGCATAAAATGACAGTTGATGTGGAGGCGGGTGCGTTCATGCTCAGGCCGCGCGTATCATGCGTTCGTAAGCAGCTTCGGCGCGGGAGAGTATGCTTCCTGCCACGCGCAAACCAGATTTCAAGCCATCTTCATGGAAGCCATAACCTGTCCATGCACCGGCAAACCAGATGTTTCTCCTGCCCTGGATATTCGCCAGTTGGTTTTGGGCATTGATAGCCATCGCATCAAATACCGGATGAGAGTAATCAAAGCTATCGATGATGCTGGCTGCGGCTGGCTCTACAATAGGATTCAGGGTGACGATGACCGGTGTTTTGAAAGGCAGGGGCTGCAATTGATTGATCAGGTAATGTACGCAGACGCGTGGCTCGTTACCGCTTTCGCTTTGATAATTCCAGGCTGACCAGGCTTTTTTATTTTGCGGCAGTACGCTGGCATCTGTGTGCAGTACTGCACGGTTGGGCTGGTATTTGACAGATGACAGAATCTGGCGCTCTGCCAGATCAGCATCTGCCAGCAACTTCAGGCTTTGGTCACTATGGCTGGCGAACACGACATGCTCAAACACTTGGGTGCCATGCTCAGTCTGTACAGCAATGGCGCCCTGGGCTTTTTCGCGCACGCTTAATACTGGGGTTTGCAGATGCTTGTGTGCGATGCCCGGCAAAATCTTTTCTACATACTGCCTCGCACCGCCTTTGACGGTTTGCCATTGCGGCCTGTCATTCACTTGCAGCAAACCGTGGTTATGGCAAAAATTGACGAATGATGACAGTGGAAAAGCCATCATCGTCTCGGTAGGACAAGACCAGATACAGGCTGCCATGGGCAGCAAATACCAGGTGCGAAATTCTTTGCTATAGCCATTCTGATCCAGGAAGCTGCCCAGCGGTTGCTTGAAGTCTGGATGCTCCTGTGTTGTTGCCAGTACAGTTGTCTGCTTATTGAAGCGCAGGATATCGCGCAACATGCGTATGAAGGCCGGGTTCAGCAGATTGCGGCGTTGAGTGAATACGGTATCCAGATTGGCACCTGCCCATTCCAGCAGGCGGCAGCCATTTTTTCCAACCGGCATCTTGACCGAAAAAGACATGTCCGTCGCAACCGTGGCGATGCCCAATTCCTTGAATAAGTTGACGAGCTTGGGATAGGTCTTGTGGTTAAACACCAAGAAACCGGTATCAACGCCGTAAGTCTTGCCTTCCAGGCTGACGTCGACGGTATGGGTATGCCCGCCAAAATAATTATTGGCTTCAAACAGGCTGATTTCATGTCCTGCTTTAGAAAGCTCGTATGCGCAAGACAGGCCGGAGATGCCGGAACCGATGACAGCGATTTTCATAGTCTGATTATGCTGATGATTAATAAATAAGAGTAAATAAGAGTGTCAAAAAATACATTTGTTGTAAAAAAGGTACTTTTGTGGCATGCGTGGAATCTGTATGCATTGCCCTGTCCGAAGTACTTATCTATACATACGCAAAACCCGCTTGTTTGGATTCAGCCTTGCTCTATGTTCGTTTCATGCTCTTTACTCAATTCCCCCAGCGGCAGAGCAAGAAAAATCGCTGGTAAAAAAACTGAGGTCAGTTAGAATATGACTATGAATTTCAATTTGTGACTGATCAGTCACAAAATATACTACAAAGTTTTTATTTGTGCAGAAAAAATAATGGAAATCCGGATTCCCTTTAAAAAACAACAGTTTGATGCGCGGGAAGAAGCCATCATCGATGCCGTCAATCGCCTTTTGTCAGAAAAAGGCTATGACTTGATGACCATGGATGATGTCGCCGATGCGGTGGGCATCGCCAAGGGCAGCCTGTATAAGCATTTTTCTTCCAAGGAAAAGCTGGCTGGCGCCGCCATGACGCGGCTCTTGAAGGCAACCCAGGCTGAGCTCGATACCCTGGCGGCAGATATGCCAGCGATAGACAAGATCAGGCATATCCTGGCCTGGTCTTTGCGTCTTCGGCTGCAAGGCGGAGTGCCACATCTGCCATCAACCAGCCTGGCCCTGCAACGCAGCCTGATGCTGAACCTTGATTACGTGATGGTGGCCTTGCGCGTCAACAAGCGCTTTTATGCGCTGGTCGCAGACGCCAGAAAGCAGGGCGCTTTGACGCCGCTGGTGCCGGATGATGTGCTGGTCTATACCCTGTATTCACGCGCCTGTGATCCGACCATGGAATTTTTATTGCGCGACAAGCGCCTGACGCATGAGCAAATCGTCGATGCCATGGTGCATGCGACCATAGGCGGTTTTTTGTCGAATGAAGCGAGGAAAGCTTAAGTTGCTGAAGTTGATTCTTGTTTTGTGGCAGCCAGGCGCAAGGCTTCCTGCAAGACACTGATGTCACCGATGTGATTTGCCAGCAGCAAAATCAATCGTGCATTCAGTGCAGCACTGGCTTCGTCGCTGAGATCGCGATGGCTGTCTATCAATAACTGATAAAAGTCATCACCTGCACTGTAATCGCGTTGCGCTGATTTATCAGGATAATGGAAATTGGCTTGCAGGTTCAAAGGCATCATGCCACTCCTGATGAATTGCCACAGGCAGTTTGTACTGCCTGACGTATCCGGTTAAGTTCAAACTGCTGCCAGCGTGCAGTCAGGTGCTGGTCAGGCCTGAGCAAGTGATAGCTGCCATTGCCAGCACCATAACGTTGGTGTAGCAGACCCTTGATATCGATCAAGACCAGATGACCATCAAGTGAACTTTCCTGTTTGCTGATGATGATGGTGGCTATTGGAATTACCTCCTGTTCCAAAGCCTTGATCGCTGCCAGATGTGCAGCAGGAATGTCAGATACGGCATCGCAAAAATACAGGCCATGAAAAACTGCTCGCAAATAATCGAGCAGAAAACCTGATTTGCGTTGATCAATGACTGGCCCATCTTCAAATGGCGCACCAGGCTGCAGAGCTGTATCAAACTCTTCGCTGTCTTCTGTATTCAAATTCGATTCCGACAAAATACTCGGTACTGACAAACGCCCGGAATTGACCAGTTTGCGCGCAAACACATGTTCCTGTGCCAGGCTTAATACTGCGTTCCTGAAGCATTTGCTGACAGCACTCTTGGGTGTGATGAAATCAGTAGAGCGTGTGGAATTCAGCAGGTTCTCATCCGCTGCAAATACGCGTTCATCGGAATACGTATCGAGCAGGCTGTCTGGTGCTTTTCCATCAACGACCAGCTTCAGTTTCCACACCAGATTATCTGCATCCTGTATGCCGGAATTTGCACCGCGTGCGCCAAAGGGAGAAACCTGATGTGCGGCATCGCCAGCAAACAGTACACGGCCATGACGAAATTTTTCCATGCGCCGGCACTGGAAGGTATACACGCTGACCCATTCGAGTTCAAATTCCCTGTCGTCCCCAAGCATGGCTTTGATACGTGGTATCACATTTTCGGGCTTTCGTTCTTCCACCGGGTCTGCATCCCAGCCAAGTTGAAAGTCTATGCGCCAGACGTTGTCGGCTTCGCGATGCAGCAGCACTGATTGATTGGGGTGAAAGGGGGGATCAAACCAGAACCAGCGCTCTGCCGGAAAATCTGCTTTCATGACCACATCAGCAATCAGGAAGCGGTCCATGAAAACCTTGCCTTCGACTTCCAGCCCCTGCATCTGGCGCAAGGGGCTACGCGCACCATCGCAGGCGATCAGCCAGTCGGCCTGCAGACTGTAATCACCCTCCGGTGTGCTTATCTGCAAGGTAGAAAAATCATCCCCTTGTTCAATCGCAGTGACACGGCTTTTCCAGCGCAACTCGACACCAAGTTCCGTCGCCCGTTGTACCAGAAAATCTTCCAGATAATATTGCTGCAGATTCACCATGCCGGGGTGCTTGTGATCAGGCGCAGGCAAGAGATTGAAATTGAATACTTCATCCTTGCGAAAAAAAGTACGTCCTACATTCCACTCCACACCCTTGTTACGCACTGCCGCTACAACACCCAGCCTGTCGAGTATCTCCAGTGTACGCTTGGCATAACACAGCCCGCGTGAGCCTACTGACACGGTATCATCATCATCGAGCACCAGCACATCCAGCCCCTGCAGCTTGCAATCTATCGCTGCCGCCAGACCCACAGGACCAGCACCGACGATGACAACTTTGCGGCGTGTGACTTCCTTCGTCTGCAACTCCGCTGGAGTCACAAAAGGGAATTTTTGATATTGATAAGTGCTAAGCAAAATGCGGCTCCAGTGACGACATTAAAGCTAAGGAAACTTTGGTCACCTATATACGTAGGAGCGGCTTCAGCCGCGAATAACCTGGACGGTAAAATTTTCGCGGCTAAAGCCGCTCCTACGAAATTAAGGATGTGTCAGTTCGGAAGTTTCTATGTGCAGGCAAGTCTTAAACTTAGCCCTCCAAACTCTTCCACATCTCTACATCCCGCTCCGCTGTCCACACCCGCGGATCAACATGTCCCGATGCCTCATCAAAAGCCCGCGTCACATCAAATGGCAGGCAGTGATCAAAAATCACCCAGTGGCCATACTTGGGTTTCAAGGCCGCATAAGTATTTTTGTAGATGGTATTCAAGTCATGCTGTTGCTGTTGTCCTGCCTTCACGCTGGTGAATAAATCACTGATGAACGAACGGGTTTCACTAAGACCCGCTGCCACCAGTTCTGGGGTAGTCAGGGCAGCGCCGCGACCAGGCACCAGCTTTTCAGCCTTCATTGCTTCCAGATTACTCAGGGTTTGCGGCCAGTCTGAATAATAGGCATCTCCCGCATAGGGTGTCGCACCAAATTCCACCAGGTCACCTGAGAACAAGACTTTTTCCTGTGGCAGCCAGGCTATGGTATCGCCCTTGGTATGGCCACGGCCTACCTGCATGAGCTTGACTTCCAGCTTGCCCAGCCAGATAGACATTTCACCCTTGAAAGTAATCGTTGGCCAGGTCAGGCCAGGTACGCTTTCAACATTGCGGAACAGGCGCGGGAAGCGGCCTATCTCGCTCTTCATATCGGCATCACCACGTTCGACGATGAGGTCGTAAGTATCGCGGCTGGCGATGATGTGCTCCAGACCCTCGGCCACATAGCCGCTGGCACCAAGTACACGCACTGCATGGTAATGCGACATCACGACATATTTAATCGGCTTGTCAGTGACTTCACGGATGCGTCTCACCACATCCTGCGCCATGATGGGGGTGGCCTGGGTGTCGATGACCATGACGGCATCGTCACCGATGATGATGCCGGTATTCGGGTCACCTTCAGCGGTGTAAGCGTAGGCATGTTCGGATAATTGCTGGAAGCTGACTTTCTTTTCTTCCAGATCAGCGTGGGAGGCAAATTGCTTGGTGCTCATGGGGATAACCTTTGAGATGTGTTGTACTCAAGACAGAGAAGATGTTATCAGATAAGAATAAGCATTAATTCGTTATTTGTAAATGCATTTGTTAATAGTAAAATGAATTCATGTTAATCAGGAGGCAGCCATGACAGAAAAAAACAAGGAAAGACGCGGCATAGGCGCCATAGAAGTCGGTGGCCTGATCCTGAATGCCCTGGTCAGCTCTGGTCGCGCCATGTCCCTGGGTGACCTGGCGCGTGAGAGTGGCATGCCATCGTCCAAGGCCCATGCCTATCTGGTCAGCTTTGGCAAACTCGGCCTGATCGAGCAGGATGCGGCGACTGGTGCTTACCAGCTAGGCCCCTTTGCCTTGCAGATGGGCCTGGTCAGCCTGCAGCAAATGTCCCCCGTCAAACTGGCGATACCTGAGATCACCCGTCTTGCTGCTGCCACGGATCAGACTGTGGCGCTGGCGGTGTGGGGCAGCCATGGCCCTACCGTGGTGTATATCGCGGAATCGAGCAGACCCATCCATGTGAACATGCATGCGGGTTCGGTCATGTCCATGCTGGGTACGGCAACGGGGCTGGTATTTTCTGCCTTCTTGCCGCAAGCACTGGTCGATAAGGTGATTGCCAGGGAACTCAGGGATGAACTGGTGATAGGGCAGGCTGGCGTGCAGATGAAACCTCAGGATATCGCCAGCGTATTGGCAGAGGTAAGAGAGCAGGGGCTGGCGAGGGCGCAGGGTTTGCCCATACCGGGCATCAACGCCCTCAGTGCACCGGTCTTTAACCACACCCAGGCACTGAGCCTGGTGATTACTGCCACTGGCCCCAAGGGCAGTTTTGATACGGACTGGAATGGAGAGCTGGCACAGGCTTTGCGCGCCAGTGCCAGTGCAATATCACGTCAGTTGGGCCATGTGCCCAAGCTTTTATAAGGATCAGTTCGCAGGAATTACTGCGCGGCCAGTGCTTTTTCTACGTCAGCAACCAGCTTCTTGTCATCCGGCGTGGTCACGCTGGAGTACGCCGCAACGACATTGCCTTTGCGGTCTATCAGATATTTATAAAAATTCCATTTTGGTGTCGTGCCCGTTGCCTTGATCAACTGTGCATACATAGGGTTGACATCCTTGCCCATGACAGAAGACTTGCTGAACATGGGGAACTTCACACCATAGGTATTGAAGCAAAAATCAGCAATTTGTTTGTCATTGCCTGGTTCCTGCTTGCCAAAATCATTGGAGGGAAATCCAAGTACCACCAAACCCTTATCGTTGTACTTGGCCGACATCGCTTCCAGACCTTCATACTGCTTGGTAAAACCACAGTAACTGGCAGTATTCACAATTAGCGCGACCTTACCTTTGTATTGGCAAAGGTCTTGTGGCGCTTCATCTTGCAGACGCTTGAATTTGTGGTTCAACACAGCCGGACAGGCATCTGCAGTATCCGCCCACGCTCCCAAAGAACAACTGATCAAACCCAGAAAAACAGCAACTTGAATTGGTGTGCGTCGCAACATGGCTAACTCCTGAAGAAGAGAATGTCATCTTAGCTCAGTCCTGAGAAAATATGTAGATTGAAGGCTAACTGCTTTATGGAATCCAGATATTGGCGTTTTACTAAAGACAGGCGTAACAGGTAATTTATCTGGCTTAAGTTCACACTGAACTCCCGATTTACCTCGGTGCTTCTTTGTGTCTTTGTGCCTCTGAGGTAAGCATTTCAATTTTATCATCGCTTGCAGCCATATGCCAAAAACGTATATAAAACATCGAAACACTTCGTTTTAATTTATATAGAGCCGTTTTATGCTGTATTCCTCATAAAAATTATTACTTACCTGGACTTAGAGATGACGATCAAAAAGATAATCCTCGCAACAAGCATCGTAGCAAGTTTTGCATCATTTGGCGCAGTAGCGGCAGACATCAACCTGCTCAATGTTTCCTATGACCCTACCCGTGAACTGTATCAGGATGTGAATCAGGCTTTTGCCAAGCAATGGAAAGCCAAAACCGGTGACAATGTCACCATCAAACAATCCCATGGCGGCTCTGGCAAGCAGGCACGTGCCGTGATCGATGGCCTCGATGCTGACGTGGTCACGCTGGCACTGGCTTATGACACTGATGCGCTGGCTGAAAAAGGCTTGCTCGACAAAGCCTGGCAAAAGCGTTTGCCGCACAATGCTTCGCCTTATTCTTCTACTATCGTTTTCCTGGTACGCAAGGGTAATCCAAAAGGTATCAAGGACTGGGCTGACATCGTCAAGCCTGGCGTCTCAGTGATCACACCTAACCCAAAAACTTCAGGCGGTGCACGCTGGAACCATCTGGCAGCCTGGGGTTATGCGCTGAAACTGCCAGGTGGCAGCGAGGCGACGGCAAAAGAGTTTTTGTCCAAGCTGTATAAAAACGTGCCGGTGCTGGATTCTGGTGCGCGCGGCGCCACCACGACTTTTGTTGAACGTGGCATAGGCGATGTCTTGCTGGCGTGGGAAAACGAAGCCCTGCTGGCGATCAAGGAACTGGGCCCTGACAAGGTGGAAATCGTCGCCCCATCGACCAGTATCCTGGCCGAGCCTTCGGTTGCCGTCGTTGATAAAGTAGCTGACCGCCGTGGCACCCGTAAAGTGGCAGAAGCCTATCTGAACTATCTGTACACCGATGAAGGCCAGGACACGATAGCCAAGCACTACTATCGTCCGACCACAGAAAAAGCCTCGAAAAAATATGCAGCGCAATTCCCTAAAGTGAAACTGTTTACGATAGATGATACTTTTGGTGGCTGGACCAAGGCGCAAAAAGAGCATTTTGCTGACGGCGGTATCTTTGACCAGATCTATCAGCCAGGCAAAAAATAAGCTTTAGTAAAAACCGGAGGCAAGAACATGCGCATCTTACTGCTATCGGGAAGTCCGTCTTCCCCCTCACGTTCAGCCAGACTGCTGAATCACGTGGGTATCAAGCTCAATGAACTGGGGCAGCGTACCAGCAGTCTGCATGTCAGGGACTTGCCTGCCCAGGCTTTGATGCATGCCGACTTTTCTGATCCTGAATTGTCGGCAGCCAAAAGCCTGCTGGCAAAAGCAGATGCGATAGTCATCGCTACACCTATCTACAAAGCGGCTTACAGTGGTTTGCTGAAAAGTTTCCTGGATATCCTGCCGCAGGATGGTCTCGCCGGTAAGCTGGTATTACCTCTCGCGACGGGCGGCAGCCAGTCACATATGCTGGCGCTTGATTATGGCTTGCGCCCGGTACTTGCGTCGCTGTCGGCCCGGCATGTCCTGCCCAGTATTTATGCGACAGATGCACAAGTGACCTGGTCAGAGCTGCATGGCCTGCAGCTGGATACGGCGATACAGCAAAGGGTAGAAGATGGTGTGCAGCTCCTGCTTGATAGCCTGAGTATTTTGCGACCATCAGTAAGAACAGAAGCAGAACTGGTTTTACCTTGTTGACCCTGGCAAAACATAGCCGCATTGCTACAGTACTGAGCAAGTACCCGCTCTAACATCATTTACTAGAAACCTTTCTTTCATGCTGGCACCCCGGCAGGGGGAAGTCTTGTCCAAAATATGAAAGCAGAACATGAGCCGCAAAATTCAAATTACCAGCAAGGAAAAACGTCTTACCCTGAGCCGTCTGTCGGCCTTGACCGCGGCCGCTTTGAGCGTGGTTTTGCCCAAAGCCTTTGCCCAGGACAAGGCAAAGACCAGTCTGCGCATAGGGTATCAGAAGTATGGAACACTGACGGTGCTCAAGGGGACAGGGGCGCTGGATAAACGTCTGGCGGCGCAGGGTGTCGATGTCAAATGGACAGAGTTTCCCGCTGGCCCGCAATTGCTGGAAGGTTTGAATGTAGGCAGTATCGATTTTGGTACTACAGGTGAAGCACCACCGATTTTTGCCCAGGCAGCCGGCGCAGATTTGCTGTATGTCGGCAATGAGCCGCCAGCACCGGGTGGTGAAGCTGTCATTGTGCCCAAAAATTCTCCTTTGAAATCAGCAGCAGACCTCAAGGGTAAAAAAATAGTCTTGAACAAGGGTTCCAATGTGCATTACCTGCTGGTCAAGGTGCTTGAAAAAGCAGGCCTGAATTACAAAGATGTTGAAGTTATCTTCCTGCAACCCGCCGATGCACGCGCAGCATTTGAGCGTGGCAGTGTTGATGCCTGGGCGATCTGGGACCCTTTCCTGGCGGCGGCTGAAAAACAACTGGGGGCAAGAATACTGGTCGATGGCAAAGGTGCGGTCAGCAATCACCAGTTTTATCTGGCTGCGCGGCCCTATGCACAAAAAAGCCCTGAAGTCTTGCGCATCGTTCTTGAAGAGCTGGCCAAGGTCGATGAATGGGCAGCAAAAAACCACAGGGAAGTTGCCAGCATATTGGCCACGCAAACCGGGCTGGAAACCAGCATCGTGGAATTATCCACTTCCCGCTTTGGTTTTGGTGTCAAGCCACTGACTGAGCAAGTCATCAAGGAACAGCAAAGCATAGCGGATACCTTTGCTGACCTGAAGCTGATACCCAAGCGCATCAATATCCGCGATGCGGTATTTGCGGTCAAGACCTGAGGCTGATGATGAAATTGTCTGCCATCCGTCGCCTGTTATTGGCATTTGCTTTGAGCAGCGTACTGCCTGTGAGCAGCTTTGCAGCTGGAACTGACTTGCCCAAAGACTTACCTAAGGAACTACGCATAGGTTTTCAAAAAAGCTCAGTCAACCTGACCTTGCTGAAACACAGGCAGGCGCTGGAACAGCAATTGAAAGGTGTCAAAGTCACCTGGTTTGAATTTACCGCTGGCCCGCAAATGCTGGAAGCCTTGTCCGTTGGCAGCATAGACTTTGCCACCACGGGCGAACCGCCACCTATCTTTGCCCAGTCAGCAGGCAGCAATCTGGTCTATGTCGGTGCTGAACCGGCCAAGCCAGGTGTCAGCGCGATTTTGGTGAAACCTGAGTCAAGCATACGCACGCTGGCAGATCTGAAGGGCAAGAAAATCGCCTTTCAAAAAGGTTCAAGTGCGCATTACCACGTCTTGCGCGCTGTGCAGCAAGCTGGTTTGCAATGGTCAGACATCACGCCTGTGTATCTGGCACCGGCTGATGCCAGAGCAGCTTTCGAGCGTGGCAGTGTTGATGTCTGGGCGATCTGGGACCCGTACTGGGCCGCGATTGAGCAAAGCGCAGCGCCAAGAATCCTAGTGACTGGCAAGGGCCTGGTGAACAATCTGTCTCACTATTTGTCAGCACGCAGCTTTGCTGACAAATATCCCAAAGTCATACAAGTGCTGTTTGAAGAGCTGACGCGCAGCGATACCTTTGTGCAAAAGAACCGCGATGAAGCTGTCGCCATCATTGCTGCCAGCACTGGTCTGGATAAACCAACCATCGCCAGTTTTCTGGAACGCAGGCCACGTTCGCCCGTCGTCTATCTGACCCAGAACATCGTCGATGAACAGCAAAGAGTGGCTGACAATTTCTATCAACAAAAACTGATACCCAAAGCAGTCAATGTGCGTGATGCGGTTTGGCTGCCACCAGGCACCAAACTATGAGAGGCTCTCGCAAAAATAATCTGGCGTTGTTGCGCCGTCTTGCCGTGCTAAAGCACTGTCTGCGCCGGCGACGCCTAGCCAGCTTAATTTTGCAAAAGCCTCTAACTATGACACGAGAAAAATACAGGAGCAAATAATGAGTTTGAATATATTCTGGTTTATTCCCACCCATGGTGATAGTCGCTATCTGGGGACGACGCATGGCGCGCGTGAAGTCAATTATGACTACCTGAAACAGATTGCGGTTGCTGCCGACACCCAGGGTTTTGACGGTGTACTCTTGCCTACGGGCCGCTCTTGCGAAGATGCTTGGGTGGTGGCCTCCAGCCTTATAGGTGCGACCAGCAAACTCAAATTTCTGGTAGCGATACGCCCTGGTTTGAGCAGCCCCGGTCTGGCAGTACGCATGGCCGCGACCTTTGACCGTTTATCCAAAGGGCGTTTGCTGATCAATATCGTCACCGGAGGTGATCAGGGCGAGCTGGAGGCTGATGGCGTATTTGCCGATCATGAAAAGCGTTACGAAATCACTGACGAATTCTTGCGCGTCTGGCGTGCTTCACTGGCTGGAGAAGGTGGTGACGCCGGTTATGATTTCGAAGGCGAGCACATTACTGTCAAGGGCGCAAAAACCTTGTACCCGGCGATACAAAAACCTTATCCGCCGCTGTATTTTGGTGGCTCTTCTGAACCGGCGCATGAGCTGGCAGCAGAGCAGGTCGATGTTTACCTGACCTGGGGTGAGCCACCGGCAGCAGTAGCCGCCAAGATCGCCGACATGCGTGAACGCGCAGCCAAACATGGCAGGACTTTGCGCTTTGGCATACGTCTGCATGTGATCGTGCGTGAGACTAACGATGAAGCCTGGAAAGCTGCAGATGACTTGATCCGTTACGTCGATGACGAAGTCATCGCCCGTGCACAAAAAGCTTTTGCCAAAATGGATTCAGTCGGCCAGCAACGCATGATCGCCCTGCATGGCGGTAAGCGCGACAAGCTGGAAGTGTCGCCTAATCTGTGGGCCGGTGTAGGCTTGGTGCGCGGTGGTGCAGGTACCGCTTTGGTCGGCGATCCTGAAACCGTGGCTGCACGTATCAAGGAATATCAGGCGCTTGGCATCGACACCTTTATTTTCTCGGGCTACCCGCATCTGGAAGAATCTTACCGTTTTTCAGAACTGGTATTCCCGCTGATAGGCAAGACCGTGCCCGGTGTTTCCACCAGCCTGACTGGCCCGTTTGGTGAAGTCATGGCCAATGGCATCGTTCCCAAGGTATCGCAAAGCTAGGAGGCAATATGGGACCAATGATTACTGAAGTGAGTGAATTTGCTGCTACCTATGCGCAGGGTGGCTCCAGCCATGCAGCACAGTTTACCGCAAAAAAGCCAGATGTCTTTCGCCAGGTCAGCGTTCGTCTGCTGAAACGTGGTTTGCCCTGGCTGGTGCCAGTAACATTGATCCTGTTCTGGCAACTGGCAGCGCAGACTGGCTGGTTGTCCAGCCGTATCTTGCCTGAACCGCTGGCAGTAGTAAAAGCATTCTGGACTCTCGCTGTTTCCGGCGAAATCTGGGTACATGCCAAGACCAGTCTGTGGCGGGCGATATCCGGCTTTGCAGTCGGCGGTGGGCTGGGGCTGTTGCTGGGTTTGCTGACAGGCAGTTTTCGTTTTGCAGAAACCTTGCTAGACACAACGCTGCAAATGGTCAGGAATATTCCTGCGCTGGCTTTGATACCACTGGTGATCTTATGGTTTGGTATCGATGAGATGGCCAAGCTGTTCCTGGTGTCGGTGGGCGTGTTCTTCCCGGTTTATCTGAATACTTTTCATGGCATACGCACCGTCGATAAGGGTTTGATAGAAATGGCGCAAAGCTATGGCTTGTCTGGCTGGGCTTTATATCGCGATGTGATCTTGCCGGGTGCTCTGCCTTCAATACTGGTTGGCGTGCGTTTTTCACTGGGCCTGGTGTGGGTCTTGCTGATCGTTGCAGAAACCATTTCTGCCCAGGCGGGCATAGGTTATATGACCATGAATGCGCGTGAATTTTTACAAACCGATGTGGTGCTGGTCGGCATATTGTTATACGCCTTGCTGGGCAAACTGGCCGATGTGCTGTCGCGTGGGCTTGAACAGTATTGCCTGCGCTGGCATCCGGGCTATCAGGGGAGGGCAGCATGATGCGTCAATTTTCAGAGTTTTCCATCAGTGCCGTTCCAGACATCATCGCCCTGCGCGACGAACTTGATGGTGGCTGGGAGCAGACTGCCAAAGGTGAATGGTCGCCAGGGACTGAAACTGAAACTGCCCAGAACGCAGGGAGTACGTCAGCTAGCAGCGGTACCGCACTCAGTCTGCGCCTCATACAAAAATCGTATCAGGGACGGCAGGTATTGAAGTCATTGAATCTGCAGATTGCTGCAGGTGAGTTTGTCGCCATCATAGGTCGTAGCGGTTGCGGCAAGAGTACCTTGCTGCGCCTGATTGCCGGCCTGGAAAAAGCCGATAGCGGCAGCCTGGAATTTGCTGAGGGAAATGAAAAACCAGATACCAGGGTGATGTTCCAGGATTCTCGCTTGTTGCCGTGGAAGTCTGTTATTGCCAACGTGGCACTGGGTCTGGGTAGTGACAAGACCAGGGCGCGTCAGGCTTTGGAAAAGGTCGCGCTGGCCGAGCGTGCTGACGAGTGGCCATCGGTATTGTCCGGTGGCCAGCGTCAGCGTGTTGCGCTGGCAAGGGCACTGGTGCATGAACCGGCCCTGTTATTACTTGATGAACCTTTGGGCGCACTCGATGCACTGACCCGCATTGAAATGCAAAACCTGATTGAAAGCCTGTGGCAGCAGCGTGGTTTCACTGCTGTGCTGGTGACCCACGATGTACAGGAAGCCATCGCCCTGGCAGACCGTGTGATCCTGATAGAGGATGGGCAAATCACGCTGGATACCCGTATCGACTTACCCCGCCCGAGGGCGCGTGGCAATCCAAAATTTGCCGAGCTGGAAGACCGTATCTTGCAGCGCGTTTTACAAAAACCTTCAGCCGCACCAGACACCGAACTGGGTGATGTGTCGCTGTTGAGGACTGTCAGTCAGGTTGCATGGGCAATCTGATTGTTTCACTAATTTAAGGAGTTATCATGAGCATACAAGCTATCAACGTCCGTAATCAATTTCGCGGCAAAATCAAGGCCATCATCGAAGGTTCTGTCGTGTCTGAAGTCGATGTCGAGACACCCGCAGGCATCGTCACTTCTGTCATTACTACGCGCTCCATCAAAGACTTGAACCTGGTCATTGGTTCAGAAGTCGTGGCGCTGGTAAAAGCGACAGAAGTTTCTATCGCCAAGTTATAGATAGAATTTTAAGCTGAGGCAGGCATGCATTATCCCGCATTGCAAAACTACCTGAGTCGTCTGCAAAGTACGCTGGCCACCACCAATTTGTGGCTGGATGAACAAGGGCGTGCGCGCGGACGTTATTTTAATTCCACTCTGACCAGCGCCTTCCAGGCCATACGCGCTGGTGATGATGGCCGTATCGTAGCTTATGAGGCCTATGCACGCAGCTATGCCAGCGATGACCAGGGGCTGAATATCTGGAAATTGCTGGAAAACGCCGCCAATGATGATGAGTCGGTAGAGCTGGACAGGCTGTGCCGGCTCTTGCATACCCTGAATTTTTACCGGCAGCCAGAAAGTGCCAAGCTGGACTTATACCTGAGTGTGCATAGCCGCTTGCTGGCAGCGGTGGAGGGTAATCATGGCATGGCTTTCCGCCGCATTCTTGATGTGCTGGAATTGCCACATCCAGATATCGTCTTGCAACTGCCTTTGATCACACCCAGCCAGCGCTGGGTCTTGACCCACGTTGCCGAGAATTACCGGCGCAATGGTTTCCGCATAGGCTTGCATGCGGCCAGCCTGGAGCAAGCCGTTGATTTACTGGACCGCATACGGCCTTCATCCATCAAGGTTGATATCAGTCTGGCCAATGATGCAGAGGCACAAGTGCGTTTGCTGGAGCAGGCTGACCGGGCCCAGTGCCACATTATTTTCCGCCGCATCGAAAACCAGAAGCGCTTGCAGGCATTGCGTGAGGCAAACCAGACTGCCAGCCCTTATCTGTTACAGGGTTTTTTGTTTGATTTGCCCAAAGCGGCATTATTAAGCCGTGAAGAAAGCAAGCTGAGCTTCCATTACGAAGAAGAATTCAAACTCGCCTGAGATTTTTCTTCTTACAACTAATGCAGAGATCACCGATGCGATGCTGCAGCGGTGTCTCTGCGTTTTTGCACGTTCTGCATATGCAAAGCTGCAAAATGCCTTGTTCATCGTCAATCCAATGACTTTTGAATAATTTTTTGGCATTTTTGCTCATTAGCGTCTAATCTATATGCGAAAAACGTATGTAAGCATAAGAAAAAATTCGTTTTCTATATAACAAAATACTGGGAAGATTGCTCATCGATAGTCATATCTGTAATAAAGGCTAAGCATGGCGCAGTTTTTAGGATCAAATAAAAAGGCAAGACGGGTGATGCCCGGCTTTCAGCTTTCTCTGGGTTTTACCCTGTTTTATCTGGGCTTGATTGTCCTGATACCGCTTTCTGCCGTGTTTCTGAAAACCTTCACCATGACCTGGGAAGCCTTTTGGAATACCGTCACTTCTGACCGTGTGATGGCATCTTACCGCCTGACTTTTGGTGCGTCCCTGCTAGGTGCGCTGATCAATGTCTTCTTTGGCGGCATCGTTGCCTGGGTGCTGGTGCGCTACAAATTTCCTGGCAAGCGCTTGATTGATGCATTGGTGGATTTGCCATTTGCCCTGCCGACAGCAGTGGCAGGCATCACCCTGGCAACCCTGTATGCACCAAATGGCTGGATAGGCAAATTGCTGACGCCGTTGGGCATCAAGGTTGCCTACACGCCTCTCGGTATTTTGATTGCGCTGACATTCATCGGCCTGCCTTTCGTGGTGCGCACAGTTCAGCCTGTACTGGAAGAAGCTGAAAAAGAACTGGAAGAAGCAGCCGTCAGCCTGGGTGCCAGCCACCTGCAAACCTTTTTGCGTGTGATCTTGCCCAGTATCTTGCCTGCCTTGCTGACTGGCTTTGCACTGGCCTTTGCCCGCGCCACCGGTGAATATGGCTCAGTGATTTTTATCGCTGGCAACATGCCCATGATTTCTGAAATTACGCCGCTATTCATGATTACCAAACTCGAACAATATGATTATGCTGGGGCGACGGCGATTGCCGTGGTCATGCTGCTGCTGTCTTTCACTCTGTTACTGGCGATTAATGCGTTGCAGGCATGGACGCGCAGCCGCCAAAATGCAGGGAGGGATTGATCATGACGACAGCCGCCATTAATTCACCTGCTACTCCGCCAACTAATCAACCAACTAAAGCTCCGCTTGCTACCCGCAGACATGAGCCGGTGATCACACCTGCGGCAACGCTGGAACCGTTGTGGGTACGAATAGTTTTGACTGTGACCGCATTGCTTTTCCTGACCCTGTTTTTATTCATTCCACTGGCAGCCGTTTTTGCTGAAGCGCTGAAAAAAGGTTGGGAAGTTTACCTGGCAGCGATAGTAGAAGCAGATGCCTTGTCGGCCATTAAACTAACCCTGATAGCTGCAGGCATAGCCGTGCCGCTGAACCTGGTGTTTGGTGTGGCAGCAGCCTGGACTATCGCCAAGTTTGAATTCCGTGGCAAGAATGTCTTGCTGACGTTGATTGATTTGCCGTTTTCAGTGTCTCCCGTGATCTCCGGTCTGATCTATGTCTTGCTGTTTGGTGCCCAGGGCTGGTTTGGTGAATGGCTGCGTGATCATGAAATCAAGATTTTGTTTGCCGTACCTGGCATTGTGCTGGCAACCATCTTCGTGACTTTTCCGTTCGTCGCCCGTGAATTGATACCACTGATGCAGGCACAGGGTAGCGAAGAAGAAGAGGCTGCACTGGTACTCGGCGCATCTGGCTGGAAGACTTTCTGGTACGTGACCTTGCCGAATATCAAATGGGGTTTGCTGTATGGCGTGATCCTGTGTAATGCGCGTGCCATGGGTGAATTTGGTGCGGTATCGGTAGTGTCTGGCCATATCCGTGGCGAGACCAATACCATGCCGCTGCAAGTCGAGATTTTATATAACGAGTATAACTTCACCGCCGCCTTTGCTGTCGCGTCACTGCTGACCTTGCTGGCTTTGCTGACACTCGCGCTGAAAACATTAGTCGAATGGCGTACCAATGAAAACCGCCAGTTGCCACAAGAATAAAGAGAGAAGGGGTTCACCGTGAGTATCGCTGTTAATCAATTACAAAAACGCTTTGGTAGTTTTACCGCACTGGACAATGTCTCGCTGGATTTTCCGAATGGTGAACTGACCGCCTTGCTGGGGCCATCAGGCTGCGGCAAGACCACACTACTGCGCATCATCGCCGGTCTGGAATATGCTGACAGTGGTCAGGTTTTGCTCGACGGGCAAGATGCCTCTGCGCAGCATGTGCGTGAACGCCAGGTTGGCTTTGTATTCCAGCACTATGCCTTGTTCAAACATATGACGATTTTTGAAAACATCGCTTTTGGCTTGCGTGTCAAACCGCGTCATCTGCGTCCTTCAGAAAGCGAGATCAAGGAAAAAGTTACCAAGCTGCTTGAGTTAGTGCAACTCGATTGGCTGGCCGACCGTTATCCACCGCAATTGTCAGGTGGCCAGCGTCAGCGCATTGCGCTGGCACGTGCATTGGCAGTAGAACCGCGCGTGCTTTTGCTGGACGAGCCTTTCGGTGCGCTGGATGCCAAGGTGCGCAAGGAATTGCGCCGCTGGTTGCGTCGCCTGCATGATGAATTGCATGTCACCAGTATTTTCGTCACGCATGACCAGGAAGAAGCGCTGGAAGTGGCTGACAAGATTGTTCTGATGAACCATGGCAAGGTCGAGCAGGTTGGTGCACCGGCTGAGGTATATCACCATCCGGCTACGCCTTTTGTATATGGCTTCCTCGGTAATGTGAACTTGTTCCGTGGCCGTATCCATGAAGGCATACTTGATGCCGGTGGTGTGCCTTTTGAAGCCCCTGGCCATGCCGAAACCCGTGACGCTTTTGGTACCGGTTATGTGCGCCCGCATGAACTTGAAATAGACCGTTATTCGCCCGGTGCAGCAGGTCTCAATGTGCAACTGCGCCGCGTCCACAGTATAGGCCCGCTGGCCCAGCTGGAACTGGAAAGAGATGACAACGGCGAACTGGTCGAAGCCATGATTTCTACAGAACGCTATGAACAACTGAAACTCAAAGTCGGTGAAGCTCTGGTAGTGCGCCCTAAACGCCTGCATGTCTTTGTCGATACCCAATAAATAGTAGATACGAAATAATAAATAAAAATAAGGCGCCTTATGAATTTCCAACAATTACGCTCCATCCGTGAAGCTTCACGCCGCGGTTACAACCTGACTGAAGTGGCAAATGTGCTGTTCACTTCCCAGCCCGGCGTCAGCCGCCAGATCCGTGAACTGGAAGAAGAACTCGGCGTCGATATTTTCGAACGCAATGGCAAGCGCCTGACTGGCCTGACAGAGCCGGGCAAGGACATATTGCCCATCATAGAAAGATTGCTGCTGGAAGCAGAAAACCTGCGCCAGGCTGGCGAGGACTATTCTGACCAGTCCAAGGGCACGCTGACGATAGCCACTACCCATACCCAGGCACGTTATGTGTTGCCCAAGGTAGTACAAGGCTTCCGCCAGGCTTTCCCGGACGTGCGCATCGCCTTGCAACAAAGTTCACCAGAACATATTGCTGAATGGGTATTGTCTGGCAAGGCTGACATTGGTATCGCGACAGAAGGCCTGTCTCAATTCAAGGACCTGGCTTCTTTTGCCTGCTATGAATGGAATCACGTTGTCGTCGTACCGGAAGGCCATGCTTTGCTGGAGAAGGGTGAACTGACGCTGGAAGATCTGGCGAATTATCCACTGATCACCTATGACGTCGGTTTCACTGGCCGTGGTCATATCGACGATGCTTTCCGTCTGGCAGGTTTGCGTACTGACATTGTTCTGACCGCCATGGATTCTGACGTTATCCAGCAATATGTGGCACTGGGTCTGGGTGTGGGTCTGGTAGCATCGATGGCGATAGAAGTGCAACGTGCACATGGTTTGAGGACAATTTCGGCCAGCCACTTGTTTGCATCGAATGTCACACGTCTGGCGGTACGCCGTGGTGCTTACCTGCGTGCTTATACCTATGAATTCATACAACAGTTTGCACCTAATCTGGACAGGGATGAGGTAAGGCAGGCAGTCAGCGAAAACGAAATAAGTTAATCAAACTATACAAGATGTTGCATCCCCGCCTAAATTTTAAGCAATTCAGGCGCTGTCGTGAAGGCGTCACATCTCTCTGGTAAAATTAGGCAAATTATTCTAATTTCCGCAATTTTTATCAGAGGTTGACCATGCTTTACCCTGAATTGTTTAAGTCTTTGGAGCAAGTGCGCTGGAATATGGAGTCAGACATCCCCTGGGATAAATATGATGCCAGCAAACTGACGCCTGAGCAGGCGCAAACCATCAAGATGAATGCCATCACTGAATGGTCTGCGCTGCCAGCGACAGAAATGTTCTTGCGTGATAACCGTGGCGACAGTGATTTTTGCGCCTTTATGTCCATCTGGTTTTTTGAAGAACAAAAACATTCCCTGGTCTTGATGGAATACCTGCGCCGCTTCCATCCTGAACTGGTGCCGACTGAAAAAGAACTCGACAATGTACGCTTCGAGTTTGACCCAGCACCACCGCTGGAAACCCTGATGCTGCACTTTTGCGGTGAAATACGCCTGAACCACTGGTATCGCTGTGCATCTGACTGGCATACCGAACCTGTCATCAAGCATATCTACAAAATCATCAGCCAGGATGAAGCACGCCACGGCGGTGCTTATCTGCGCTACATGAAAAAATCCCTGGCTGAAGTCGGCGATGTGGCACGCGCTGCGTTTTCAAAAATTGGTGTCCTGATGGCGTCAGCCAGGCGCACAGAAAAACCTTTGCACCCGACCAACCTGCATGTCAACCAGGCATTGTTCCCTAACGACACCATACAATCACGCCTGCCTGACCCTGACTGGCTGGAACGCTGGCTCGACGGCCAGATCAAGTTTGATGGCGTGTGGGAAAAGAAAGTCGTCGACCGCATTTTGCACAATATGTCGCTGCTGTTCGAGCGTACTTTTGAGACTGTGCAAGACTTGAACCGCTATCGCAAGGAAGTTGCGCAAAGACTGGTTATTTTGCCTGGCAGCATGCCTAGTGCTGCATAAACCTGGTTTGAGCAGGTACAATCGCCGCTAATCATTAGCGGCGTTTTTGTTTATAAATTCAAGACCGTTCAATACAGGGACGCAAAGGGGCATAGAGGAAAATCGCGTGGTTTTCCGTAGGTTGGGCTACGATTTACCAGCCCAACACTGTGCCTTTGATAAACGAATACGTTATTTATACGCCGAGTGTTGGGCTGATGAAACGTAGCCCAACCTACAATAAATTACGATTTTCCCCGTGCCTCTGTGGTGAGTGGTTTTTCAAAAAAATACTGAACTATTTCCATGCCAGAATTCGAAAAAAAACTCACTACCCGCGAGCAATTGGCGGAACGTGTACGCGAGCTACCCAAACCCGTGGTCATGACCAACGGCGTATTCGATATCCTGCACCGCGGTCACGTCAGCTATCTCGCTGATGCACGCGAATTTGGTGCTTCGCTGGTGGTGGCGGTGAATACCGATGCCTCGGTCAAGCGACTGGGTAAGGGCGATGACCGGCCCGTCAATACCTGTGCAGACCGCATGGCGGTGCTGGCAGCGCTGGAGTCTGTCAGCCTGGTGGTGGAATTTGATGAAGATACCGCATTGCAGGCAGTGCTGGCAGCGCATCCTGATGTGTATGTCAAAGGTGGCGATTATGATATGACAGCCATACCTGAAGGTCAGGCTGTGCTGGCCTATGGTGGTACAGTGGCAGCCATCGATTTTGAGCATGACCGTTCGACCAGTAAATTGCTGGCCAAAGTGCGCTCGGGCGCTTAAGTTTTTTGTTGCTGGAGCAAAAGCTCAAATTCTTCTGGCGGTACGGGTTTCGAGAACAGATAGCCTTGCGCAAAATCGCAGCCTGCCTGTTTCAGCAAGTCATGCTGCTGTTGCGTCTCCACCCCTTCGGCGATGACCTTCAAGTCCAGCTTGTGCGCCATCATGATGATGGCTTCAGACAAGGCAATATCACTGGCATCTGTTGCCAGGTTACGGATGAAGGACTGGTCTATCTTGAGGTAGTCGATATCGAATTTTTTCAAGTAGGACAGTGAAGAGTAGCCGGTACCAAAATCATCCAGCGCGACCTGTATCCCGGCATCGCGGAACTGCAAGAGTTTGCTGGTGATTTTCTGACTGGCATCGAGCAATAAGCCTTCGGTAATTTCTACGCTGATTGCCTGACCAGGCAGGTTTTGTAGCGCCAGCTCATGTATCCAGTTGATATAGCGTTCCTGGTCACCCTGGAATTCCATCGGCGATTGGTTGATGCTGATCTGGAAGTCGGGGTGATACAGCTCGCGCCACTTCTTGACCCAGCGCAGCGCCTCGCGGAATACCAGGTCACCGATAGCAATGATCAGGCCGCTGGTTTCTGCGATGGGAATGAATTCCATAGGGCTGATGAAGCCTTGCTGTGCATGCGGCCAGCGCACCAGGGCTTCAGCCTTTTGTATTTTCCCGCTATGGATATCGACGATGGGCTGGAAATAAACACGCAGGCTGCCATCGGCAATCGCGGCACGCAAATCATTGGTCATGCGCAAACGTGCCAGCGCCGCAGTCTGCAGGCCGGGTGTGAAATAGCTGAAGCGATTGCGGCCCTGGGCCTTGGCAGCATACATGGCCTGATCAGCATGCTTGATGAGGTCATCCAGATTGTCGGCATCGCGCGGGTAAATGGTGATGCCCACGCTGGCAGACAAATAGATTTCTTCACCCGCCAGCTGGAAGGGGGTGGACATGCTGCGTATGATGTTTTGCGCTATTGTCTCGGCGCGGTTTTGCTCATGCATCTCCGGTAGTGAAACGGTGAATTCATCACCACCGAGGCGGGCCACGGTATCACTCTCCCTGACGCAATGGCGCAGGCGGTGAGCCGCTTCTATCAGCAGGGCGTCACCTGTCGCATGGCCCAAGGTATCGTTGACCTCCTTGAAAAAATCCAGGTCAATGAACAGCACGGCCAGCGGCAGTTCATGGCGCTTGCTGAGCTTGATGTCGTGGTCCAGCCTGTCATAAAACATGCGCCGGTTCGGCAGGCCAGTCAGCGTATCGATATTTGCCTGCTGCCAGATCAGGGCCTCGGTTTTTTTCTTTTCGGTGATATCAAGCACCGTGCCCAGCATGCGCTGTGCCCGGCCATCCCTGTTCCATTCCACGACGGCACCGACGGACAATATCCATGCCCATTCGCCGCTGGCTTTCTTTTGTCGGAATTCGACGCGATATTCATCGCTCTTGCCTTCCAGATGTTCCCTGAAAGCACGCGCTGCGAGGGGGAAGTCTTCGGGATGCACGCGGGCGGCCCAGTTCTTTTTATTTTCCTGGAAACCCTCATGTGCATGGCCCAGCATCAAGGCATATTCCGGGCTGACGATGGCGTCCCCGGTTTGTACATTTAAATCATATAAACCCTGATGCGTGGCCGATAAAGCCATACGCAGGCGTTCCTCGCTTTCCCGTAACGCGACTTCGGCCTGCTTTCTTTCAGAAATGTCGGTATGAGTACCGACCATACGTGTCGGTCTGCCCTGGCTGTCACGCTGTATGACGGTGCCGCGCGTCAGTATCCATTTCCAGCGGCCATCCTTGCATTGCACGCGATGCTCATTGATATAAATCGCTGTCTTGCCATCAAAGTGAGCCTGCCTGTCCAGGTACATTTGTTTCAGGTCGTCAGGATGAGTGCGTCTGTCCAGTTCTTCAGACAAATCTTCTATTTCATCTTTTTCATAGCCATAGATTTCACGCAGACGGTCCGACAATATCTCTATACCGGTTTGCGGATACCAGTCCCAGACACCATCACCCGAACCTTCCAGCGCCAGTTGCCAGCGCTCTTCGTGCAGGTGCAATTGCTCTTCGCTTTGCTTGCGCTGGCTGATATCAATAATCATGGCATAGCAGCCCTTGACCCTACCATCATGGTCAAATACAGGAAAGACTTGGGCTGAGATATTGCGGGCACCACCGTGCAGATAGGGCACGGTGGTTTCGTAGGCGACGCTTTCTCCTGACAGCGCAAGCTTTACCTGAGGGAGTACATGTTGAAAAGCTTCTTCCCCTATGACCTCTGCCATGTGCTTGTTAATGACCGCAGAGCGGGGTATGCCAAACCAGTCTATATACACCTGGTTGATGAATTGATAATGGTAATTGGCATCGACATAAGAAATGCAGACGGGCAGGGCATCAATCAAATGCCGCAGTTGCTGAAGATTGTCTTCAAATTGCTCAATTCCCGAATTTTGCACGATCTTGTCCTGGCCTTGGGTCCATGCCCTGGTTGGGGCGCCCAATTATCATTGTCTGGAATCTGCTTTCCTGTAAGCATGCTAAAGGATTCCATGGAAAATGCAGTAAATTTCAAAATGAGTGTGGTAATTTGGATAATTGACCTGCGGCAATAATGTGGCAATAACGCAGCATTAATGGAGTAGTAAAGCAGCAATAATAGTGCTGGTCTAGTATCAACTGCCGCCTGCAAAACCATTTTGACGCCAGGCCTCATATACCACCACTGCTACCGTGTTGGATAAATTCAGGCTGCGGTTATCTGGTCGCATAGGCAGACGTATGCGCTGGCTGGCCGGAAAGGACTCGCGCAATTCAGGTGCCAGGCCACGGGTTTCTGCACCAAATACAAAATAGTCACCGGGCTGGAAGGCCAGATTGGCGAAAGCTGTAGAGCCGTGGGTGGTCATGGCAAACATACGGCTGCTGTCGGGCTGCTCGCTGGCACAAAACGCTGCCCAGTTCTTATGCACTTTCATGGTCGCATAATCATGATAATCAAGACCGGCGCGTTTCATCTTGCTATCGTCCAGGGGGAAGCCCAGTGGCTCTATCAAATGCAGTTGTACGCCTGTGTTAGCGCACAGGCGGATGATGTTGCCAGTATTTGGCGGTATTTCTGGTTCGACCAGGACGACGTGAAACAAGGTGATTCCTTAGTGAATATGGGGAAGGGTGCGGGCAAAAACATAAGCTGTCACTTTGGCGGCACCGTAACGTTTCAGCATTGTAGCGATTTCATGCAGGGTCATGCCAGTAGTCATGACATCATCAACGATACCCACATGCGCGCCGCGCAAACTTTCTTGCTGGCTTTCATCGACACAGAAGGCATTTTTGACATTGCGTGCCCTGGCAGCATTTGGCAAGCTGCTTTGCATCGCAGTGTTCCTGCTGCGTTGCAGGAGATGCATTTTGGCCGCTATGCCCAGATGCTTCGCCAGCGGCCGGGTAATTTCCCAGGCCTGGTTGAAGCCGCGCTCCGCCAGCCTGTCTTTACCCAGCGGCACGGCACACAGCAGATCCGGCAATTCATGGCCTTGCTGTTGCATGATGCTATCCCTGAGCATGCGGGCGAACCAGGGCGCCAGCGCCAGTTGATGGGCGAACTTCAAAGACAGTACCAGCTGATCCTGAGGGGCGGCATAATCGCAGACACTTAATGTCCTGTCAAAAGCCGGTGGATTGCTGAGACAATCTCCACAGCGTGGACTGGCACTGGCGGGCGGCAGGGGCAGGGCACATTGCAGGCACCTGGTCTGCCCGGTCTGGAAATAGCGCGCATGGCATGCGCGGCAAACCACATCGCTGCTGTCCAGGTGGCACAAGGCGCAGGAATTTGGTATCAGGGCAGCGATGCCTTTTTTCCAGGTAGTTTGCCACCTCAGTTTCCAGCTCATTTGCCAGCTTCTTTTGAGTTTGTCAGTGATCATGGGCACATCAGTATACAAGCGTGTAAACTGCCAGCTTGAAGAAAAACGTAATTCATTATCATTTTGCCTATGTTGAGTGCTCCTATCAATCTGCAACTGGTGCGCCGCCTGTTTGCCGATGCGACAAAAATCCGCCCTTCCGACTTTTTGCGTCGCGAAATAGCCACGCGCATGCGTGAAAAACTGGAGCTGGTCAAAATCCAGCCCGCAGCCTTGCTGGATGCCGGTTGTGGCGAGTCAGATGATATCGCTGAATTACAAAAAAACTATCCTGCGGCCCTGGCGTATGGTGTTGATGCATCTTTGTCCATGCTGGAGGCCGGCAGGGACAAGCATCTGGCAGCCAAGAGCGCTGTCGGACGTCTGTTATCAAAATGGACGCCTGCGGCTTTGCGCCAGGAGGCCAGTCAGTATTTGCTGTGCGCAGACTTTGCCCGCCTGCCTATGGCAAATACCAGCGTGGATCTGATCTGGTCGAATCTGGCGTTGCACTGGCATCCCCAGCCTGACTTGGTGTTCGCCGAATGGCGCAGGGTCTTGCGCACGGATGGCTTGCTGATGTTTTCCTGCTTTGGCCCGGATACCCTGATGGAATTGCGCCAGGCCTTTGCCGAAGTGGACGATTTGCCACACGTACTCCCCTTTGTTGACATGCATGATTTTGGCGATATGCTGGTAAATGCGGGGTTTTCCACGCCAGTCATGGATATGGAAAAAATCACGCTGACCTATGGCAGTGCCAATAAATTATTGGAGGATGTGCGTGCGCTTGGTGGCAACCCGTTGATGACGCGCAGGCAAGCCTTGCTGGGCCGCAAAGCCCATGCGCGCTTGCTGGCGGCGCTGGACAAGCGCAAAGATGCCGATGGACGCATAGCCCTGACGCTGGAAGTGGTATACGGCCATGCTTTCCGTCCGGTGAACCGCAAAACTGCTGCCGGTGAATCCATAGTCCGTTTTGACTTGCCTAAAAAACCAACTTAATCCAGATCAATAAATCAAGAAAAACTGTAAAATTTCTTGATAAATCGTTGTTACATTTGAGCGAAATCATAGATGGCGCTCATGTATTCTGCTTGATATCACCCTGCTTTACGCCTTATACTCTCGCAGTTGTGGAAGTTGCCGGTACGCATTTGAAAATATTTTGAATTTGTGTCCCTGGCGCTCTGTTAAAAGAATTCTAATCGGGTTTTGGGGAAATTCATGAAACATGCTAAGCGATTAAAGTCGTTCATGCTGGGTGCCTCGCTCTTGGCTGCTAGTCTGCCAACGTGGGCGGTGGTCAATGGTCCAGTAGTGGATATGAAGGGCGGTCCGGCAGTCAAGCAGTTAAACCTGCAGCAACCAGTTACAAGAATTGCCCAAGATATTTACGACATCCATAACCTGATGCTGTATATCTGCCTGGCCATTTTTGTGGCGGTTTTCGGGGTGATGTTTTACTCCATCGTAATGCACCGCAAGTCTGTTGGCCATAAACCTGCCACTTTCCATGAAAGTACAACAGTAGAAATACTGTGGACTATCGTGCCTTTCATTATCGTTATCGGCATGGCTTTGCCAGCAACAAAAACTGTTGTTGCAATGAAAGACACCTCGAACGCCGACATCACCATTAAAGCTACTGGAATGCAATGGAAATGGGGCTATGACTACCTGAAGGGTGAAGGCGAAGGCATTTCCTTCCTCTCGACACTGGCTACTCCCCGTACCCAGGTTGGTGCGCCTGGCGTAGAACCAACAGAAAAACGCGGCGACAATTACCTCATCGAAGTCGATAATGAAGTCGTGGTTCCGGTCAACAAAAAAGTCCGCATTATTACCACTGCAAATGACGTTATCCATGCCTGGACTATTCCTGCCTTTGGCGTGAAACAGGATGCGATTCCTGGTTTTGTCCGTGATACCTGGTTCAAGGCTGAAAAAATCGGTACTTACCGTGGTCAGTGCGTAGAGCTGTGCGGTAAAGAACATGCTTTCATGCCTATCGTTGTCAATGTCGTTTCTGACGATGACTACAAAAAATGGGTAGATACCAAGAAAAAAGAAATGGCTGCCAAGGCAGACGACCCAAGCAAGGTCTGGACTGTGGATGAGCTGAAACAACGTGGCGAAAAAGTCTATGCAGCAAACTGTGTGGCTTGCCATCAGGCTACCGGCAAGGGTGTACCAGGTGCTTTCCCTGCACTGGATGGTTCCGCTGTCGTGACTGGTCCTAAAGCAGCTCAAATCGGTATTTTGCTGAATGGTAAGGGTGGCATGCCAGCCTGGAAGGCTACTTTGTCTGATACAGAAATTGCTGCGGTAATCACTTACACACGCAATAACTGGTCTAACAAGGCTGCTGAAAACATCGTCCAACCAGCTGAAGTTTTGGCTGCGCGTAAGTAATAACAGGAAGAACAGGAGAAAAGATGAGCACTACTACAGCTGATCACGCTCACGATCACTCTCACGACCACGCGCATGACCATCCTCATGGTTGGCAGCGCTGGTTGTTTGCAACCAACCATAAAGATATCGGTAGCCTGTATCTGTGGTTCGCTTTCACGATGTTGCTGGCCGGTGGCGTCATGGCCCTCGGTATCCGCAGTGAATTATTCCAGCCTGGCCTGCAACTCATGCAACCGGAATTCTTTAACCAGTTGACCACCATGCATGGTCTGGTCATGGTTTTCGGCGCGATCATGCCAGCTTTCGTTGGTTTCGCTAACTGGATGATCCCTCTGCAAATCGGCGCGTCCGATATGGCATTTGCCCGTATGAACAACTTCTCGTTCTGGCTCATGCCTCCTGCAGCCTTGTTGCTGATGGGTTCCTTCCTGGCACCTGGTGGCGCAACTGCTGCTGGCTGGACACTGTATGCACCATTGTCCACACAAATGGGCCCAGGCATGGACATGGCGATTTTCGCTGTCCACATCATGGGTGCGTCTTCCATCATGGGTTCCATCAACATCATCACCACCATCCTGAACATGCGCGCTCCTGGCATGACATTGATGAAGATGCCGATGTTTTGCTGGACATGGTTGATTACTGCTTACCTGCTGATCGCTGTTATGCCAGTTCTGGCCGGTGCGATCACGATGACACTGACTGACCGTCATTTTGGTACATCCTTCTTTAATGCAGCTGGCGGCGGCGACCCTGTCATGTACCAACACATTTTCTGGTTCTTCGGACATCCAGAGGTGTACATCATGATTTTGCCAGCCTTCGGTATCGTTTCCCAGATCGTTCCTGCATTTGCCCGCAAGCCTTTGTTTGGTTATGCATCGATGGTGTATGCAACAGCATCCATCGCGATCCTGTCCTTCATCGTCTGGGCGCATCACATGTTTACAACCGGTATGCCAGTGACGGCACAGTTGTTCTTCATGTATGCCACCATGTTGATCTCGGTACCTACCGGCGTGAAAGTGTTTAACTGGGTTGCGACGATGTGGAAAGGCTCGATGACTTTCGAGACGCCTATGTTGTTTGCCGTCGGCTTCATCTTCGTGTTCACCATGGGTGGCTTTACTGGCCTGATCCTGGCGGTGACACCGATTGATATCCAGTTGCAAGATACTTACTACGTGGTTGCCCACTTCCACTATGTGTTGGTGGCTGGTTCCCTGTTTGCCTTGTTCGCCGGTTACTACTACTGGGGTCCAAAATGGACAGGTTTCATGTACAACGAAACACGCGGCAAAATCCACTTCTGGGGTTCGCTGATTTTGTTCAACGTGACCTTCTTCCCTATGCACTTCCTGGGTCTGGCCGGTATGCCACGTCGTTATGCCGACTACCCTGCGCAATTTACTGATTTCAATCAGGTTGCCACTATCGGTGCGTTTGGTTTCGGTTTGATGCAGGTATATTTCATCCTGGCAGTTGTGATCCCGTCCATCAAAGGCGGCATTCCAGCAGCAGCGAAACCATGGGATGGTGCTGAAGGCCTGGAATGGACAGTGCCTAGCCCTGCGCCTTTCCATACTTTTGAAGAACCACCAGAATTCAAATAATGTAATGCGGCTGAGGCTTGCTCCGGTTCTGCCGGAGCAAGACAAAAAATGAGTAATCGAAAAAAACCGAATAACTTGCGAACTGCCATCATTTTGTTTTCTGTGGCGCTGGTGTTCTTTGCCGGTGTCTTCATCAAGCAAACCTGGTTACGCTGATAGGATAGCTTCATGTCGCAAGAAGAATCCGGTGTTGCTGGCAAGAACAAGCTGAATGCGAAAATGCTCAGCAAGTTGCTGGTAATTGCCTTGATGATGTTTGGATTTGGTTATGCTTTGGTACCCATCTACAAACAGATTTGTGAATTGACGGGTGTAAATATTCTGACGCCCAAGGATATCTCGGTCAAAGAAATATCCAATTCCCAGATCGACAGAAGCCGTGAAGTGACGGTGGAGTTTGATGCAAATACGCAAGGCCCGTGGCGTTTTCGTCCTACCGTGGCGAGCATGAAAGTGCACCCCGGTGAAATGACACAAATCGTTTATGAAGTAGTCAACAAGCAGTCTTACAAAATGGATGCGCAGGCGATACCAAGCTACGCACCACAACAGGCTGGCAATTACTTCAAAAAGATGGAATGCTTTTGTTTCAAGCAGCAGACTCTGGGGCCAAATGAAGCAAGGCAAATGCCGGTAGTGTTTTATCTGGACCCGGCCTTGCCTAAAGATGTGAAGACGATTACCTTGTCTTATACTTTCTTTGAAGTAGGCGTCAAGCCACAGGCCGCAACTGCTACATCTGCTGCATCTGGCGAGGGACAGGGCAAGTCATGACAGATTTAAAAGACGCAAGCAAGCGCAAGGCTTCGTTTTTGGCAACGATGAAAGCCGTATTCTGGTCGTTTTTGGGAATACGCAAGAAAACTGATTATGAGCAGGATGCAGCGCAGTTGAATCCTGTTCACGTGATTATTGCCGGCATCATAGGTGCGCTGATCTTTATTTCAGTGCTGATCATGATAGTCAGACATGTAGTCGCAAAATAACAATTCAAGTAGTACATTAAATTGCATCGGGAGATGGAAATGAGTTCTCAACACGCTAATGCGCCATACTATTTTGTGCCTGGCCCATCCAAATGGCCAGTACTGGGTGGCACCACCTTATTGCTGACCATGATAGGTGCTTCTGCCTGGGTTAATGGTCTGGCCTGGGGTTCTTACCTGAACTTTGCCGGTATTATCCTGACACTGGTGGTCTTGTATAAATGGTTTGGTGATGCGATTGCTGAATCTGAGGGTGGTAAATACAGCGCCCGTATCGATGTCTCCTTCCGCTGGAGCATGAGCTGGTTCATCTTCTCTGAAGTGATGTTCTTTGCAGCCTTCTTTGGCGCATTGTTCTATGCACGTACTATCTCAATGCCATGGCTTGCTGATTTTGATCACAAAGTCCTGTGGCCTGATTTTGCTGCGAACTGGGGTAATGTAGGCCCGGCTGGCACAGTTGAAGCCTTCAAGACCATGGGTCCTTTCCCTATCCCTACGATCAATACAGCCTTGTTGCTGACTTCCGGCGTGACATTGACGATTGCTCACCATGCCTTGCGTGAAGGGCATCGCGCCAAGACAGCCATCTGGTTGTTTGCCACAGTCTTGCTGGGTGCTGTGTTCATGGGCTTCCAGGCTTACGAGTACATGCATGCGTATAGCGAACTGAACCTGAAACTGACTTCCGGTATCTATGGTTCCACTTTCTTCATGCTGACCGGTTTCCACGGTTTCCATGTGACCATGGGTGCGATCATGTTGTCGGTGGTCTTGTATCGTGTCATGAAAGGCCATTTCACACCTGAGCACCACTTCGCCTTTGAAGGTGCTGCCTGGTACTGGCACTTTGTTGATGTGGTCTGGCTGGGTCTGTACGTTGTTGTTTACTGGCTGTAAGCAAGCTTTAGCAGCAAAAAATAGCGTAAAAAAAGCCGCACAGTTAGTGCGGCTTTTTTACATATATGGAATTGTCTGAATAGCTGACGGTACTGAAACCAGTCCGTCACTAAAATTCTGGCTGGATTTACCTGATACCGGTAGGTTGTATCAGGCCAAAATGATTGGCCAGCAGGATCAGCAAAAACAGCGTGATAGAAAAACCTACCCGAAATGCCAGTGCCTTGACCGTGCGATTGCTTTTCCCCTTGTCCTTCATCAGATAAACCAGGGCAGACCCCAGGCTGAACAGGATAAGGAAAAAAGCGATGGCGACAAGAATTTTCATACTCGGTTATTGTTGGTGCTTTTGATTGATCGACTCTTGCATTGTAATGCCTTAATACCTGAATGCCTATTTCCTTCCGTTTCCGCCTGATCCCGTTTATTGCCTGCCTGCTGCTGGCCAGCCTGGGCATCGCTTTGGCGCAATGGCAGACGCGCAGGGCAGAAGAAAAAGAAACGCTGGCAGCGCAAATGGCCGAGCGCCAGCATTTGCCTGCACTGATGCTGAATGCGCAAACGCCGCCCGGACAGTTGCAGGCGTTTCGCAAGCTGCAAGTCAGTGGACAATTCATACGCGAATGGCCCTTGTATTTAGATAACCGCCCACTGCAGGGAAAAGCTGGTTTGTATGTGTTGATGCCTTTCAAGCTGGCCGATAGCAGCAAATATGTCTTGATCGCCCGTGGCTGGCACCCGCGCGATGCACGTGACCGTATGCATATGCCGGATATTCCTGCCGCAGGTGGCCAGGTCGTGCTGGAAGGCATGCTCAGGGACAGGCTGGAGCGGGTAATGCAACTCGGCCAGGCCGAAGTGGTCAAACCGGGCAGCCTCTTGCAAAATATCGATGTGGAAGCATTGGCAAAACAGACGCGCTGGGATTTTTATCCCTTTGTGCTGGAACAAACTTCCTTGGAAAACGATGGCCTCTCGCGTGAATGGCCGATGCCTTCGGCAGGTGCTGGCAAGCACAGGGGCTATGCCTTTCAATGGTATGCGCTGGCTCTGATGGCTTTCTTATTTTTTGTTGTTACTGGATTTCGTCGTGGAAAAAACTGAAAAGCAAAAGTCGCGTGGTCGCTGGAAATTATTGATGGTGCTGGCAGTCTGTGCTGCCCCCATGGTTTTCTCCTATCTGGCCTACTATGTCATCAAACCTGAAGGCCGCACCAATTACGGCACCATTCTTGACCCACGCAACTACCCCATGCCCAAACTGGCCGGGCATCTGCTGGGCGCTGCGGCGACTGATCCCGTGATTGGGCTGGAAGCCTATAAAGGCAAGTGGCTGATGCTGCAGGTAGATAGCGGTGCCTGCGCTGAGGCTTGCCAGAAGAGAATGTATGACATCCGCCAGTTGCGTACCGCCCAGGGCAAGGAAATGGACAGGATAGAACGCGTCTGGCTGATCACCGACGATGCTCCCATCGATACCATGCTGATACGCCAGCATGACGGTGCCCGCATGCTGAAGGTCGATGCTGCCGCCCTGAAGGCCTGGTTGCCGACTGAAAGTGACACCCAGATCAGCGACCATATTTACCTGATCGATCCGCTAGGCAATCTGATGATGCGCTATCAAAAAAATGCAGATGCCAACAAGATTAAAAAAGACCTCAGCAAATTATTGCGTGCGTCAGCGATAGGTTAAACAATAGGTTAAACAATAATCATGTGGTTGCAGATTGCATTGACAGCACTGATGGTCGCGGTAATACCGGCGGCGATGGTGTTCATGTCCAGGGAAAAGAATAAATATCGCAAGCTCATTGCGGTGACCGTCACCCTGACTTTTGAACTTATCATGTTTGGTGCATTCACCCGCCTGACAGATTCTGGCCTGGGTTGCCCGGACTGGCCGGGTTGCTATGGACAGTCCAATCCCTTGCAATCCCATGCTGCGATCAAGGCGGCAGAAATTGCCATGCCCACTGGCCCCGTGACTTTGCAAAAAGCCTGGATAGAAATGGTGCACCGCTATCTGGCCATGAGTGTGGGCATACTGATTATCGTGCAGATGATTATCGCCTGGGTGCGCCGCCGGCAGCTTGCAAGCAGCCCCTGGCTGGCGACTTTTCTCTTGTTCTTTGTTTGTCTGCAAGGCGCTTTCGGTGCCTGGACCGTTACTCTGAAGCTGCAACCCGTCATAGTGACTACTCACCTCATTTTGGGTATGGGCTTGCTCGCCCTTCTCAGTGCCAGCCTCGAACAGCAAAGCAGCTCGCTGGCGGGCCGCAGCATTGCCGCCGCTGATGGCAAGCGCATGTTATGGCCAGCCACTCTGGCTTTATTGCTGGTGTTTGTGCAAATCAGCCTGGGTGGTTGGGTGAGCACTAACTATGCTGCTCTGGCTTGCCAGGATTATCCCATGTGCAATGGCCAGGTGATACCAGCGATGGATTTTGAACATGGTTTCAGCCTCTGGCGTCAGCTCGGTCTCACGAGGAATGGTGATTACCTGCCTTTTAATGCCCTGGTTGCCATACACTGGGTGCACAGGAACTTTGCTTTGCTGGTGGTGGCAGTCTGCCTGTGGGCTGCACTG
Source organism: Undibacterium sp. Tian12W (assembly GCF_049339405.1). Classification (NCBI taxonomy): domain Bacteria; kingdom Pseudomonadati; phylum Pseudomonadota; class Betaproteobacteria; order Burkholderiales; family Oxalobacteraceae; genus Undibacterium; species Undibacterium sp. Tian12W. The sequence continues at coordinate 162,286 of NZ_JBMPPK010000004.1, forward strand.
AGAGCACGCAAGATTGCCGGGCTGGAAAAACTGAGCCGCCACATCTTGCTCGCGATTGTTGCCCAATTCATCATCGGCATTTCTACCGTCTTTTTTTCCTGGCCCTTGTTGCTGGCAGTTTTGCATAATGGGATGGCCGCCATGCTCGTGCTTTTGCTGACCATGTTAAACTACCGCATAAGGCATGTGAGCCTTGCCGCTGCCAAAGATAGACCATGACCACTTTAAGTTTGCCTTCCAACCGACTGGCTCAGTACTGGGCTTTGACCAAGCCACGTGTGACCCAGCTCGCCGTATTTTGCGCCGTGATCGGCATGTTCCTGGCTACGCCAGACTTGCCGGACTGGCGCGTGGTTGTTGCCGCCACCGTCGGTATCTGGCTGCTGGCTGGTGCGGCTTTTGCCGTAAATTGCCTGGTGGAAAAAGAAATTGATTCTCGCATGGCAAGAACTGCACGCCGCGCCACAGCCCAGGGTGAAATCACTGTGCCGCAAACCCTGGTGTTCTCTGGTGTCATCGGTGGCATGGGCATGTGGGTTTTGTATACTATGGTCAATCCCCTGACCATGTGGCTGACTTTTGCTACCTTTGTTGGCTATGCTGTCATTTACACCATCATCCTGAAACCGGCAACACCGCAGAACATCGTCATCGGTGGTTTGTCAGGTGCCATGCCACCGGCGCTGGGCTGGGCAGCTGTGGCAAACGATGTGCCCATGCAGGCCTGGTTGCTGGTATTGATCATCTTTGTCTGGACGCCACCGCATTTTTGGGCGTTGGCCATGTACAGGCGCGATGATTACGCGCGTTCCGGCCTGCCGATGTTGCCGATTACCCATGGCCTGGAATTTACCCGCTTCCACATCTGGCTGTATACGATAGCGCTGTTTGCCACCACCATGCTGCCCTATGCGGTGCACATGAGCGGCCTGATTTATCTGGTCAGCGCGATTATTCTGGGCCTGATCTTCCTGTGGTATGCATGGCGCATTTACAAGCACTATGATGATGTACTGGCACGCAAGACTTTTGCCTATTCCATTATCTACCTGTCCCTGCTGTTTGCAGCCTTGTTGATTGATCACTATATCAAGCTATGAAAATTCTGAAGCACCTGGCCAGCATGCTGATGGCTCTGAGCCTGCTTGCTTGCGCCCCGGCCCAGGAAAAATTCAATAACACCGATCTGACCGGCCTTGATTACGCCAAAGACTTTGCCCTGACAGATCACAATGGCAAGCCGCGCACCCTGGCAGATTTCAAGGGCAAGGCGGTAGTCATCTTCTTTGGCTATACCCAATGCCCGGATGTCTGCCCGACCACCATGGCAGAAATGGCGAGTGTCATGAAATTACTGGGCCCGGATGCCGACAAGGTGCAAGTCTTGTTTGTGACCCTGGACCCTGAACGCGATACCCAGGCTTTGCTGGCCAACTATGTGCCCAATTTTGATAAGCGCTTCCTGGGTTTGTATGGCGATGCTGCCGCAACGGCCAAAGTTGCCAAAGAATTCAAAGTGTTTTATCAAAAGGTAGAAGGCAAAACACCCGGCAGCTATACCATGGACCATACGGCAGGCAGTTATGTATTTGATCCTCAGGGGCGCATCCGTTTATTCTTGCGCCATGGACAGGGAGCAGAACCTGTTGCCCATGATTTGAAAATCCTTCTGAAGTAAAGCCGCAGAGAATACAAAGCAGGCGGCACTCAGGTCACGAAATGAGCGGCGAAATTGGCCGCGAACCCGACCGCGAATAGTCCCGCACTCGGCCACAAAAACGGTCACAAAACCGCTGGATAAAACAAAAGGCACTCTTGCGAGTGCCTTTTTCTTTTGCTTGACCCGTCCTGATTAAAGTTGACACTTTTCTAGAGCCTGAAAGGAAAGTGAGATGGACACAGGGATACGCAGGAGTCAGCGAGATTACACGCTGACTTTTAAATTATCAGTAGTAGAGCAAGTAGAAAAAGGCGAGATGACCTATGTAGAAGCTCAGCGCCGGTACGGGATACAGGGGAGATCAACAGTTTTAGTGTGGTTACGCAAGCACGGGCAACAAGATTGGCATAATCATGGTTCCAGACCAAGAGAAGGAAGCATGATGCCAAAGACCCCATTGCCACAAACGCCAGAACAGCGGATTAAAGAATTGGAAGTTCAACTCAAGCATGCCAATGAGAAGGCACAATTGTTTGAAGCGATCGTGAATGTGATCAAGAATGATTATGGGCTTGCTGTCCCAAAAAAGCCTTCAGGCAAGTCCTCGAACAAGGTCAAATCCCGGGATTAAGCATCAGCAGGGCTTGCCATTATTTCCAAATCACCCGTCAAGCGTACTATAAGCAGCTTCATAGCGAGCAAGAGCGGCGCGACCAGCATGCGCAAGTGATTGATCTGGTGAAAGAAAAGCGCTTGCGACAGCCACGGATAGGCACACGCAAATTGCAGCACCTGCTTCAAGCAAAGATGAGAGAGCGTGGCATTAAGCTAGGAAGAGATCGTTTATTCGCATTACTTAGGGAAAGGCGATTACTGGTACCATGCAGGCGGGCGTATCACAAGACGACACACAGCCACCATCGCTTTCATAAGCATCCCAATTTACTCAAGGCTGGGCCGCAACAAGTCATCGCTTCGAGGGCAGAGCAAGTCTGGGTGGCAGATATTACCTATATCCCTACCAAAGAGAAATTCGTTTATCTGAGTTTAGTCACGGATGTGCATTCCAGAAAAATCGTTGGATACCATGTCCATGCAAGCTTGCAAACGGAAGAGGTCAGTTGTGCCTTCAAAGCAGCGCTCAAGAGCAGAAAAAGCCAGTCAGCTTTGATCCATCATTCTGATCGTGGAATTCAATATTGTTCCAGCTATTACCAGCAAATTCATCAAAAGCACAACATCACTTGCTCGATGACAGATGGGTACGATTGTTACCAGAATGCCCTGGCTGAACGTATTAATGGGATTCTAAAGAATGAATTCTTGCTCTCGACGCCAAAGAACCTGGAGGAAGCACGACAGATGGTCAGGCAATCTATTGATATTTACAACAACGAGAGGCCTCATTTAGCCCTCCAATACAAAACGCCCAATGCGGTGCATCGGGCGTCTTTTTTACAATTTTAACTGTCAACCTATTTTAGGACTGGACAGCTACAGCCTATTTTGATTATGCAAAACTGCTGAGACTGCCCTTCATTTTCTTCAGGGCTGCGCTTTCGATCTGGCGTATGCGTTCGGCAGATACACCGTATTCATCAGCCAGCTCGTGCAGGGTAGAGCCTGTACCATCATCATTTTTCAACCAGCGTGATTCTATGATGTGGCGTGAGCGTGCATCCAGCTTGGATAATGCAGATTCCAGGCCTTCGCTTTGCAGACGGTCATACTGGCGCGTTTCCAGAACACGGGTAGGCTCGTCGGATTCAGTCTTCAGATAAGCGATAGGAGCGAATTTTTCATCGTCATCATCCGTCGGTGCATCCAGAGCAATATCATGGCCGGACAAACGCATTTCCATTTCGATGACTTCTTCGCGTTTGACATCCAGCGTTGATGCCAGGGCATCAATTTGCTTTGGTGTCATCGCGTCCAGACCTTCTTTATGGCTGCGCAGGTTAAAGAACAGTTTGCGCTGGGCTTTGGTCGTTGCTACTTTGACCAGGCGCCAGTTTTTCAAAATGTACTCGTGCATTTCAGCCTTGATCCAGTGCATGGCATAGGACACCAGACGTACGCCCTGGTCAGGGTCAAAGCGTTTAACGGCTTTCATCAGGCCGATATTGCCTTCCTGGATCAGGTCAGCATGCGGCAAGCCATAGCCGAGGTAACCGCGGGCGATGGAGACGACCAGGCGCAAATGTGACATAACCAGTTGCTGCGCAGCAGCCAGATCATTGTCATTACGTAATTTGTTCGCAAAGTCTATCTCTTCCTGATGCGTGAGCATAGGCAGACGATTGACTGCAGAAATATAGGCATCAATATTACCCAGCGTGCCACTAAAACCTAGAGCCAGCGCTGTGCTGTCTGTTGCAGGGATCAATTGTGTCGATGTAGTTGCCATTTTTCCTCCTTATTGCTGCCTTAAGAGTATCAATTACTCCTTTTGGCACTTTCAAGCTCCTATATTAGCACTCTCTTGAGAAGAGTGCTAATACTCAGATTCTATGAAGTTCATCAAATAAATCTATTGAAAAACAAGCATTCATTTACAACATGTATAGTGCTTAGATAGATGCCTGGGTGGAAAGTTGCAATCAATTCGCTGCAAATTGTAAAAGCCTGTTGCAAAAATCACGATGCGCAGACTGCTGCAATGGTGCGCGATCACTAGCGACTAATAGAGAACACTAGCGATTACCAGAGATCGTCGATTACCAGCAAGCAGTCAGCACTATGAAGACGAAGCAAGAACAGATTTATTGTGCGCTTATTGAGCAAAATTGAGCAAATAGCGCGAAGAACTCAGCTTGCGCGCGCCAATTGCCTTCTTACCGACAGAAAAACACCAACCAGCCCAAGCAACATGCTAACAGCCAGTAGTATGGCGCTCTGTACGATACCCAACGGAGCAAGGTGAAATTCCGATGCATATAATTTAGCAAATTCTGCAATTGCCTTGTTCAAGGGTTGCAGGGACGCCGCGATCAGGCCCAGTGCGAGGCCACCTGCCAGCAAGCCCAGCAAGGCACCGGTATAGTAATAAGGCTTGTGGATGAAACTATTGGTCGCCCCCAGCAGGCGCGATACGGCAATTTCTGCCCTGTGCGAAATCACTTGCAGGCGGGTGGCATTAAATACCACGACTACCACCACCACACCCAGAGTGGCAGCCAGGAACAACAAACCAAGCTGCATGATTTGCACCAGTGCTGCCAGGCGTTTGACCCAGGCAGAATCGAGTTGCACGACATCGACATCCTGCATTTGCTTGATTTCTTCGACCAGTGCCTCTATCTTGCCCGCATCACTATTCGACATGGACAAGACATAGGCGTCAGGCAGTGGATTGCCGCCGAGGGTAGATAAGACTTCTGCCAGGTTGGATGATTGCTCGAGGCTGGCCAGGGCCTTGTCCTTGGGGACGAAGTTCAGGTTGGCCGTGATGTTTTTCTCTTTCAGCAATTTTTTCAGCGGTATCGACAAGGCTGTGGCAGTTGCCCTTGGCGTGTCCGGGCTGACGAAGATGCTGATTTCAGGTTCTATTGATAATTGCGAAGAAATGGGACGTATATTTTCCAGCAAAGTCAGGCCAGCGATGGGCAAGGCCAGCGCGATCGCCACGACCAGCACATTGAACAGAAAATTGCCTGGGCTGCCACGCAAATGGCCGAGCGCGCTCTTGATGGCGAACAAGTGTTGACGAAACCAGTTGGTCATGAATTCTTCCTTGTTATTCTGTACTGCAGGATCAGGCGGCCAGCGAGGATTTCCAGGTGCTGACTACCTGGCCCTGGCTCAGGTAAATCACGCGGCTGGCCTGATCGAGAAATTGTTCATCATGGCTGGAGATAATGCAGGTCACACCGGCGCTCTGGAAAGCCTTCAGTGCACCCAGCACCTTGTTGGCATTGTCACGATCCAGAAAGGCGGTAGGTTCATCCGCCAGAATAATCTGTGGACGGTTGACGATGGCACGGGCAATCGCCACCCGCTGCTGCTCACCACCAGATAGTGCCAGCGGCAGGGAATAAGCCTTGTCTGGCAGGCCAACCTTTTCCAGCGCAATGCGGGCACGGGTCTCGGCTTCAGCATGGGAAGCGCCGGTAACGATGATGGGCAGCATGACATTCGCCAGTACATGGCGGTCAGTCAGTAATTTCTGGTCTTGCAAAATCAGGCCCAGCTTGCGGCGCAGATAAGGCAGGCTGCTGGTTTTGAGTTTGCCTATGTCCTGACCATTAACCTTGACATGACCTGCGGTCGGTTTTTCTATACCTGCAATCATCTTCAACAAGGTAGATTTACCGGCACCAGACGGGCCAGCCAGGAAAATCAGTTCACCGGCAGCAATTGATAATGAAACATCCTTGAGTGCATAAACATCTTGCGAATACTGTTTGCTGACGTGTTCAAATTCAATCATGATCGCGTTTGGCCTTTTTTTGTGCAATTAACTGAGCAGGGCGTCAACAAATTCCTGGGCGTTAAATGGTTGCAAATCTTCAATCTGCTCGCCTATACCGATGAAATACACAGGCACAGGGCGGTTCTTGGCGATTGCTGCCAGCACGCCACCTTTGGCAGTACCATCGAGCTTGGTGATGACCAGGCCAGTCAGTTGCAGGGCATCGTCAAAGGCCTTGACCTGGGCCAGTGCATTCTGGCCAGTATTGCCGTCGATGATGAGCAAGACTTCTTGCGGCGCGCCATCCATGCCTTTGGCGATAACACGTTTGATCTTCTTCAATTCTTCCATCAGATGCAACTGGGTAGGCAGGCGGCCAGCCGTATCTACCATGACTACATCAGTGCCACGAGCACGGGCAGATGCTACTGCATCAAACGCGACTGCCGCCGGATCGCCGGATTCTTGCGAGATCACCGTGACATTATTGCGCTCGCCCCAGATGGTTAACTGCTCACGTGCTGCTGCGCGGAAGGTATCGCCCGCAGCCAGCAAAACCGATTGCTGGTGGGTTTGCATATGCTTGGCCAGCTTGCCTATGGTCGTGGTTTTGCCCGCACCATTGACGCCAGTGATCATCATGACCAGGGGTTGATAACGGCCCAGTTCCAGAGGCTTTTGCAAAGGCGTTAGCATTTCCAGCAACAAGACTTTGAGGGCGGCTTTGACTTGTTCGGCATCAGTCAGCTTTTCTTCCTTGACCTTTTTCTTCAAGCCATCCAGCAGGAACTGGGTAGCTTCGACACCGGCATCCGAGGTCAGCAGGGCAGCTTCGAGTTCTTCATACAAATCATCATCAATGCGGGCACCGATGAAGAGGGTGGTAAGATTCGAGGAAGTTTTGGCCAGACCGGCTTTCAGGCGGCTTAGCCATGAGCGTTTTTGCTCAGGTTCAGGATCTTCAGCGGGAGCAAGCTCTGCCAATGCTGGCTTGACTTCAGCCACGGGCACAGGAGCGGTAACAGTGGTGGCAATGGCAGGTGTAGCAATAACAGGTGCAGGACTGGCTGGCGCCGTAATAACGGGTGCCGGCTCAGCCACAACAGCCGGTGCCTCTTCTTTGGGCTTCTTTTTGAAAAAACTAAACATCGGGATATTTGGGAGTGCGGGCGGCATATAGCCAGCCCTGATATTAGAATGCTGCCATTTTAACAGACAGCGCAAGATAAACAGATTTAGCCGTAGCAAGCATGCAATGAAAACAAATAGTAATAAAAAAACAAAAAACACGGCTGCAAAAGCAGCACCGGTAAAACGTCAGCACCATCAAGTCCGCATCATAGGCGGCGTGTGGAAGCGCAGCCTGCTCAGCGTGGTCGATGCCGAGGGTTTGCGCCCTACGCCAGACCGCGTCAGGGAAACCCTGTTCAACTGGCTCAATCACTTGCTGCACAATAACTGGACCGGCGTACATTGCCTGGACCTGTTCGCTGGCAGTGGCGCGCTGGGTTTTGAAGCCGCCAGCCGTGGTGCAGCGCAAGTCATTATGGTCGAGGCGCATACGCCAGCTTACAGGCAACTGGAACAAGTCCGCGATAAATTGCAAGCCAGCCAATGCAAATTGCTGAGGGCAGATGCACTCAAGGCAGTCGAGAGCATGGCAAACCAGGCTCAGAAAATGGATGTGATCTTTCTTGACCCTCCTTTTGAGCAGGATTGGCTGGAACGCATCCTGCCAGCCTGCGCACCATTATTGAGCGCTAAAGGCTGTATTTATGTCGAATCAGAATTTTCGCTAGAGGTATCTTCTGGCGATGCAGCGACAGATGAAAAATTAGCTAAATTATTAAGCGGATGGCAAGTTATCCGCGCAGATAAAGCCGGTAGTGTGTACTTCCATATACTGCAACGCAACATTTTGCCGCATGAGGCGCACGAAAATCAGGCATAATGCCTGCTCAACTTGGTGCATATCCTTATGCAGATTGCGAAAAAAGGGAGTGAAGATGGTCACAGCCGTTTATCCGGGAACATTTGATCCGCTGACACGCGGTCATGAAGATCTGGTGCGTCGCGCATCCGGTCTTTTTGATACTTTGGTGGTGGGTGTGGCGGATAGCAAAAGCAAGAATCCATTTTTCTCCCTGGATGAACGCCTGGAAATTGCCAATGAAGTATTAGGACATTATCCGAACGTGAAGGTAGAGAGTTTCTCTGGCTTGCTGAAAGACTTTGTGCGCAAGAATGATGCACGCGTCATCGTGCGTGGTTTGCGCGCCGTGTCTGACTTTGAATATGAATTCCAGATGGCAGGCATGAACCGTTATCTGCTGCCTGATGTAGAAACCCTGTTCCTGACCCCATCTGATCAGTATCAATTTATTTCAGGTACCATAGTCCGTGAGATTGCCATGTTCGGTGGTGATGTATCAAAATTTGTGTTCCCTTCAGTTGATCGCTGGCTGAAGAAGAAGGTCGCATTGCTGGCCGAGAGCAAGTCTTAAAGCAAGTACTGAAGTACATTCAAGTAGTACATGAAAGTGAAGTGACAACATGGCCCTGATGATTACAGACGATTGCATCAATTGTGATGTCTGCGAACCCGAATGCCCTAATGACGCCATTTACATGGGGCCGGAAATTTATGAGATTGACCCGCATAAATGTACCGAGTGCGTGGGCCATTACACGGAGCCGCAATGTCAGCAGGTTTGCCCGGTCAGTTGCATTCCCTTCAATCCTGAATGGCGTGAAACGCCTGAGCAGTTGCAGGCGAAATACGAACAACTGCAGGAAAAACAAAAGCCACAGCCAGCATAAGCGATTCATCAATCGCTCATGCTGCTCTGCGTTGTACTACCTATTGAAGCGTACTATTGCAAGCTTATGGACGCAAAGTCCCATGCTCACCTATGTTTTTCGGCTGTTCGCCAGTAATGGCTGCCTTGGCCATCGCAAACAATTGCGTCATCTTGCTTGAGCCACTATCCCAATATTCTGCTGCATGTATCTGCACTTTCAATAACATCAGATGTGGGTCATCTACACCTTCAGGGAACCATGGCTTGACCATGACATTCCACAATTCTTCTGCTTTCTGACGGTCACGCAAGACTTCTGCACGACCTGAGATGGAGACATACAGGCTGTCATCCACATCAGCAAAACTCACATTGACTTCAGGATGCTGGCGCACCGCATTGAGGTAGTTTGCCTCATCAGAAATAAAGAACCACATATTGCCGGCATCATCTACTTGCTGACTGGTCAGCGGGCGGCTGCTCAGGCGATTGTTTTCATCTACGGTAGTGAACATGCCAAATTTGACATCTTTGGTCATGTCGCGGATTTTTACCAATGGGTCGTTTTGAGTAGTCATGCTGGCCTCGTCATTTCTTGTCAGTTATGGGGTTTGATAACGAGCTAACAATAAACCGTATCAGCGTGTAACTCTGTACGGTATCGAACGTGGGCAGTCAGAGCAAATTAGTCTGAGCAGATTTGCAGGGCGCGCAGCGCGCACCGCTGTCAGTCAAAACGGTGCGCTCGGCGCACCTGCAAGGTATGGAAGGTCTTTTTGCAGCAGATCAAGTACTTTAAAAGCAGCGAACCTGGTTGCGGCCACCATTCTTGGCCTGGTACAAAGCCCGGTCAGCACGCAATACCAGATCACGGGCAATGCTGGTGGCATTGTCGTAATTGGTATTTTCATCGATGGTGGTCAGGCCTATCGATATCGTGGCCTGGCAAGTGCCCGCTTCACTCAAGATAAAATCCTGCCCAGCAATGCTTTTGCGTATGCGTTCTGCCACCTGTATCGCATCATGCAGATTGGTGTTGACCAGCACCACGACAAATTCTTCGCCGCCAAAGCGGCCCAGGGTGTCACTGAGACGCAATTCATTCTTGATTCTTTTTGCAACCTCCTTCAACACATCATCGCCGCCCTGATGTCCGTAGCGGTCATTGATCTGTTTGAAAAAATCGATGTCCAGATACATGCAGGCAATGCTGTATCTTTGTCGGCGCGCACGGGCAATTTCTTCCAGCATGCGTTGTTCGACATAACGGCGGTTGCTGACATTCGTCAAAGGGTCGGTCAGGCCTATATAAGTCAGGCGCTCATTGTTGATGACGTTTTCGAGGCAGATCGCAATGATGGAACCCAGGCGCTCGATAAAATCAGTCGCCATATTCGGCTGGAAACGGTCAGCCTTGAAACTGCCGAGGTTCAGGCAGCCAATCAGGCGGCCTTGTCTGCGCATAGGGATGATGGCAATACTTGCCGGTTTTTTATTGAAGCTGCTAAAGTATGTTGAATAAGCAAGGCTCTGGTACAGACCCAACTGCGGTTTGCGCAGTGCAGTTTCTGGCTGGCTCAGTTCTACCTCATGCCGCAAGAAAACCAGATGTGGAAATTCATTCAGGTCTATCTTCAGGTCGCACAGCATTTGCTGCAAGTCGCCCATTTTATCGAACAAGACCAGAGACACTACATCGAGTTCTGAGGTGATTGCCAGTGCGCTGAAAATATTTGTGATCAGTTCACGAAAACTGTTGGCGCCAATAATCTTCAAATCAAAACTCTGGTGCCGCGCCATGATGCTCTGATTGCGGTGAGCAAGTTCAAGCAAGCTGTCCAGCCGTGCGCGCAACACCTGATTTTCATGCTGCAATTCCAGCAGCGCAGATGGTGCTTCATCTGGCTCTGTATCGGTATGCGCTGGCATCATGCTTTCCATATTGGTCTGTACTTGGTGGTCTGTAATTAGAATGCGATATTCATATTGATAGCATCACCGACACGCAGCAATTGCCCTAAGCCCTGTTCGACAATGACATTCATGCCAAAGGTGATGCCGCCATCGACCAGGGGATTGGCGCGGTAAGTCTGCAGGATATCCAGCGGGTCAGGACCAAACTCACCTGTACTCTGGTCTATTGATGGCATGGGGCAGCGCGGACAAGGCTTGACCGGGCGCAGTTGTATCAGGCTGCCAACTTCAAAATTCTCGGCATAATCTTCTTCAAAAGCTTCTATGCCATCCAGCACGATATTCGCACGAAAGCGATTCATGGGCAGCGCACTGCGACCCTGTTTTTCCAGTTTCTGATTGAGGTCATCCAAAGAAGCAGATGCCGTCAGCAAGATGGGATAACCATCAGAGAAGCGGGTAGCGACGAGTTTGTCGCCTGTCCATTTCTGACTCGCATAGCGCTGCGTCTGTGGCGTGCTACGTACCAGGCGGCAGGGCGTATCCAGCGCCTTGCTGAACCAGTCTGCCATGGCCTGCCCGCAATCGAGGGCGGGGAAATTTTCTTCCCAGATCGTGACTGAAGTAGTGCTGGTATCTTCTTGCGGGTTCAGTGACAGCACAGGCATGCCAGGGGCGTGGATGTAAAGCCCGTCACTACGGATTTCTGGCCGTATCAAGGCCATCTTCGGGAATTCTCTTTGCGTCAGAAATTGCCCTTGCTGGTTCGCCAGCATCCATTCGCGGTCATGTATGCCTTCAAAACTGAGGCCGGTTTCAGTCAGTGTGGCCGCTTCCAGTGTGATACCGGCGCAGGACTTGATGGGGTAAATGCTAAGTGACAATATGCTGGGCATGATCTTGATGCAATTAGTAGGCCGGAAAGTATGTAAGCTATTTTAATGGCTAAGCTCTATTCATGCTGGTGTTTAAGGCATATACCATGCCAGATTCCTGATTTGATGATGTTTGGTAATCAATCATTTCCCTGAAAAGCACGTCGGTAAGCCGAAGGTGACAGACCAAATTCACGCGCGAAATAACGGCGCAGTAATAATCCTGTACCAAAACCTGTATCCGCTGCGATGTCATCAATTGCGCGTTTGCTGGTTTCCAGTTGGCGTTGAGCTTGTGCCAGCCTTTGATTCAATAACCATTTGCCCACGGTCGTGCCGGTCTGCTGCTGGAAATGGCGGGTAAAGCTGCGCCTGCTCATCAGGGCTCTTTGCGCCAGTTGATCGAGCTGCTGAGGTTCTGCCAGATTTGCCAGCATCCATTCCAGTACTTTGGCCAGGCGGTCATCAGTGGCCAGCACTGGCACAGGCTGTTCTATGTATTGCGCCTGCCCACCCTGCCTGTGCGGTGCTACCACAAGACGTCGGGCAACATGGGCCGCCACATCAGCGCCATAGGTACTGCGCAGCACATGCAGGCAGCAATCTATGCCCGCAGCAGTGCCTGCTGAAGTGACAACATCACCATGATCCACATACAGTACATTTGGGTCCAGGCTGATTTGCGGATAGCGTTCAGTAAAAGCCTTGCTCAAAGCCCAATGCGTGGTGGCACTGCGCTTGTCGAGCAAGCCAGCTTCGGCCAGCACAAAGGCACCCAGACACAAACCTATGATGCGCGCTCCCCGTGCATGCGCCTGACGCAGTGTCTGCAACAGTACAGGCGGGGCAGGGCGCAAGTCATCATGCCAGGATGGGATGACTATCATGTCAGCCTTGCCCAGCGCAGGCAAGCCATGTCGCACATGAATGCCAAAGCCGGAACTGGTGCGCACTTCAGCCTGTGCCCTGCCAGGCAGGGCCAGACAGACTTTGAGATCGAACAAGGGCATGTCCAGCCCGCCATGATGCTCGCCAAATACCATGCAGGGGACAGATAAATGGAAAGGGCTGATGCCATCAAAGGCCAGCACCGCGATATTGATCTTATTGTCAGGGTTGGATATAGACATGGCCTGATTGTATCGAATATTGGCAATCGGGTCACTTATATTCTGAGCCTGCATGGCTGAAAATACATCCCATGAACAGCGCTGCTGTTTTATTCAATCCATCTTGAATTTACCTCAAAAGGAAATGCCATGACTGCCAGTAACCCTGTAAAACGCGCCCTGATCGTTATTGATGTACAAAATGAATATTTCACAGGCAATATGCAAATCAGCTACCCTGATCCGCAAGTGTCCCTGCAAAACATAGGCAGGGCGATGGATATGGCCAAGGCTGCGGGTATTCCTGTCCTGGTGGTGCAGCACTCTGCGCCAGAAACTTCACCCATCTTTGCGCGTGGTTCCAAAACCTGGGAGTTGCATGAAGTGGTTGCCAGCCGTCATGCTGATCACCGTATAGAAAAAAACATGGCCAGTGTATTTACTGGCACTGATGTGGCAGCATGGCTCAAAAAGAATGAGATTAATACCCTGAGCATAGTTGGCTACATGACGCACAACTGTAACGCCAGCAGCATACTTGAAGCGGCGCACCTGGGTTATCAGGTTGAAATGCTGAACGATGCAACAGGTTCATTGCCTTATGAAAATGCGGCTGGTTATGCGACTGCGGAAGAAATTCACCGTGCCTTCAGCGTCGTCTTCCATTCCAATTTTGCTGCCGTAGTCAGTACGGATAGCTGGGTCGCGGCAGTTAAGGCAGGCGAGTTGCTAAGCCCGTCCAATGTGTATAGTTCGCACATGGCTGGTCGCCAGCGCGCAGCGGCTTAAACTTAGAGCTTTTGCTACGAACTTCTGCTCGGAACTCCACATCTTGTTGGACAAAGCCCGGATTGCATGGCAGCCGGGCTTTTATTTTTCTCGCAGCCTTTGCAGAATGAGGTTTCTGAAAAAAGCATTGACTTCTAAAAATGGTACCGCTACCATATTCGTCAGTAATAATCATCAATATTCAAGCGTCTTCATAAGAGCCGCGGCTACACAAAATTAATAAGGGGTATGAGATGCATGGTTTAAGAATATGGCTGGGCAGTGCAGTCTGCTATGCCGTAATTGCAGTATTGAGTAACCTGGCAGCCAGCGGCACAGCATTTTCGCAAACCAGGCCAGCCGCCACTGCAGAGGTGCAATCCACCCCGTCAGCGCTGCTGCAAAACATCTATGGCCGTTCTCATACCAGCCTCAATGGCCGCTGGAATTACATCATTGATCCCTATGAGATGGGCTATTACGATTATCGCCGCATGCCGTTTGATGAGTCAGCAACTGGCAAGGGCGGCTTTTATGATGACCGCGCGCCCAAGGATAAAAACGACTGGGTCGAATACAATTTCGACCTGTCACCAACAATGAAAATACCAGGTGACTGGAATTCGCAGGCAGAAAAACTGCAACTGTACGAAGGTACGATCTGGCTGCGCCAGGTATTTGATGCCGAGCCCAAAGCGGGCAAGAATTACTTCCTCTACTTTGGTGCGGTCAACTACGAGGCGCATGTCTATCTGAATGGCAAAAAACTGGGTAGCCATAAAGGCGGCTTCACGCCATTCCAGTTTGATGTGACAGGCAAGCTCAACAAGGGTAAGAATTTTGTCATCGTAAAGGCTGATAACACAAGACACCAGCATGAAATACCTACCGTCAATACCGATTGGTGGAATTACGGTGGCATCACCCGCGATGTCTTGCTGGCAGAGCTGCCAGCCACTTATATCAATGATTATAAAATCCAGCTTGCCAAAGGCAACCTCAAGCGCATAGAAGGTTTTGTGCAATTGGCAGGCGTGCGCAAGCCGGAAGAAATCAAGATCAATATTGCCGAAGCGGGCATCAGCACTACCGTAAAGACTGACGCCAATGGCCGTGCCGCCATCAGCATCCCGGTAGAAAAAATGACATACTGGTCGCCAGAAAATCCCAAGCTGTACAAAGTGGATATTGCCGCTGCTGGTGATAGCGTCAGCGACCGTATCGGTTTTCGCACCATAGAAACACGTGGCCAGGACATACTGCTGAATGGCAAATCCATATTCTTGCGCGGCATTTCCCTGCATGATGAAAACCCTCTCATCGTCGGTCGCCTGCGCGGTCAGGCAGATATGCGCATGATGCTGCAATGGGCCAAAGAATTGAATTCGAATTACGTGCGCCTCGCACATTATCCGCACAGTGAAGAAATGCTGCGTCTGGCAGATGAAATGGGTTTGCTGGTCTGGGCTGAAGTGCCGGTGTATTGGACTATCTCCTGGACTAACCCTGACACTTATCAGAACGCTAGCCAGCAACTGACAGACCTGATGCTCAGAGATAAAAATCGCGCGAGTGTGATCATCTGGTCGATAGGTAATGAGACACCTGTCAGCGATGCGCGCAATGTTTTCATGGGCAAACTGGCGGCGACAGCACGCAACAACGACGACACCCGTCTGGTCGCTGCAGCACTCGAGGTGCATCGTGAAGGTCATGATGTAATAGTTGAAGATCCGCTGGCTGACAAACTCGATCTGGTCAGTTTCAATGAATATGCAGGCTGGTATTGGAGCAATACCAAAGAGATGCTGGATTACCGCTTCAAGATCAAATACAACAAGCCGGTAGTCATTACAGAATTTGGTGCCGATGCTCTGGCTGGTTACCATGCCGATGGTGACACCCGCTGGAGTGAAGAGTATCAGGATGTGCTCTATCAAAAGCAGTTCAAGATGCTGACCGCCATGCCAGGCTTGCGCGGCATGACGCCATGGATACTGGTCGATTTTCGCTCGCCACGCCGCCAGCACCCATACTTTCAGGATTTCTGGAACCGCAAGGGATTGATCTCTGACAGCGGCAAAAAGAAGAAGGCATTTTGCACCTTGAAAAACTTCTATGACGATGTGCAAAAGAAGTATCAATAAAAAATGGCAAAACACGATATGCATGGCAATAAATCCACAGTGCTGACAGCATTGTTTGCTGTCCTGACCCTGGCGGCAAATGCGTCAGCACAAGACTGGCAGATAGAGCAAAAAGTCGATGCGCTGCTAAAGCAGATGACGCTGGAAGAAAAGGTCGGCCAGCTACACCAGCTATCAGGACGTGACCTGACTGGCCCCGCGAATAATAGAAATACCAATATCCTCGCAGAAATCCGCAAGGGAAAAATAGGCTCGATGCTGAACGTCAAAGGCGTCGCAGAAACCCGCGAAGTGCAGGCGGCAGCCTTGCAATCAAGGTTGAAGATACCGCTGCTGTTCAGCCTTGATGTGATACACGGCTACAAGACCATCTTCCCCATTCCTCTGGCTGAAGCTGCCTCCTGGGATTTGTCGGCGATAGAGCAATCTGCCCACATCGCCGCCAAAGAAGCGGCAGCGTCCGGCATACACTGGACTTTTGCGCCCATGGTCGATATCAGCCGTGACCCGCGCTGGGGCAGGGTGATGGAAGGTGCAGGTGAAGATGCTTACCTTGGCAGCCAGATAGCCAGAGCGAGGGTGCTCGGCTTTCAAGGAAAAGAACTCGGTGGCACAGATGCCGTCATGGCCACCGCCAAGCATTTTGCCGCCTACGGTGCAGCGATCGCAGGGCGTGATTACAATGCCGTGGATATGAGCGAGCACCAATTGTGGGAAACCTATCTGCCACCATTCAAGGCAGCGGTAGATGCAGGTGTTGCCACCTTCATGAATTCCTTCAATACCCTGAATGGCATTCCGGCAACCGGTAGTGCTTATTTGCAGCGCGACATACTCAAGGGTGCATGGAAGTACCAGGGTTTCGTCGTCAGTGACTGGGCATCGATTGCGGAAATGGTCAAGCATGGCTATGCCGCAGATATCCCTGACGCGGCGCAAAAAGCCATCAATGCGGGCAGCGATATGGACATGGAGGGCTTTGCCTATTCCAGCTCGCTGGTGCAACTGATCAAAAGCGGTAAAGTAAAAACAGCTTTGCTTGATGATGCGGTAAAACGCATCCTGTACAAAAAATTTGAACTGGGCCTGTTTGATGATCCTTATCGCTTTTCTGATGCAAAGCGTGAACAGGAAGTATTGAATGATCCCAGCCATAGACTTATTGCACGTGATATCGCGCGCAAATCCCTGGTGCTGCTGAAGAACGACAAGCAAGCCTTGCCGTTGAATAAAGCTGCGAAGTCCATCGCCGTGATAGGCCCATTGGCAGACGCACGTCGTGACCTTGAAGGCGGCTGGATCGTCAAATCAGATGCGGGGCAGGTGGCAAGTTTGCTGGATGGCATACGCAGCCATGTGGAAAAAGACACTGAAGTAATTTTCGCGCAGGGTTGTGATGTCGTCTGTACTACGACCGACGGTTTTGCAGCAGCACTGGCAGCGGCAGACAAGGCCGATACTATCTTGTTGGTACTCGGTGAAAGCTGGGACCTGAGTGGCGAAGCAAAGTCACGCACGGACCTGGGCTTGCCGGGTTTGCAGACGCAATTATTCGAAGCATTGCGAGCGAAAGGTAAACCAGTCACAGTCGTGATCATGGCGGGAAGGCCGCTGGTGTTCAATGCGGTAGCCGATCATGCCGCCGCAATTCTGTATACATGGTTTGCCGGCAGTGAGGGTGGCAATGCCATTGCCGATGTCTTGTTTGGTGATTACAACCCTTCGGGCAAGCTGCCCATGACTTTCCCGCGCAGTGTGGGCCAGATACCCATCTCATACGATACTTATGAAACCGGCAGACCTGTGCAGGACGTAAAAAATGTCGTCTATAAATCGGCCTATATTGATTCTCCGAATACCCCGCGTTATGCATTCGGGCATGGTTTGAGTTACACCGATTTCAGCTATAGCAATCTGAGCTTCAGTAATAAAAACCTGCTGCCCGGCGCCACTGCGACTGTCTCGTTTGATTTGCACAATACTGGCAAGCGTGACGGTGAAGAAGTGGTGCAATTGTATTTGCGTGACCCGGTCGCCTCAGTAGTGCGCCCTGTCAGGCAACTCAAAGGCTTCCAGAAAATCAAACTGGCAGCGGGTGAGCAAAAGCGGGTGACGTTTACTATAGACCAGGCCATGCTGTCGTTTTATGACAGCAAATTGAAATGGGTCGCGGAGCCGGGCAAATTCATCATCATGCTGGGCAGTGCATCGGACGATATCCGCCTCAGCGGCGAGCTCCAGCTTTTGGATAAAGCCAGGTAAGACTGGCAACAGGATTGTCAGCAGCGGCCACGCTGTTGGCAAATGGCTATGGGCGAATTTGCAATGCTATAATTTATGGATGAAAAACAAGTCATCCTCCATAGCGGCAGCCAAAGCTGATATTGCAACTGAAACGCCTGTTGCTGAGGTGTCTGCGGCTGATCCTGTGCGCCGCAGCCGTCGCTCCAGCGGTGGCTTTACCTTGCGTGACGTGGCAAAACTGGCCAATGTCGCACCGATTACGGCTTCGCGGGCTTTGAATACGCCCGAGGCAGTGTCGCCAGCCATCCTGGCGCGGGTAAGGGAAGCGGTAGAGCGTACTGGCTATGTGCCCAATTTGTTGGCCGGTGGCCTGGCATCCAAAAAAAGCCGTCTGGTGGCTGCTGTCGTGCCTACCATTACTGGCTCGGTGTTTCTGGAGATGGTGCAATCCCTGACCAAGTCTCTGGCAGATGAAGGTTATCAATTAATGTTGGGTCAGGCTGGCTATGAAAATTCACGCGAAGATGCCTTACTGGAAGCCATCATAGGGCGCCGTCCAGACGGTGTCGTGCTGACCGGCATCATGCGTTCAGAACTCGGTCGCAAGCGCCTGCTTGCCAGTGGTATCCCGGTAGTGGAAACCTGGGACCTGACGCCTACGCCTATCGATATGCTGGTCGGTTTTTCGCATGAAAAAATTGGCGAGGCCGTGGCCAAATATCTGCATGGCCGTCGGCGCAAGCGCGTGGCGACCATCAGCGCCAATGATGAGCGTGCAGTACGTCGCAACAAGGCATTTTCTGATGCCGCACTGGCTCTGGGCATGGGGCAGGCAGGTGCGAAAGAAGTCGCTACCTGCATAGTCAAGGCACCTACCACTCTGGGTAGTGGCCGTAGTGGCCTGCGTAGCTTGCTGGAAAATGATCCTGCCATTGATGCGATCTTTTGCAGCTCAGACATGATGGCTCAGGGCGTCATCATAGAAGCCCAGGCAATGGGCATAGCCGTGCCAGAAAAGCTGGCTGTAGTGGGGCTGGGTGATCAGGAATTTTCAAAAGACCTCAATCCACCATTGACCAGTGTTCGCATAGATGGCACGGCCATAGGCATCCAGGCAGCGCGTTTCATTATTGAGCGCGTGGATGGCAAGCCAGTGACAGACAAGGTTAAAGATATAGGCTTTTCCATTGTCGAACGTGGCAGCGCATAATCTTTTTGAAGCAGGTATCTAAGTCCCGTCCACAGGAGGGACAAAGCATTTGCTCATCATTTTGTCCGGCCTATTATTGCCGGCCAAGGGGATGCTGCCTTCAGTTGCGGTATTAGTCCTGATTCTATTCCTGTTGTAAATCACATTGGCAGCGACAGGAATATTAAAACTCCCACAATTCGCTCAAGAAAGTGATTGACTTTCAAAATAGGTACCGCTACCATTAATTTATATTTGGTAGCGGTACCATGAGCGGTGAGCAAAAAAGAAAATGACAATAGCGAGCTTTATCAGCCTGCAATAGCAACTTCATCAATTCAGCCCACAGGTGAAATGGGCAGGCTTTATGAGCAAGGCCAGCAAAAGAATAATCCAGACCAATAGCGGTATTAATTAACCCCAATCATTTATGCAAACATCTGTTTTTTCCAATGTCAGCAATCCTCGTTTCCAGGTGCAGTCAACTCCCTTTGTGACCAGACTGCAAGTGATACCCGTAGCTGGCTACGACAGCATGCTGCTCAATCTCAGCGGGGCGCACGGCCCTTACTTCACCCGCAATATCGTGATCCTGACCGATAGCGCTGGCAACCAGGGCGTCGGTGAAGTACCAGGTGGTGCAGAGATAGAAAAAACCCTGAATGACGCACGGCCCCTCATTATTGGTCAGCCCGTCGGAGCCTTTAACAGCATGCTCAATCAAGTCCGAACCGCCTTTGCGCAACGTGATGCAAAAGGGCGTGGGCATCAGACTTTTGATTTGCGCATCACCGTACATGCGGTGACCGCACTTGAATCCGCCTTGCTGGATTTGCTCGGAAAATTTCTGGGTGTCTCAGTTGCAGCCCTGCTGGGTGAGGGCCAGCAGCGCACCCAGGTCGATGTGCTCGGTTATTTGTTCTACATCGGCAACCGCCATGACACCAGCTTGCCTTATCCTGATCCCGGCACAGTTGCCGGGCCGGATGATGACTGGGCGATGTTGCGTTGCCAGCCTGCGCTTGATACCAAATCCGTTCTTGCTTTGGCCAAGGCAGCCCATCAGCGTTATGGCTTTCGCGACTTCAAACTCAAGGGTGGTGTGCTGCGTGGCGAAGATGAAATTGAAACCGTCACCGCCCTCGCTGAAGCCTTTCCTGATGCGCGTATCACCCTGGATCCAAATGGCGCATGGTCATTGAAAGACGCCATACGCCTGTGCCGTGACCGTGCTGATGTATTGGCCTATGCAGAAGACCCATGTGGTGCAGAAGATGGCTTTTCTGGCCGTGAAGTGATGGCAGAATTTCGCCGTGAAACCGGCTTGCCAACGGCCACCAATATGGTCGCCACCGACTGGCGCGAGCTCGGCCATGCGGTGCAATTACAGGCTGTCGATATCCCCTTGGCAGATCCGCATTTCTGGACCATGCAGGGCTCGGTCCGCGTGGCACAGATGTGCAAGGAATGGGGGCTGACCTGGGGTTCGCATTCCAACAACCACTTCGATATTTCGCTGGCGATGTTCACCCATGTCGCTGCCGCCGCTCCTGGAAAAGTTACCGCGATTGATACCCACTGGATCTGGCAGGACGGCCAGCGCCTGACTAAAGCGCCACTGAGTATCAACAATGGCGTTATAGACGTGCCAGATAAACCTGGCCTGGGGGTAGAGCTTGATATGGCTGCAATAGAAGCCGCACACCAACTGTATCTGAACATGGGGCTGGGCGCGCGCAATGATGCTATTGCCATGCAATTTCTGATCCCGGGGTGGACATTCGACAATAAAAAACCTTGTCTGGTGCGTTAGATAAGGCGGAGCAGTAACAGTAAAGCCATCGACATAATCAGCTTTATAAGGACGGGCAACAACATCGCAACAGAACTGGCATTAAAAAAACTAGCAGTGATAAAACTCGCAGTTATAAAATAAACAGCAAGGAGACAAAAAATGTTCCGCAGTACTATAAATAATAAGCATGCAGGCAAACACAAAAATTCTGGTCGCAATAACAGCAGGCAGCAATATCAGTTAGCCCCTGTCACTGCCGCCGTCGCAGTGGCTATCCTGAGTTTCATGAACACCGCACAGGCGCAACAAGCCGCTACCGCAACGCCGACAGCATCAACAGCAAATAAAGCGACAGCGGCAACTGCAGAGGCGGATGAAAAAGGCCTGGCCAAAGTCGTTATCTCGGCCAACAAGCGTGTGGAGAAACTCGAGAATGTACCTATGTCGATCTCGGTCATTGGTGAAGAACAATTGCAACGCAATAATGTCCGTGACCTCGATGACGTCATCGACCTGTCGCCCGCACTGACCAAAACCCAGAGTGACAACCCGGCAAACACCGGTTTGAACATGCGCGGCATAGGCACACAATCGATAGGCATAGGGGTGGAATCTGACGTTGCCGTGATCGTTGATGATATTCCCATAGGCATGCAGGTACAGGCTTTCCGTGACCTGGCAGATGTTTCCCGTGTCGAAATCCTCAAAGGTCCACAGAGCACCTTGTTCGGCAAATCGGCGATTGCTGGTGCCATCAATATTGTTACCAAGCCTATTTCCGGCCCCATCGTCTCGCGCGCTAGCATCTTGCTGTCCAGCGACAGGGAATGGCGTCTCGGTGCATCCATAGGCGGTGAAGTATCCGAGAAATTCGGTTTTCGCATTGCCGCCAGTAATAATGATTTTCCTGGTAACGTCAATAATCTGACCACCGGTAAAATGACCAATGGATCTGCCGGAAAAACCTTCCTGGCTAAATTGAACTGGCGTTTGACAGATGATCTCGATATCGATTTTTCACCGCGATATAACTACACAAAGACTGATTGCTGCGCACTGGTCATCACCAGCCTGACGGGCACTAATCTACAAAACGGCTTGCTGAACAATTCTCCGGCCATGCCCATCTCGCAAGTGCTGGCAGGCATTACGCCTGGGCCGGATAACCGCACCATCCGCAATGACACGTTCACAGGGCAGGAATCAACTACGCGCGGTTTTGGCCTCAGAGTGAATTACCAGTTGCCAAACGGTGGGACCCTGACGTCAATCACATCCGGCGACCGTTATCATGCCTATGATTCACGTGACCAGGACTTTACCGATGCACCTGTGATGCTGTACTACCCGGTCACAGGTTCGACCAAGTCATCAGGTTTGAACCAGGGAGCAGAGCAGCACGGTCGCTTTGATGTCATCTCACGTACGCAAGAGATACGTCTGGTGTCGGCAGACACTGGCAACTTCCGTTATGTCGCTGGTCTCTGGTATGGCAAGAATGAACTTTCACGCTATTTCAAACGTGGTGAAAACGGCCTCGTCGCCACCAGCCCTACTGAGTTCTATGGCGACACCTACAATATCAACAAGGCCGTATTTGGCCAGGCCAGCTGGGAATTTATTCCTACTTATACCCTGACTACCGGGATACGTTTTAACAGGCAAGAATCTGGTTATCATTTTTCCGGAACTGGAAACCCTTCCAAATTAGTTTTCGGCAGCCCTTATGTTGCTGTCAATAATTTTTCCAGCGTAGGCAATGTAGAAAACGCCACTACCGGCAAGCTCAGTTTGCAAAAGCAATTCACGCCTACGTTGATGGGCTATGTCTCTGCATCCACTGGTTATAAAGGCCAGGCTTATGATATCACCAGCAGCCTGTCTGCCCTGACCGCATCACAGCAACCCGTCAAATCAGAGACAGCCAAGAGTTTTGAAGTTGGCATGAAGGGCAATTTTTTCGATAACCGTCTGACCGTCGCAGCGACCCTGTTCAACAGCAAGTTCAAAGATTATCAACAGAACTCAGGTAGCTATATACCCGATACCCTGATCTATCAGACCCGCCTGAATAGCCTTGAAGGAGTGCAGACCAAGGGCGCAGAACTCGACATCAATGCACTGGCAAGCAGGGATTTGCTGATCAATGCCAATTTCGCTTATACCGATGCGACCATCACCTCATTCAAGAACTCTACTTGCTATCAGGTGACTGGCAGTCCCAACGGCGGTTTCAACGATACCTGCATCTTGAAAAACCCTTTGTATGGTGATCAGAATACCAATGATGTTTCGGGTGGACGCATGCCGTTTTCACCCAAGCGCAAAGCCAGCGTCGGTTTCAAATATGACTTGAAATTGCCTGAGATGAGTTTTGATGCTTATGTCACAGGCAATGTGGTGTATGCGAGCGACATGATTTCCAATCTCGACCAGAACCCGCTTAACTTTGTACCAGCCACCACCTATGTCCACGGCGGTTTTGGTTTCCGTGAAAAGTCTGGCCGCGCGACCTTGAGCTTCAGGGTCAATAATCTGTTTGACCGTCAATACCGCGCCAACCGTTCTTTCCCATTGGCGAGCTTCAATGCGACAGCGCCTAATCCGTTAGCTACTGTCAACAGCACGACCTGGACACCGACACGCAATGCCTTCCGTTATCTTTCTGTGCGTCTGGATGTAAAGTTTTAAGCTGATTTGCTTGGTATCAAGCAGCATGAGTGTCCTGCTTATTGCATTATAAGTAAGCAGGGCATTAATCCAGCATGAGGGAACTTGCAGGGCAGGTATGGCACATAAAAATCAGGCGTATTTTGCTGGAGGACTAACTGCAGTATGCAAGGCTATGCAGTTACGTCCTGTTTTTTTCGCACGGTACAAGGCCTGGTCTGCGGCATCGACCAAAGCAGTCAGATTCATGCCATTGTTGAAGGAATCTGCGATACCGGCGCTCAGGGTACTGTGCAGGACTTCGTTTTTCCAGTTGATCTGTAATTCAGAATACAGCAGGCGCGCGCGTTCAGCCAATTGCGCCGCGCCTTGCTCGCCAGTGCCAGTCAACAAAATACAAAACTCTTCGCCGCCATAGCGTGCCAGGCAATCTTCACTACGGACAATGGTCTGCAACAGCGCCGCCAGGCGGCGCAGCACTTCGTCGCCTGCCTGGTGTCCATGAACATCATTAACGCGCTTGAAAAAATCCACATCGATCATGATGACAGACAAGGGCTCGCCAGTCCGGATAGCCCGCGCCAGCAGGCGTCTTGATTCATCTTCAAAACTGCGGCGGTTCAGCAAGCCTGTAAGGCTGTCGTGCGAAGCCTTTTCGCGCAATTCACTGACGAGACGGAAGGTGATCAACATGACCAGCGACAGTGAGATGGAAAGTTGCGAGAGGCCACCAAGCACCAGAAATACCGGATTGACATCGCCCTGTGCAAAGAGCGAAATCTCTTGTGCTGGCTTGCTCATCATATTCATTGCCCTGAGCAGACTCATCAGGGCAATGAAGGCAAACGAAACAGTGGCCAACCTGTAGGCAGTTTTCAGCGGCTGTGCAGCCTTGACCATCAGATTAAGCGCGCAGGCACCAAAGACGCAACTGAACAAGATAGAGTTGGCAATCACCAGCATGCGGATATCATCACGCCACACACCCAGCCACAGGCTCTGTGCCATCATCTGTACGCCTACCCACGCCGTGAACCAGTAATGGCAGCGTTTGCCATTGAAAGCTTCAATGCCATTGTAGATCAGGCCAAAACCACAACCGGTAACCAGAGGTACACTGCCAATAATCCACAAAGGCCATTCAGGAGACATCTGCGTGCTGGTAAAAATACCTATGCACATGCAGCAATGTCCTGCCGCCCATTGCCGCGCCCCCTTGATATTGTCCGCATGAAAACTGATCAGCGCCATCATGCCCGCGCCCAGCAGATTAATCCCGCTCAACATCAACATGATAGTGCGCACATCAAGTTTCATGAGGCTCTCGCACCGGTGGTGTGGCTGGGGCTCTTGTCAGGCAAATTGACTCCGCGAAGTGGACTAGGTTAAATAATGATGCACCTAAAATATTACATCTGAAACACAAGGGCAATAAAGGAAACAAAAAAGCCGCGAATGTCGCGGCTTTTGTTGGGTTTTGTGGCCTTGTTAAGTCCTGATCAGACGTTAAACAAGAAATTCAACACATCGCCATCCTTGACCACATATTCCTTGCCCTCGGCGCGCATCTTGCCTGCTTCCTTGGCGCCGGATTCACCCTTGAAGTTGATGTAATCATCAAATGCAATCGTCTGGGCGCGGATGAAGCCGCGTTCGAAGTCGGTGTGGATCACGCCGGCTGCTTGTGGTGCAGTGTCACCTACGTGGATGGTCCAGGCGCGTACTTCCTTGACGCCTGCAGTGAAGTAGGTTTGCAGGCCCAGCAATTTGAAACCGGCGCGTATCAGGCGGTCGAGGCCTGGTTCTTCCATGCCCATGTCGGCCAGGAATTCGGTTTTGTCAGCGTCGTCCAGATCAGCGATTTCAGATTCTATGGAAGCGCAAATGGCCACGATAGGGGCATTTTGTGAATTTGCGTAGGCAGTCAACTGGTCCAGCAATGGGTTGTTAGTGAAGCCGCTGTCAGAGACGTTGGCAACATACATCGCTGGTTTGGCCGTGATCAGGCACAGTGGTTTGATCAGCAGCATTTCTTCTGCGTCCAGGCCCAGGGCGCGCACGGGCTTGGCATCGTTCAGGGCGGGCATGATGCGTTCCAGCACCGTGACCAGTTTCAACGCATCTTTATCGCCAGAACGGGCTTTCTTGTTTTCGCGGTGGATGGCTTTTTCTACTGTGCCCATGTCGGCCAGTGCCAGCTCAGTCTGGATAACTTCGATATCGTCAAGCGGGCTGACCTTGCCAGCAACGTGGATGACGTTGTCATCTTCAAAACAGCGCACGACGTTGACGATGGCGTCAGTTTCGCGGATGTGGGCGAGGAACTGGTTGCCCAGACCTTCACCTTTGGAGGCACCGGCAACCAGGCCAGCGATATCAACAAATTCAACGATGGCGTTCTGGATGCGTTCAGGCTTGACGATGTCAGCCAGTTGTTTCAGACGCGGATCAGGCACTTCAACCACGCCGACGTTAGGCTCGATAGTGCAGAAAGGATAATTTTCTGCCGGTATGCCTGCTTTGGTCAGCGCATTGAACAGTGTGGATTTGCCGACGTTAGGCAGGCCGACGATGCCGCATTTGAGACTCATGATGTTTTGCCAGTTGGATTTGATTAACCCGCTATTTTACCGGAAAGCCTGCCCTTCAGACCGTTTCTGGCCTGAATTGCCAAAAATCTTGCTGATAAATACAGCAGTTATCCGGTTAATAGCGGGTCTTAAGTAGTCAAATTGATAGCTTGAGCTTCTTTTTTATGAATTTCCTCAAAAAAACTGATGTCAGGCAACAGCACCAGGCAAGCCAGCTGCCTGCCGTATCCTGCGTTCACTGAGTTTATGCAACAAACCAGTCAGCATGAATCCAGCGATTGTCAGACCGAGTACCAGGCCTATCCAGAAACCGCGTGCTGCCATCGGTTGCTCAGGGTGCCATGGCAACCAGGCCGGTGCCAACCCCAGCACGCAGCCTATCGGCAGCGCAAAGCCATAAAAGGCCATCAGGTGTATCAGCATCGGTGTGCGCGTGACTTTATAGCCGCGTATGGCGCAGGATGCCGTGACTTGTGCAGCATCAGACAACTGGAAGATCGCCGCATACAGCAGCAATTCGGATGCCATGGCCTGCACCTCCGGATCAGAGGTATAGGCTGCCGCCACCAGATCGCGGAAGATCATGATGCCCAATGCTGATATGACGGCAAAACTGGTCGATAGCGCATAACCTGTCCAGGAGATAAAGCGTGCCCGTTCCGGGTCGCCTTCACCCAGGGTTTGCCCGACACGCGTAGTCAGGGCAATGCCCAGGCTTAATGGCACCATGAACACCAGTGATGAAAAATTCAGGGCGATCTGGTTGGCTGATACCGGCACCACGCCAAAGCGGGCAATCAGCAAACCGACAGCGCCAAAGGCCGACACTTCAGCAAAATAGGTAACACCTATCGGCAGGCCCAGGCGCAGGGTAGAGCGAATTTCTGTCCAGTTAGGGCCTTCATAATGGCTGAAGGGAAAAGTCTCTTTGTAGGCTTCAGCGCGACGCATCCAGAATATCATCGCACCCAGCATCAACCACAGGCCCATGCCGGTAGCCATGGCACAGCCGGTAGAACCCAGCTTGGGGAAACCCAGATGGCCGTAAATAAACAGCCAGTTGATGATGATATTAAAAGCCAGACCACCGAGCGCAATCACCATGACTGGCTTGGTCTGGTTCAGGCTGGTGGTGTATCCATACAGGGCGCGGTACATCGCAAAAGCGGGCATGCCCAGGCTGATGACATGGACAAACTCTGAAGCCTTGGCATTGATGGCCGGGTCCAGTTGCAGGTAATTGAACACCAGCGTGGCGATATTCAACAATACACAGCCAACCAGGCCTACGCCCAGACCCAGCCACAAAGCCTGACGCACCATGTGCGGCACACGCTCATGGTTTTCTGCGCCGACTTCATGGGCGATGACGGTGTTCACCGCCATCATGATGCCCATTACGCTGACCAGGATAATTACCCAAACGTTTGCACCCAGTGACACTGCAGCCAGATCGTTCGCACTCAGGTGGCCGGTCATGGCGACGTCGGCCACACTCATGCCTACGGTGGCCAATTGTCCTATCAGGACAGGCCAGGCAATGGTCCAGAGGGCGGCGGCTTCAGTGCGGATGCGGGTTTTCATGCTGTACAAACAAAGGGTAGCTGGATCAGCATCTTACCGTAGAAAGCAGTTACCCCGCTATGGCTGGACTTTCATATGCACTATATACACGATGGGTACGATGGGCACGACAGTCATTACCGGCACTGCAGGCACTCTCAAAGCCTGCTTAGCTTACTTAGCCCGCTTAGCGCCGCAACCACAGTTCATTGAAAGACACAAAACCAAACGGCGTCATCCTCACGCCCGCTACATGCGGGGCGATACTGATTTGCTGGTTTTCATGCGAGATGGGGATCATCCAGCCTTCTTTGACGAGTCGTCTCCCTATGCGTGCATAAGCCAGCATGCGGCGTTTGCTGTCTGCCAGTTCCTTGATTTTCATCAAGTCAGCATCCAGCGGCTTCAGAGCACTGGCATGCATCCAGCGGCGGAATACGCTGTCGGCAACAAACCATTCATAGCAACCAAAATCCTGGTCATCATGCATGACTTCGCGCGTGACGACGAGGTCAGCATCTTTCATCCATTCACGTGCCAGCAGTTGGTCATAGGGCAGGCTGGTCCAGCTGACGGTCATACCACCTGCTTCCAGCCTTTGCTTTACCGCTTGCGCCAGACTCAGCATTTCAGGCGTCTGGCCACTGACCATGCGCAGTTTGCAACCGATCTTGAAATTGCAGCATTTCGTTTTTTTGGCGACACGGTGCTTCCAGATTGCCAGTAGGCCTGAGGCTGGTTTCCTGCTACGTTCTTCTGGATCAAACAGGGTTTCTGGTGCTAGCCAGTCTGCCAGTGCCAGCCTTTGTTCGGCAGTTTTAAAAAAGCTGCGCGAAGAATTACAGATGATGTAAGTACAACCGGATTCTGCCCCGGCGATGGTTTGTTTTTTTGAACAATCCTGGTTTGCATAACCAAACTGCAAATCAAATCCCGATGGGCCGGATGGCGGTGGCAACATCCACAAATCTATTTCGTCAAGCAAAGGGCGTTCACGGTAATAATCCTTGAAAGCCTGCAAGGTCAGTTGGTAGGTATTGTTGCGTATCACGCGAAATGCACCACTGCCAACCGGGAAGCGCGCAAAGTCAGGTGCCCGCTGACGCGGCACGATGGAAGAGTTGGCCGTGGCCAGGCAATTTGGCCACAACTGGTCAGGATGTTCGAGATAAAAGCTCACGCGCTGGCTGGGGCCAGTTTCCACATATTGCAGATGACGGTACAGCCGCTGATAAATCGCTGACTCATCACGCAGGCGCAAGAAGCTGGCCTTGACATCTTCTGTGCTTAGTTCAGCGCCATCATGAAAACTCAATCCTGGCCGCAGCCAGAAATGCCAGATGCTGCCATTCTTTTCGCTTTCCCAATGATGGGCGATGTCCGGCCGCAAAGCATTTTGCTCATGGTCAAAAGTCGTCAGGCGCGAAAAAATCTGCCGCACCAGATGTGCTTCCAGACGGCCATAGACTTTTAAAGGGTCCAGGCTTTCTACCGTACGAAACAAGGGCATGCGCAAGCTGCGGCAGGCACTGTCAGGCATACCCAGATAATCAGGCAGGCGCGTTGCCAGTTGCTGACGCTGGCTGTCGTCAAGGCTGGCAAAAGCCTGTTCCAGATCACCGCGGGCCAGATACTGCGACAGATGATCAAGCGCCAGGTTATCCGGGGTTTGCAAAAGTTCAAGCTGTGAATGATTGCCGCGCCCGCGTCCCGCCTGCCAATCCAGCCAGCCGCGCTGCTGCATTTTCGCCAACAGGTTGCGCATATTGCGCTCGCTGCAATGCATGGCCAGTGCCAACGCTGGCAGGCCGGGTTGTTGTTCATGATGCTGCAGAAAGGCATGCAGTTTGCGGTATTGATCGAGCAGTTTCATGCCAGATAGTGTAAGCCTTCGCCAGGCTCATAAAAGGGGAAAAATTTTTTATTATTATATCCATTTTTCCTTTCTGCTTTTTTTACCATACTGTCAAACATCAGCACCCGCTTGCTTTGGTATGCACAGAAAAGGAAGATGATGACCCGCTTTCCCGCCGCCGTGATACGGCTTTTATTCAGCTCTTTTGTGTTTGTCATGGGGCGTGCAGTTGCCTTGCCATTCATGGCCTTGTACCTCTACGAGCATCTCGGTATTAACCAGCAAACCATAGGCTGGGTCCTGGGTGGAAGTATTTTTTCTTCGACCTTGTTCAGCCTGTATGCCGGTTATCTGGCAGACCGGCTCAGCAAGAATTTGTTGATGAAACTGGCAGGCATCGTCGTCGCTGTAAGCACGGCCACGCTGACGATAGTGCCGAATGCATGGACTGCGTTGTTCGCCCTGATGTGCATAGAGTCAGCACTGACCTTGCGCGGTATTTCCCTGAAAGCCACACTGGCTGATCTGTTACCGCCTGATCAAAGACCAAAGGCGTTTTCCCTGAACTATACCCTGATCAATGTGGCGTTTGCCCTTGGTCCGGTGCTGGGTGCCTGGCTGTTTGCCATCAAGGTTTCTGGTCCTTTATGGATGGCCGCAGTTTTCTCGCTCCTGGCTTCACAAGTGCTGGGTAAACCTGCTGTGGCACTCAATACAGGGGCAGCAAGCAGATCCAGTCCTGCCGGTTTCAGGGCAACCATGCGCGTGCTGAGAAGTGATCGCCGCCTCATCCTGTTTTCCATGGGCAGTGTACTCACGTCCTTTGTGTTTGGCCGCTTTGTCTCGGGTTATCTGTCGCAATACCTGATGGTCAGCCAGGGCACGCAGGCGACCGCGCAATTGCTGCCATTTATCCTCATCACCAATGCGGTAACTGTGGTGGCTCTGCAATATCCGGTAGGTAAGCTGATGCAGCAAAAATACCTGTTCCGCTGGGTCAGCCTCGGCGCTACTTTGTATGCCGTGGGTTTGCTGGGTTTTATGCATGCTGGCAGTGCCATGAGCTGGGTAGTGGCAACTCTGGTCTTTACCATGGGCGAGGTCATCGTCATTCCCTGCGAATATATGTTCATCGACATGATCGCCCCCGCCGACAAGCGCGGCAGTTATTACGGGGCACAGAGCCTGGCCATGTTTGGCGCGGCCCTCAATCCTGTGATTTGCGGTTACCTGCTCGCGCATTTTCATAGTGATGTCATGTTCTGGGTCTTGATCTCGGCGGCCATGCTGGGCGTGTTGATGTATTTTGCCGGTACCCGCAGCAAGCCGGTTGAAGAGCATCGCGCTGAGAGCGAGGCGGCTGCAGAGTCTGCACCACAGCCGACAACAGAGCCTGCAATACAGCATGCCACCGTCTCTTGCAAGTCCAGGACTTGCCTGTCAGTGCTGGCGGCGAGCAGGCAACTTGCTGGTAATCGCGTGAAAAACTTGTTTCCTTTGTCCTGAGCTTCAATACTGAGACTGTCACTGTAAATTTTTACGAACCTTGAAAGGCTATTCGCAATGAGTAGCCTTTTTTGCATTGTGCGTCGGTTTCATGTTGCCAGGTTCATTTTCAATCCGTTCTTGACAATTCCATACCTGCGCACTAAAGTGATATCACTTTGATTTCAAAGTGCCATCTATCAGGAGAAAGTATGAGTACTACCTCAGTGTCGGCGACTGGTAAAAAATTAATACAAGAACGTTCACTTACCTCGCTGGACGGTTATTTCATGATCATTGTCGGCCTGCTGTTTGTTGCAGGCGGTGCCTATAGTTTTATTGACCTCGTTGGTGCAGGGCAGCCCAGCCTGGCTGGTGTGTTGATGCGGCTGGCCGCCGTGGTGCTGGGTATTTTCATCCTCACCGGCCTGTACATGTTGCAACCGAATGAAGCAGCCTTGCTGTCCTTGTTTGGTCAATACAAGGGTACAGACCGCAGTGAAGGCCTGCGCTGGGTTAATCCTTTCTATTCAAAACGCAAGCTCAGCCTGCGTGCCCGCACACTTAATACTGCGCCGCTGAAAGTGAATGACAAGCGTGGCAATCCTGTGGAAATTGGTGCGGCCATCATCTGGCGTGTGCAAGATACGGCACTGGCGATTTACAATGTCGATGATTTTGAACGGTTTGTGAATATCCAGTCTGAAGCGGCGATACGCCACCTGGCAACCCAGTATGCCTATGACGATGGTGAAGACCTGGCTGAAGGCGAGACCACATTGCGCGCAGGTATGGATGTCGTCGCCGGTGCCATGCGTGACGAATTGCACAAGCGCTTTACCGCAGCCGGCATTGATGTAGAAGACGCCAAGCTCACGCACCTGGCTTATGCCGCAGAAATTGCCCAGGTCATGTTGCGCCGCCAGCAGGCAGAAGCCATCATCAGCGCCCGTAAAAAAATCGTGCACGGTGCAGTCAGCATGGTGGAAGCTGCTTTGCAAGGTCTGTCAGAACGCAAGATATGCGAGCTCGATGATGAAAGAAAGGCGGCCATGGTCAGTAATCTGCTGGTGGTGCTGTGCTCGGATAAAGAGACCCAGCCCGTCATCAATACCGGCACTTTATACAATTAATTTGTAGCGAGATAAGAAAATGGAACATCCAGTCTATGTGGAAAAACAGTGGATGAAGTTGTTGTGGATTATCCTGCCTGTCAGTACCGTGCTCTTACTCGCGGTGCAAATGATATACCTGGGGCCAGGAATGCCCGGCATCAAACTGGCTTTACCGCTGGTGAGCCTGCTGTTACTGGTTTTACTCGGTGCTTTAACCGTAAGCGTTGATGCAAGTTATCTGCGTTGGCATTTTGGTCTGATTGGTTTTCCTTCCTGGAAAATTGCCCTGTCGGATATTGCTTATGTAGAAGCCACCACGACCAGCATGATGGAAGGTTATGGCATCAGATTCACAAGCAAGGGCATGTTATATAACGCCACTGGCAATACCGCCATACTGGTGGTTTTGCGCAATGGCAAGGCACTGCGCCTGGGCACGCAAGACCCCCAGCGCCTGCTCAGTTATATCACTCCACGATTGAATGCCAGCTAATGGCCAGCCCAGGAAAAAAATCCTTCCCCCTGCGTATCGATCCCTTGTTGTGGAACGAGATCGAACGCATGGCGGCACAAGAGCTGCGCAGTGCCAATGCCCAGGTTGAGTATTTGCTCAGGCAGGCACTAAAACAGCAAGGGCGGCATGTACCCACAAGTAAAGCAATGGCTGAAAAAGATGACAGTCAGGCAGAAGAGTAAAGCGAAAGAATAAGGGAAAGGAAATTCGAGCATCGCAGCAGGCAAATGCAAAGCCCGCTATACTTGTTTTACGTATGAATTACCTCGCCCACATCTACCTGGCCCAGCATAGCGATAAAGCCATGCTGGGAGCCTTGCTCGGTGACTTTGTCAAACTCAAGGACACCGCGCTCTATCATCCTGAAATCCAGGCTGATATACAAATCCACAGGCAAGTCGATAGCTATACCGACAGCCATCCCATCGTCTTGCAGGCCAAAGCCTTGTTCCAGGACCAGCACCGCCGTTATGCGGGCATTTTGCTGGATATTTTTTATGACCATGTGCTGAGCCAGCATTGGCCGCAAGGCAGCCCGGCTCCACGCCAGGAATTGATACAGCGTTTTTACAGTGCCCTGCAAGCACAATCAAAAATAGTCTTGCCTGATAATCTGCAGGCAGCCTTGCCGCGCATGCTGAGCCAGGATTGGCTGGGTTCTTATCATGAATTTGATGGCGTCAGAATTGCTGTCGAACGCACTTCGCAAAGATTGTCAAAGAATGGAGATTTGTTGCGTGCGGGCCTGGGGGATTTGCTGAGCAATTACGATGTATTGAGCAAAGGCTTTCTAGAGTTTTTTCCTGAACTTGTTCAATATGTGGCTGAGCAGCGCGAGCAAAAATTATCTTTACCAGCTTAAAAATAAAAAAATTAAAAATTCAGAGCCTGTACCAGATCAAGATTTGGTTTTTCTACAAACGCCGCAAAATCATCACGCATGCGCCCGCTTTCACTGATCGCCAGCTTCCAGTTCTGGATGCGGAAATCGTGATTCAACCCGTAGTAAAAAAAATCTTTTCTATCCGGCAGCTTGCCGCGTGTCAGCGTCTTCAGGAAAGAAGGTGATGGTGACACCATGATCACATTATCCAGCCATTGACGGTTAACGCCTGTGCCAGCCCTGCGCCAGGGTATGGGCTTGTCCAGCCAGCCGGGCACGATGTGATCGGTAAAGTGTGGATAGAGCACCAGGTCACCATCCTTGCTGCCTGCCACACGTGAATAGGGCAGGGCCAGGTGGTAATCGATGATACCGCCATCCCAGTAAGTGCCCACCGGTGCATGCGGGATATGCGAGACCGGTTCCATGATCAGCGGCAGGGTGCCGGAGGCCAGCAGCGACCAGCCGAGGTTGTCCGTTTTCAGCGGGCAAAAGTGGGTATCAAACCCATCAAATTTCGCCTTCAGCCAGAACAGCGGGTCACGGGTATCGCCAACAATCACGCGGTCCATATGCCTTGCCAGGCGTGAGCGCGACGCCAGATTGGCAAAGGTCGCCGCCACAAAACCAGCCTTGGCCTTGCTCACCGATTGCGGTGCTGTCAGCAAGCCGCGCCCCCGCACTGCCAGCAAATGCAATCTATGCAAAGGCTGGTTAACAACCTCTGCCTCATGACCGCCAATAAAGTCATGCAAGAGATTCTGGATTTCGCGCGTTACATATTGCGCAGAAGGTTTTTCAGGGTAACGCTGCTCGCAATACAAATCACCGAGACGCTGGAAAGCTGCCACCGGGTCAGTATGGCTGGCCGCTGCCATGCGCCAGGCACCGATAGATGCACCGATCAATGTGCGTTCACGCGGTGCAGTTGGCAGCCATTCACCAAATATCCATTGATCCAGAGCCTGCAATATCAAACCCTTGGGGCCACCCGCTGCCGCCGGGATGATGGCCACATCCTGCGCGCGCAAGCCGTGCTCACGCAAGTGAGCGTAGGCTTTGCGGCCAGCATGGATTTGTATTGCTGAACTCATTTTGTTGTATGGAGTTGCATCATCGCTTCAGGGAATTTGCCTTCAACCAGCAAGGGTAGCACAGCCAGGCTATTGGCGATCGCTTCGTCTATCGGTCCCTGTTCTTCCTTGCGTGGCCTGTGCAGGACAAAGTCCGCCACGCCCTGGGTTAAATTCAGGCTGCGCGGGTGGCCTATGCCTATGCGCAAACGCCAGTAATCCTGAGTGCCCAGGGCCGCAGTAATATCCTTGAGGCCATTGTGCCCGCCAGATGAACCACCAAGTTTGAGCTTGGCAATGCCAGGCATGATATCAAGCTCATCATGCACGACCAGCACCTGGTCAGGCGTGATCTTGTAGAAGCGGCAGATCGCGCCTACCGATTGCCCCGAGCGGTTCATAAAGGTCTGTGGCTCGAGCAGCCACACTTCCTGGTTGGCGATGCGCGTCTTGCCGACCAGGGCATTGAAATTCTTGTCCCTTTGCAGGCTGGCTGGTAATTGATCTACCAGCCAGAAACCGGCATTGTGACGGGTTTGTTCATATTCAGGGCCGGGGTTACCCAGGCCAACGATCAGGCGTATTGTCATTGCTAAGCAGGTATCTTGTAGTTATTGCAGAACTGATGTGCTGCGGATTGAGGGCTATTATAACCAAGCCTAAAGTGTCGTCATTAAAATGAGCACTTGGACGTTACCCTTCGCAACACAAATAGAAAAAGGCGCTATTTCCTTTGCAGGAACAGCGCCTCAAATCAGTTCATTCGTTTATTTTGATTTCTTCAGCAGTGGTGCCAGATACTTGCCCGTCACACTCTCAGGATTGGCCGCCACTTCTTCTGGCGTACCTGTAGCAATAATCTTGCCGCCACCAGCACCACCTTCAGGGCCAAGATCAATCAGCCAGTCAGCCGTTTTGATGACATCCAGATTATGCTCGATGATGACTACCGTATTACCCTGGTCACGCAACCTGTGTATGACCTTCAACAGCAGGGCGATATCATGGAAGTGCAAGCCAGTGGTTGGCTCATCCAGGATGTACAGCGTGCGGCCGGTATCGCGCTTGGATAATTCCAGCGACAGCTTGACGCGCTGCGCCTCGCCACCTGACAGGGTAGTGGCACTTTGCCCCAGGCGTATATAACCCAGGCCCACGTCCAGCAGGGTTTGCAATTTGCGTGCAATGATAGGGACAACCTTGAAGAATTCAAATGCATCTTCCACCGTCATGCCCAGCACTTCATTGATGTTCTTGCCCTTGTAATGTACTTCCAGGGTTTCGCGGTTATAACGCTTGCCGTGGCAGACATCGCAAGGCACATACACGTCAGGCAAGAAATGCATCTCTACCTTGATGACGCCATCGCCCTGGCAAGCTTCACAGCGCCCGCCCTTGACGTTGAAAGAGAAACGGCCTGCGCTATAGCCACGTTCCTTGGCTGTTGGCACAGTCGCGAACAGGTCACGGATAGGCGTGAACAGGCCAGTATAAGTGGCAGGGTTGGAACGTGGTGTACGACCTATCGGTGCCTGGTCGACAGAAATCACTTTATCAAAATGCTCAAGACCACTGACATGATCAAACGTTGCCGGTTCAGTTTGTGAGCCATACAGGTGACGCGCAGCGACATGGTAGAGCGTGTCATTCACCAGCGTCGATTTGCCTGAACCAGAAACACCGGTTACGCAAGTCAGCAAGCCCACTGGCAATTTCATCGAGACTTTTTTCAGGTTATTGCCACGCGCACCGGCAATCAGCAATTGCTTGGACGGGTCTGCTTTCGTACGCTTCTTCGGCACGGCAATTTCCAGTGCGCCACTCAGGTATTGCGCAGTCAGCGAACGTTTGTTGTCCATGATATCTGCCAGCGTACCCTGGGCGATAATTTCACCACCGTGTACACCTGCACCTATACCCATATCGACTACAAAGTCGGCGCAGCGTATCGCATCTTCATCATGCTCGACCACCAGCACGCTATTGCCGATATCGCGCAAATGCTTGAGCGTATCGATAAGCCTGTCATTGTCGCGCTGATGCAGGCCGATAGATGGTTCATCCAGTACATACATGACACCAGTCAGGCCAGAACCAATTTGCGATGCCAGGCGTATGCGCTGGGCTTCGCCACCAGAGAGAGTATCGGCACTACGTTCCAGTGACAGATAATCGAGACCGACGTTATTCAGGAAAGTCAGGCGCGCCGTGATTTCCTTGATGATGCGGTCAGCGATGTCGCGCTTGGAACCTGTGAGTTTCAGGTGTTCAAAGAAATGCAGGGTTTCGCGCAAAGGCATGGCGCTGATATCGTAAATCGCCTTCTCCTGCTTGCCTGTACCCACCTTGACATAACGCGCTTCTATACGCAGGCGTGCGCCATCGCAAGACGGGCATTGCTTTTCATTGATGAACTTGGCCAGCTCTTCCTTGACGGCCATGGAATCAGTTTCGCGATAACGGCGTTGCAGATTCGTGACCACGCCTTCAAAGCTGTGTTCCTTGATGACGGTACGGCCTTTTTCATTGATATAGGTAAACGGTATCTGCTGTTTGCCTGAGCCATACAAAATGATTTGCTGTGCTGACTCAGGCAATTGCTCATATGGCGTATCAATATCAAATTCATAGTATGCCGCCAGGTTGGACAGCATCTGGAAGTAGAACTGATTACGCCTGTCCCAGCCCTTGACTGCACCACTGGCCAGTGACAAATTAGGGAATGCCACGATACGCTTGGGATCAAAAAATTCTATATGCCCCAGACCATCACATTCAGGGCAGGCCCCCATGGGATTATTGAAAGAGAACAGGCGCGGTTCCAGCTCTTGCAATGAATAACCGCAGATAGGGCAGGCAAATTTGTTCGAGAATAATTGCTCATGATTGCTGTCCATATCCACAATCAGGGCACGGCCATTTGCCAGGCGCAAACAAGTCTCGAAAGATTCTGCCAGGCGCTGCTTGATGTCGGCCTTGACCTTGACGCGGTCTATGACCACATCTATCGTATGCTTCTCGGTCTTCTTCAGCTTGGGCAGATTATCGACCTCATAAATCTTCGCTTCATGCGTGCCACTCTGTACGCGAAAACGTATAAAGCCCTGGGCCTGCATCTGCTCAAACAAATCCATGTGTTCACCCTTGCGGTTGGCAACCACAGGCGCGAGTATCATGAGTTTGGTATCGTCAGGCATGGCCAGCACGGCATCCACCATTTGCGAGACAGATTGCGCAGCCAGCGGGTTTTCAGGATGATCAGGGCAATACGGTGTACCCACGCGCGCATACAGCAGACGCAGGTAATCATGGATCTCGGTGACCGTGCCAACAGTGGAACGCGGATTATGCGAGGTGGCTTTTTGCTCGATGGAGATGGCCGGTGACAAACCCTCGATCAGATCAACATCCGGTTTTTCCATCAACTGCAAAAACTGGCGCGCATAGGCTGACAGCGATTCTACATAACGGCGCTGGCCTTCTGCATACAGGGTATCAAAAGCCAGTGAAGACTTGCCCGAACCAGACAGACCGGTGATCACCACCAGCTTATTGCGCGGCAAGTCTATGCTGATATTTTTCAAGTTGTGGGTACGGGCGCCGCGTACGCGTATCAATTCACGTTTTTGTGCCAATTGAACATCACTGGCATCAAAGTCGATTTCTGCCGGTTTGGGCGCTTTTGCTGCTTTTGTGCGTGTCGTCATAGTCTCTGTGCTGAATTTGGGCCGAATTGGGGGAAGTAGGCGTGCAACCTGATACTATAACGGGTTTTGAAAATCACTGCGGGCTCGTCTTTGCTTTGCCTAATCTAAATCGACCAGACGAGCTTTTTGAATATGACTATTGCAACACCTTCCGACGCATCCGCACTGAGTGAGCAAGAGCCTGCCGGCATGAGCCGCGAGGAAATCAGCTCCAGTGCCTCCCTCGCTTCCATCTTTGCCCTGCGCATGCTGGGTCTGTTCCTCATCCTGCCGGTATTTGCCATTCATGCCAAAACCCTGCCTGATGGCGACAACGCCAGCCTGGTCGGCCTCGCCATGGGCATGTATGGCCTGAGCCAGGCGTTCGGGCAAATCCCGTTC
This sequence comes from Undibacterium sp. Tian12W, assembly GCF_049339405.1. Classification (NCBI taxonomy): domain Bacteria; kingdom Pseudomonadati; phylum Pseudomonadota; class Betaproteobacteria; order Burkholderiales; family Oxalobacteraceae; genus Undibacterium; species Undibacterium sp. Tian12W. Next base: position 201,036 of record NZ_JBMPPK010000004.1, read on the forward strand.
GGCATAGCGTCAGACAAATTTGGCCGCAAGCGCATCATCGTCATTGGCCTCTTGCTGTTCGCGATTGGCGCTTTTGTTGCCGCATCTGCAACGACAGTAGTTGGCGTCATTATCGGTCGTGGCATACAGGGCGCAGGTGCGATCTCCGCCGCCATCACCGCCCTGATTGCCGATACAACCCGAGAAGAGCACCGCACCAAGGCCATGGCCATGGTAGGCGGCTCCATAGGCCTGACCTTTGCATTTTCCCTGGTGGCAGCACCCTTGCTGTATCAAAGCATAGGCATGAGTGGCATCTTTGCCATGACCGGTGTCTTGTCACTGGTAGGTATTGCCGTTGTCTTGTTCATCACGCCAGAAGCACCAGCGATACGCCACAAGCCCGTGCCCCTGTCCGTGGTCTTGAAGAACACTGAGCTCATGCGCCTCAATTACGGCGTGTTTGCCCTGCACCTGACGCAAATGGCCATGTTCGTCGTCGTGCCAGCAGCGCTGGTGCAATATGCCGACCTGCCGGTTGCTGCGCACTGGAAAGTCTATTTGCCTGTGATGTTCGCTTCTTTCATCGCCATGCTGCCAGCAATTTTCATCGGCGAGAAATTTGGCAAGATGAAACAGGTCTTTGTTGCCGCAATCGCACTTTTGCTGGTGGTTGAGCTTGGTCTATGGCAATACTTGCAATCTCCAGCCATGCTGGTAGGCTTGCTGTTTGCATTTTTTATTGCCTTCAATATCCTGGAGGCATGCCAGCCATCCCTGGTATCACGCATCGCCCCACCAGCCGCCAAAGGTGCGGCGCTCGGTGTGTACAACACCTTGCAGGCCCTGGGCCTGTTCTGTGGCGGTTTGCTGGGGGGATGGATTAAACAGAATATGGCATCAAACTCGGTTTTCATCGTAAGTGCAGTGCTGACAGCGGTCTGGCTTATAATCGCTATCAATATGCCCAACATCCCCAAGCGCAGCAAAACTGTGCTTGCGGTCAAGGCATAAATTAATTTGTATCAGGAAAATTAGGAGAAATACATGGCATCAGTGAACAAGGTCATTATCGTCGGCAACCTTGGGAGAGACCCGGAAACCCGTTACATGCCATCAGGCGATGCAATGACCAGCATCACCGTGGCAACCACCGATAGCTGGAAAGACAAATCCAGCGGTGAAAAGAAAGAACAGACAGAATGGCACCGCATTACCTTCTTCGGCAAACTGGCAGAAATCGCCGGTCAATACCTGAAAAAAGGTTCGCAAGTCTACGTTGAAGGCAGCCTGCGCACCCGCAAGTACACCGACAAAGACGGCGTAGAAAAATACGCAACCGACATCAAGGCCGACAGCATGCAAATGCTGGGCAGCCGCCAGGGCATGGGCGGCGGCGCAGGTATGGATGATGGCGGTGGCTACGGTGGTGGTGGCGGTGGAGGTGCACCAGCCCCACGACCACAGGCAGCCCCACAACAACGCCAAGCCCCAGCCTCACGCCCGGCACCGAATTTCTCGGATATGGATGATGATATTCCGTTTTAACGTGTAGGTTTTGAGCATTGTAAATAAGATCCCATTTCTCATAGGAGAAATGGGATCTTATTTTTTTACATTTGGAATGCGAGTTTTCGAATCGAGTGTCATGTTATGCACTTTCAATTCAAGCCTGTTGCAACAACAGCCTGAAGCAACACAGTCGCCTGGTTAATGATTGGACCCGCCATTGCTTCACGTTGCATTACGGACATCGGCCCTTCGCCAAAATAAAGGCCGTCAGAGACCAAAAATGTTAATCGTACATTTCCTTGTTTTGGAGGCGCTAATCGCGGCTTATCCCATGGCCCTATCTGTGACACCACTGGGGCTGATACAGAAAATAATTTCTTAACCATTGGTAAAAAGCTGTCAACGCCCTCGATGACAACAAGCTTGCCAGACTGATTGATATAACGCACCCCACCTTCCGAGAATGCGGCGAGTGTATCGAGGCCACCCGTGAGTGGCACTTCGATAATCACACCTAGCAAAATCTTTGGCTGAACAGTTTTTCCTTGCTCGCAAAGACGCGAGAAAGCCAAAAATCGAACACGTCCTTCTGCCGAAGTGTCGGAGGCCAAGGCTTCGAGTGCAGAGAAATCGGAAGGCGATGAAAATAAGATTGATTGCCAGCGCGTGGGTGTGTCGCCCGACTTACTTTTAAACCCATCCGGGTTGTCGCAAAAAAGTAAGTTATAAATTGTATTCATAGCCTCATTGGCGTAGGGCGAATGTGCAACGCCAGCTGCTGCATCCGAAGCAGCAAAATTAAGACCAACGGCAGCGAGTAATCTTCTAAACATAGGATACGTGACGTCGATTTGAGAGGCGCACGCGCCGATCAGTAAGTTGAATGGGAACGCATATTCGCACTTCATCTTCGAATGTCATGCTAGAGCTATTTTTATTGTTTGTTAATAGCATCTTCAATAAAACCGACGATCTCAGAAACTGAAATTGTAAATATTCCGGCCTTGCCAGCATCGAATGCAGATTTCCAAGTATTGTAGCCTTCAATATAATTTTGATTTGGTTTTCTCTTTCCGAGCAGTTTGGTAAGACTCTTATTTAGCGTTTCTTCAGAAACTGGAAAATGGGGTAGTTCTGAAGAAGCACCACCCTGAATGTGATTGTTCTTAACCCTGACACCATCGACACTGATGTGAAAGATTTTTCCGAGCTTCTGGTGCGTTTCGATCTTATTGATCAAGACGGTCGATTTTTCTTCACCTGCTCTAGTCTTGTATGCCCAAAGCTGACCTTCAGAGTAATCCACCGCTTTAGCGCTGTTGAATACAGAAAGTAAGCTCATGATAGTGATCAGTTTCTTCATGGTAGTAAGCTTTAACGCTGAATTACACGATGGGTAAGAGGTGTCTAATAGGTGGCATTCTTCGCTTCCGATCCCCGGAGTGCGTGTCTTTGAGGCCTAACGTAGAGCTAGCCGACGCTGCGCGACGTTATTGTGCAGCGACCGAAGAGAGCAAGGTTGAGCTCCATGTTATGCAGACATTTTTGAGACATGCTTAAGGGCAAAGAAAATGACTATTGCCGGAATAATCAGGGCAATGACATTCCACACCCCCATTGCAAGCAGGACTATCTGATTGATAGCGACAAAACCTGTGTAGGTATAAGCTGCCCATTTTTTCATCATCCATAGCCCAATCATGCACACCAATCCCACGAAGGATGAAAAGCCTAAATATGGTGGATACCAAGGGCTAATTTGCTGGGCAATTGGAGAAAAAATGAGTGGTACTGCGATTAGTGCGCCCAAAAAACCAATTACACAAATGACTGTAATAGACGTTGGTCGCTTTACCTTTTCGATTGATTCACTCACGGCTAGAGTTTCCTTGGAATGATGTTGTATAACTTTAAATAGGGTGAAAAAATTCCGCCTAATGTGGCGGTTCGTCCGCAATACGTTTATTACTGTTGAACTGTGAAGCCATACGAAATATGCGGTGTTTATATTCAGTACTAATAATAACCAGAAAAAGTCAGGCAGCCTTCATGGACATCCCGCAAGTCATATCTGAATCCAGCTCCATACATCCAAGCTTGCCCAACTGTGTAAAAATTGTATTCGTGATAAGTGCTTCAGTTTACGCACTGAAGAAGATTATGTCTACTGGATTCGATGGCATGCCCGCTTTCATGGCCTGCACTATCCCTGGAGATGGGGGGGCTAGGTCAAAGCCTTCTTGTTCTAAGCATTGAACGCAGTGTCAGCGCCTCATTCCATTCGCTGCATAACACCCAACTTAGAGCAGATAATCGACCGTTTAGCAGGCTCTACTCAAAGTCATCCCTATCTGGATTCTCTATACCAAATTTGTCTTCAATGGAATTATTTGAACTTGATTTTCGTCATGATGCCTGCACCGGAAGCGTCTGCATAAGATGGATAATTTTCAAGGAGCTAGCTTTAAGACTGCTGTCTCTTCCCATCTATTGTTGATAACGCCACATCCACAATGCCCTGCGCTTCCGCCACGATCTCGTGCAAATGCTCCTCACCCTTAAAGCTCTCCGCATAGATCTTGTAGATTTCCTCTGTCCCTGAGGGGCGGGCGGCAAACCAGCCGTTGTTGGTGATGACTTTCACACCGCCTATCGCGGTCATGTTGCCGGGGGCAGTGGTGAGGATGTCGGTGATGTTGTCGCCCGCCAGCAATTTGCTGGTGATCTGTTGCGGCGACAGGTTGGACAGGGCTTTTTTCTGTGCCGGCGTGGCGGGGGCTTCTACGCGTATGCTGACGGGCTTGCCAAATTCTTGCGTAAGCTGTTCATATACCTGGCCGGGATCGCGTCCAGTTTTTGCTTTTATTTCTCCTGCCAGCAGGGCGGCGACGATGCCGTCCTTGTCTGTTGTCCATGCTTTGCCGTCCATGCGTACAAAGCTGGCGCCTGCGCTTTCTTCGCCGCCAAAACCCAGGCTGCCATCAAACAGCCCGGGGGCGAACCATTTGAAGCCGACGGGCATGTCATACAGCTTGCGTCCCAGTCGCTTGCTCACATGTTCTATCATGCGGCTGCTGACCACGGTTTTTCCTATGCCTGGTTTGCTGCCCCAGTCCGGGCGATGCTGGAACAGGTAGTCGATGGCGACGGCCAGATAGTGGTCGGGCGTCATCAGGCCAGCGCCAGGTGTGACGATGCCATGGCGGTCATGGTCGGTGTCGCAGGCAAAGGCGATATCAAAATCTGACTGTATGTCCAGCAGCCTGCGCATGGCGTAGGGTGATGACGGGTCCATGCGTATCTTGCCGTCCCAGTCCAGCGGCATGAAGCGAAAGGTCGGATCAACTACATCACTGACTACCGTCAGGTCTATCTGATATTTTTCGGCGATGCGCCCCCAGTAATGCACGCCTGCACCACCTAACGGGTCAACGCCCAGGCGTATGCCGGATTGGCGTATCGCGGCAAGATCAATGATCTGTTCAAGCTCGCTGACATAGGTGTTCATGAAGTCGTAACGGTGTATCGTGCCAGCATGTATTGCCCGCTCAAAGGGCATGCGCTTTACATCCTTCAAATTCGCTGCCATGAGTTCATTGGCACGCTTGCCTATCCAGTCGGTGGTGGCCGTATCTGCGGGGCCACCATTGACGGCATTGTATTTAAAGCCGCCATTGTCGGGTGGATTGTGGGAGGGTGTAATGACGATGCCATCAGCCAGCCCAGTATTTTGCTCAATGCTACTAGCAATAGCAATAGCAGTAGCAGTAGCAGTAGCAGTAGCAGCATGGCGACCGCGGTTATACATCAGGATAGCCAGTGATACAGCAGGTGTAGGCGTATATTCGTCACCGCTGGACAGCATGACGTTGACGCCATTGGCCGCAAGCACTTCTATCGCGCTGATGCGTGCCGGTTCCGACAAGGCGTGGGTATCAATACCGAGGAACAAGGGGCCGCTGATACCCTGTTGCTGACGATATTCACAAATCGCCTGGGTGATGGCGAGAACATGATGTTCATTGAAGCTGGTCCGGAACGAGGAGCCACGGTGGCCAGAGGTGCCAAATGCTACCCTTTGCGCAGTGACTTGTGCATCAGGGATTTGTTTGTAATAAGCGGCGATGAGCTGGTTCACATCGACCAGCGCAGAATCTGGTGACAGTTGACCTGCTAGCGGATTGATATTCATAAGCTTCTTTCAAATAAGCACAGACATACCTGGAGCAGTTCATCCAGTGTAATTGGATAGTCGCGCAAACGCACACCAGTGGCGTTGTCACAGCATTGGAAATTGCAGCCGCTACACAGTTTAACTGCACTTTCTAGAAGTTGTTAGGGGCTGTTAGTTGGAATATTTATCTTTTGATCGGCATGATAAATCGGTCTCACTGCGACACTGGTAAGTGCTTATTACCGAAACGTGTAAGCGATCGCCCCGGCAAGAGGGCGACTATTTATAAATGTTTTCCAGAAGAAATGATGAAGAGAAAAAACCCTGAATTGCTTCCATTTTCAAACTGCATGTTCGCCTACAAGCCAAGCGCATATTTTCCGACTTTCTATCGCCAGCTTTAACTTTATTATTGCTTCACCTGACAAGGTAAGTCGTCATGTTGAACGACGATCATTTCTTTATTAGCTTTACCTTTTTTGTGAACAGGAAAAACCATGCATACCGATCATTCAGTCAACATTAAAAAACTGCGTCGCCATGCAAAGGCAGTGTTGAGAGAAGCTATTCTTGAACCTGTCATGATACTTGACGACGAGATCCCTGCGGCTTATCTCGTATCTGCTGAAAAGTACGATACGATGAATAAAAAACTGCATGACATCCATGGTCTGGAACGGTTAGGGAAACTGTCTTCACGCAAACCAGCAAAAGCTTTTGCTGACGAGCTGTAAGCTGTCCTTTGCCCTGCTGTAAATTGCTTGCAGCGATGGAAGAAAATTAAAACCGAAGAAAATCAAAACCTTAATGTCGTTTTGATTTTCTTTCGATCTTTTTTGATTTTGCAATTGATGGCTTGCTTGCCAAGTTCAGTATTGAAATCTCTGTATTGAAAGTGTCGCGAATTTTTAAGGCGCTATCTTGCTTTGCAATTCCTCAACCATTCTCAAATGATGTTCAAGCTAAGGCAGGGTTTTCAAGGCAAAGGCTTTGACATCAGGGTCTGTTAAAAAAGAGAAATCAGAAATTTGCCGTGCACAGTGTTAATGTTTGTCTTCAATCTGCTTGCGTAACCGCTCGTCTTGCTGACGCAACTCTGATGTGTATGTTTCGCCTAGATCATCTGCTTCCTGAATTTGTCTGATCTCTATGTCTGATTCGCACAGCATGGGATTGGGGCAGTGTTTTACCCACTCAATTGCTTCGTCAAGTGACTTTACCTGCCAGATCCAGAAGCCTGCAAGCAGTTCGCTGGTGGCAGAAAACGGCCCCTCAATAACTGAGCGTTCATTTCCAGAAAAGCGTACACGCACACCTTTTGATGATGGTTGCAGACCATCTCCGGCAAGCATGATGCCGGCATTCACCAGCTCTTCATTGAATTTACCCATCTCCCTGAACATCTCTTCGCTGGGCATCGTGCCAGCCTCGGAATCTTTGGTTGCTTTGACCATGATCAGACATTTCATTTTCTGTCTCCATTTATGTGAGTGAGGATGAATGCGGGTAACAATACAGGTAACAGTACGGGTAACTACTCGCAGGGCGCAATGAAGCCTATTCCTTGGGGTAGCTGAGCTTGGGATACCAGTCAGCGCCGCGTCCTTCTGGCGTGCTGTCGAGTATGGTCCAGAGTGGCATGAGGTCGGGTGCGCCACGTGGATCCTGGCCAGGGTCGGCACTGTCTGCACCCATTTCACCACTCCAGAAATGTCGTATCGTGCCATCACGTCGCGTAAAGACATTAAAGGCCGGGATGTCGGCATCGTCTGCACTGACGTAATCACGGGTGTAGTCGCCACTGGCATCGGAATACAGCCTCAGGTGCTGCCAGCCACGTTCTTTTTTAAAGGCAATCAGGCGGGCAATGGGGGAACGGGCGATGACCACCAAAGAGATGCGTTGCGCAACATCTGCTGCTTCGCCATCCCAGGCCGACAGTAAAGAGGTGCACATGGGGCAAGGCCGTTCACGTTTCGGGCCAAACATGTAACTGTAAACAGCCAGGGTCTGCTTGTTGCCAAACAGGCTGGCGAAGTCGGCAGGGCCATCTTCACCTTCAAAGTGATATTGCCTGGGTACTTCACCACCTGCTGGTAAAGCGCGGCGCTGTTCTGCCACGCGTTCTATTTGCCGCCTTAGTTCGATTTCCTCAGCGAGTAAAGCATTCCGGGCCAGCCTGTATTCTTTGCTCTCGTTAGGGAAATGCACAGTGTTCTTGCTTGCCAATTCGATTGCTGACTTGAGTTGCGTAGTACTCATGTGAAAATCTCCTGAGCATGCATATTATGCATATTGGGGGTATCAGTTGTCCTGCGCAGCCACGTTGATCATCCATGGCACACCAAAACGGTCAATGACCATGCCAGACAGGGATGTCCAGAAGGCCTTTGCCAAAGGCATCTGTACCTTGCCACCATCGCTGAGTGCAGCAAATAATTTTTGCGCCTCGGCATCGTCTTTGGCTTCCAGGTTCAGGGTAACGCCCTTGATGTCCGGGTGAGCCAGGGTCTCGATACCATCGCTTGCCATCAGTGTCGTGTTGCCTATGCGAAATGATGCATGCATGATCTTGTCAGGGTCTGACGATACCTTGCGCAGGCCTGGATCAGGGCTGTCTTTCCAGCGCATCATGACGAGCACTTCTGCACCCAGTGCCTTTTCATAAAATTTGATAGCTGCTTCGCTGTGGCCACCAAAGGCCAGGATAGTTTCAACTTGCATGGTATTTTCTTCAGTGTATAAATAGCTTGCCAATCACTTTTACCCGTAGCTTACGCCAGTCACAGTTGACAGACTGTGCGTCAGCTCACACAAACAATCCGGCTTACAGTATCAATTCCATAAACCGCCAGCGTGGATGCAGGACCGCTGGTACTTCCGCACCTTCATAAGGTGGGCAGTCCTTGAAACCGGCAGTTTCATACAAGCTGTGAGCCGCTTGCATGAAGGGGGCGCTGTCCAGGCGAACCCGCTGATAGCCGAGCTTGCGGACATCGTTGAGCAAGTGTTGCAGCAGAGTATCGCCCAGGTGCAGGCCGCGAAAAGCCGGTAATACGTACAAGCGTTTTATTTCGGCAATACTATCCTGTATGCCGCGTCTGCCACCCATGGCGGCATACTGGCCATCTACCTCAACCAGATAAAACATGCCATCCAGCGCATCCGCGCCACAAATTTTATCCAGCGCGCCCGGTACATATTCAGCCAGTGGCATACCCAGTAAAGCCTCGGTAGTAATACCAAAATCTTGCGCTATGTTCGCCGCCACCCAGCCCATATATTCCATATTCATGGCGATGAGGACATCTTTATGTTGAGCAATATCAGCCTTGATAAAAGTAATTATTGCCAAAATGCTTGCTCCTTCATGCATAAACGAAAATATTGCAGGGATTGACATCTGCAGGTGTATGGCAGTTTTGCACTACAATGCGCATTGATAGGGATTAAAGCCCTGACGCACTCTATACTCTGATGCGCGTTAATATCAATAGTGTAACGCTCAATCAAAAATTTCTCTTCTTCAATTTATCCATGACTTTTGAATCTCTAGGCCTGATCCCGGAACTTTTGCAAGCGGTTGCCGCACGTCAGTATGAAACACCAACTGCGGTGCAGGCTGAGGCTATTCCTGCGGTACTGGCTGGACAGGATGTCATGGCACTGGCACAGACCGGTTCTGGCAAGACAGCTGCCTTTGCTTTGCCCCTGTTGCAACGCATGCAAGAAGAAATGGAAGAGGCTAGCAAACAGCGTAAGGTCAAGATTCTGGTACTGGTACCTACCCGTGAATTATCCGGGCAGGTAGGCCAAACAATTGAGGCTTTGGCGGAGCATTTGCCAAAGAGGCTGAAGGTAGCCGTCATTTATGGCGGTGCGTCTATCAACCCGCAGATGATGCATTTGCGTGGTGGGGCTGATATCGTCATCAGCACGCCGGGGCGTTTACTGGATTTGCTCGATAACAATGCCCTGTCTTTAAAAGACGTGGCGACACTGGTGCTGGATGAAGCAGACCGCCTGCTGGACCTGGGCTTTGCCGTTGAAATCAAACGCATCCTTGAGCAGTTACCTGCCAAACGGCAAAACCTGTTTTTCTCGGCGACCTTTTCGCCAGCAGTCAAAAAGCTGGCGCTAGGCATGCTGCATGAGCCAGTGTGCATTGCGATTGCCGACTTGACCAAGAACTTGCCCGATATCGCGCAAAGGGCGATAGCAGTTGATGGCGACAAGCGCACCAGGTTGCTGGTGCACCTGATCAAAGAGCAGCAATGGGAACGTGTGTTGGTGTTTGTCGCCACAAAATATGCGAGCGACACCATCAGCAATAAATTAAAAAAAGCAGGTATCAAGGCAGAGGCATTTAATGGCGATGCCAGCCAGGGTGCGCGTCAGCACATGCTGACTGACTTCAAGGCGAACCGCATACAGGTGCTGGTTGCTACTGACCTGGCGGCCCGTGGTATTGACGTTGTTGGCCTGCCCGCGGTTGTCAATTATGATTTGCCGCGCTCGGCAGACGACTACATCCATCGCATAGGCCGCACTGGCCGTGCCGGTGCGAGTGGTACGGCAATCAGCTTTATTCTGGCTGAGCATGAAATGCATTTCCGCCTTATAGAAAAACGCCAGAACAAACGTGTGCCGCGCGAGACCTTGCCCGGTTTTGAACCTGCGGCAATTGCAGCAAACCAGACAGATTCTGAAGCCAGCCCTGATGCGCCGACTGGCGGCATCAAGGGCAAGCGTAAAAGCAAGAAAGACAAGCTGCGTGAGTTGGCCGAAAACAATAAGTAAATGCGCGAAAATATTTCTGGACGGCCAGCTTTTGTGAGTGTTGCATGTCAAACCATGTTGCCATTTGAGATTCATCTGACGGTAGCAAATGCGCAGGAAGCAGATATCCCCGGGTTCATTGAATTTTGCGGGGAGATCAAGGCAAAACCGCTCTTGATAGAATTATCAAGAGGTACACATTCTCAGCAACTGATGTTGAGCAAGCTTCTGATGGCGGATCAACTGGACGCCGTATTGGAGGTAGCAAAAAACTATGGATGCATATTGAACCAGCGAGCTTACAAAACAAGCCGCCTGAAAATAGAGATACCTCTGCAATACGCAGAAGAGTATAAAGAAAATGTAGCCATGTCATCAGATGTTTACTATGAATGGCACGGTAAAATCAATTTCTCCAGAGTAGAAGATTTGCTGCGGTTTTGTGAAAATCATGAAGCGCACCTGTCCAGAAATTCCCTCAGAAATGAACCTGGAATGCGTTTTGTGACTTTGCGCGAATCTGGTAGCAAGGCTGCTTTCTTGCGCAGGGTTGACGCTTTGCAAAAAGGTCTGAAGGACAGTGTCTGGACCATTATGCACGAGCGTTTCGAGTACTGCGTCTTTGATGATAACTGTGCGCTGGATCACGGTTGGCTGAATCAGTCTCTTTAATGGAAAATCAGGAATTTTTTGATGTCATCTTCTAACTTATCAGCATGTGATGTTTCGCCCGCTTTCCTGGCAGGTGAAGCTTTCATACGTCGTGCCGCAAGCCTGGATTTACCTTTCATGCTGAAAGGCAGTTTCTTGACACGGCAATATTTTCAAGACCCTGCTCAGCGGATTCCTGCTGATCTTGATTGGGTATGCATGCAGGGAGTCGTTGATGCCACGGAGGCGCGCACTATTCTTGACCCGTGGGCAGTGGCAGTTACTGAAGCTGTGGCAGATGATGATATACGTTTTCGCAGCTTTAGGAAAAATGCTTTTTGGCGACGGATAGATTACGCCATGGCAGAAGATTTTCCTACGGTGAATACTGACCTGGCTTATAGTCAGGGAGATGCGCCGTACGATGAAATTAGTATGGATGTGTCTTTGAACCTGGACCTGGCACAGGGACCTGTACCTTTGCTATACAGACCTGTTTTGGGCGACGCTTTTTTGATTAAAAATACAGTTCCACTTTCCTTACAAATCGCATGGAAAATTCATCAGACCCTGGTCAGGCCACGTTTCAAGGATTTATTTGACCTCGGTCACTTGTTACAGCATCGAGAATTTGATGAGGTAACTCACACTCAGATGCGGCAGGCACTTGAACGTGAATGCCAGGTTGGCAAAGTCGACATGCAGACACTAACCTATTTTTTGAGTGGAGATATTGCCAGGTTTTTCCCAAACTGTTCCATAGAAAAGAACTGGAATCTGTTTCGGCATAATCAAACACCGTCTTATCATTCCTACGCAGACATACTTGCGTTTGACCGGGCAGATCAAATTACAGATGCCAGTAAGTTGCCGCACGACTTGTCTGATTTTCTTGAACAATTTCATGCCATCCTCATGCGGACCGGTTTGGTTGAGGGGGGAGCTGCATGCCCGCCAGTAAGGTCCGGTGCACAAATCGTCACGTTCTTTATGCCACCAAAACGCCTTGTTCCTGAGATAGCGGAGCCTGCTCCTGCTCCTGAGCAAAATGATAATCCAATTTATGGCAGAGCAGATAATGCTAAAAAAGGAAGAGAGTTTGAGGCGGCTTTTCAATTTCCTATAACGTCTCGCGAAACTAAGGCGCTTCCAGAAAAAACGTCGACCCTGGAAAATTGGATAAAGAAGATCAAGGCCTTGTTTTAGCAGGCCTTGATTTGAGTCTGGACAAGGACTGGTTTTAGTTTGTGCAATGAGTGAGCGCAACGTTCGCCATGCCTGAACTGGTATTTGTTACCGAGTTATTGTCACAGACGATATTACCAGTCAGACCTGACTGCACATTGATGCCATAGCCCTTGGTATTGAGGTTGAAGCGGTTGCTGCTGAATTTATTGTTCTTGCCCCAGCCGGTATAAGCCTGGTGCACCTGAAAACCATCGAGCAGGTTTTTATCGCTGGAGGTAGGGTGGTTATTGACGGTGTTACCGGTGATTGCATAATTATTGCCTTTGACATCAATCACACTGTCGGCATAGTTTTCACCACTGATGCCGCTGCCGTCAAAGGTATTGCCCTGTATCAAACCATCAGATGAGCCTTCCTTGATGTCTATGCCTTCGGCATTCACATTCGGGCCTATGCTGTTGGTCAGCACCTTGTTGCGGTCACTCTTGTCCGGGTTGCATGACGTGTAGGTGCACCAGTTGGAATTGGCTGATCCTATGTACACACCTTCACCAAAGCCAGCCTGCTTCTTGCCGGTGTTATAGATGTGACTGTTCTTCAAGACATTGTCGGTGCTGAAGGTGCGAAAGTGTATGCCTTCGTCATCGACATCATGCACGGTCAGGTTTTGCAGTACGTTGTTGGTAGAGGTATCAAGGATGATGCCCTTGCCTGAATTATTGACCGTGATGCCATCAATGATCCAGTAATTCGCGTGATCGAGATACAGGCCATAACCACCGCTGTTCACCAGCACGGCGGCAGATGATCCGGCTGGGCCTGTCAATTGTATGGGGGAGTCAGCCTTGCCGTTTTTGTTCTTGATGACGAACTTGTCTTTGTACGTACCTGCCGCCAGTTGTATCACGTCACCGGCTTTTACCTTGCCGATGGCGTCCTGCAATTCCTTGGCTGTCGTTACCTTGTAAGTGGTTGCCATTGCTGGCAATGCTGCCGCCAGTAGCGTAATGAATGTCAAAGCCGGTTTAAGGATCATTTTTTTGCTATTTGGTTTTGCAGATAACATGATGTACTCCTTGCTTGTTTGGATGGGATTAATTTCTCGTTATAAAAAACAGACAGCAGAAAGCCATCCGGCAGGAATGCCAGAATTGATAAAAGCGGAAGGTGTATGAAATTCAGGAGCGTGATGAACGGTGCTGACTATTCATCACGCTGCTTTAGTCACTGAAGATGTTCAGAATTTAGCGTCCAGCCTGACACCAAAATAACGGAAGGCGTCACGGGCAGGTGTCCAGGTGGTGTTGGTGACTGTCAGCACAGGATTCGGTGCTTTTGAACTCCAGCTACCTACACCAGTGAAACCGGTATTAGCGTAGTGGCGGTCAAACAGGTTGTTGACAAAGAAGCTCAGTTTGTACTTGTTCATTTTGTCCCTGATACCAAAACCGATATTCGTCACACTGATGGAAGATACGGCCAGCGTAGGGTCTTGATTCAAATTAGTGATGACATCGCTTTGGTAACGTACGCTGCCAGTGACGAAAGCATTGAAAGGCAGATTACTGAAACGCAGGTCATATTGTCCGCCGATATTGGCCTTGATCTTGGGTGCATTCGGCATTCTTGCTCCGGCCAGGTCTTGCACGTTCTGTCCACCATACTGGGCAGACTTCAACTGGCATTCTGCATTGAAGCCACCATTCGGGCTGCCAGCGACGTTATAGCAAGGGGCATTCGGGAATTCTGTAATGGTGGCATCGGTGTAGGCTATGCTGCCGTTGAGTATCAAGTCTCTGGTTACCAGTGCCGAGACATCCATTTCCACGCCGCGTGTCTGCACGCCACCCACACTATTGAGGCGCGTCACATAAGTTGTCGTGCCAGGCAGATAACCACCAGAATTCTGCTGGTAGTCGCTGAACCTGCTATTGAAGGCGGCGACATTCAGCGTCAGGCGGTTGTCGAGGAAATTGCCTTTAAGGCCTATTTCAAAGGTCTTGGCAGTTTCTGATTTGACCGGTTGCTGGGCCGCAGTGGCGGCATTCAAGCCGCTGGTCAAGTCATAGGCCAGGCCTTTGTAGCCGGTAGAGCCCATGGCATACACCATCAGGTTGTTGTTGACCTGGTGCTGCAGGCTGAGTTTGCCCGTCGTGGAATTCTCGGTATTGTCGAGGCTGGAAAAATAATCTGTCTGTACATACGCACCTGGCGGTGGCGCACCGACAGAGAAACGGTAGCCCGAGGTTTCACGGTTATAACGCAAGCCTGCGAGCAGGCTGAAGTTCTTTGCAAAGTCCCAGGTCGCCTGGCCAAACACGGCGCTGTTGACGTTATACGTGTCCGTGAAATACTGGATAGGCGTGGTCAAGGCAATGCCGTTATAACCGCGTATGAAATGACGTTCTATAGAGTTTTTTCCATACCAGTAACCGAGCACATAACGCAGCGAATTCTTGTCATTCGAGGTATAGCGCAATTCCTGGGTTTGCGATTTCACATCAAATGTGCCGTACTGGGTATAGCCAGCATTGACACCGGCAGGTTTGCCATTCGCCAGTGGGTAATACAGCAGGGTGGGCACGTCAACAAAGTCCTGGTCGCGTGTGTCATTGGCATAATAACGATCAAGTGAAGAAATCGAAGTCAGCGAAGAACCATCGGCAAAGTTGTAAGTGAATTTTAAGCCCGCACCACGGCTGGTGGAGGTCTGGCCTGTCAAGGTGTCATTGCGCACATCGGTGTTGTCCGGGCCTATGCGTATGCCATTCAATAAAGTCGTAGCTGGCAGTTGCGCGATATTCGACAACAGGCCGCCTTGTGCCGGTGTCAGGCTGGTCAATGCCAGCACGCAGCAGGATGTGACTGTGCTGTTATAGCGTGGCGAAAAATCGACATCAATATTGTCGGTAGGATGCCAACTGAGTTTGGCCATGAAGGTCTTGCCGCCAGAACCATTGACCTTGCTGCCATCAGTCAGGTTATTCACATTGCCGGGGAAGCGATTGTCGCTGGCACTGAGCCTGAAGCCGAATTTCTCGGATACTTCCCCACCATAAGTCAGGCCAAAGCGCCATTCACCATCACTGGTATATAAGGTGCTGGCGCTGCCTGCCAGCGGGCCGGAAATGGGCTTGGTGACGATATTGACCGCACCGGCAATCGCGCTTTTACCAAACAGTGTGCTTTGCGGACCTTTCAAAATTTCTATGCGTGAGATGTCAGTCAAATCCTGGAAGGCCTTGACCTGCATGCCCATGGGAATATCATCGATGATGACTGCCACGTCAGCTTCTACGCCTATACCTATCGATGTCGTACCTATGCCGCGCATATTGATGCCATTATTGGCAGGTGTCGAACCATAGGTGATCGACAATGCGGGCGACAGGTTGATGACGTCAGCGATTTCCCTGACATTGTTGCGCTGTAAGGTAGCATCACCGAGGACTGAAATCGCCATCGGCACATGGTCAAGTTTTTCTATGCGCTTGTTGGCGGACACCACGACTTCATTGAGTTTGCCATCGGATGTTTCTGCATTAGTTGCCTGTTGCGCCTGCGCTGCCTGAGTCAGGGCCAGCATGGCCAGACTGATGGCAAAGCTCAAGGGTTTAAGTTGCATGAGATGTTGCTTGTTGCTGGATTGTGCTGACATTCTTGTCTCCGGATATTGTAGTTTTGTACCATTTTTTGCTGCTGATTTTTTCTGTTAAATTCTCGCTGTTAAATTTCCGCTGTTAAATTCTATTGGTACCGTATCGTCCATTTGATTTTTAGTGGCTGCCCGTGTTTTAGCTGTTGCGTGCTGCAACTGATATGGTTGATGAAGGGCCCAGCCGGGGTCTGGAAGTAAGCGTCGCCCACTACCCGTTTGACTGCGCATTTCTCCAGGCCTTCGACGATGAATTCAGTGACACCACCTTTACTGAAATAAATGTGATTTCCATCCTGTCTGACAGCATCAGAAAAGCTGCTGAACTCCAGGCTGGCTTGCTGTATCTGTGTACTGCCGGTCGCTGTAAATTCATCGCTTCTGCTGATGCTGCCCGGTTCAAACAGGTAGCGACTATTGAGCTTTATGCGTTCATCTTTTTGCGGCGGTTTACCATCACCTGTCATGCGTGTCAGCCCGCTTTGCTGATAGCTGATGAATTCAGCTTTTTCTGTTTTGCCAGTCTGGATATTGCTCATGAAAGCGGTCGCCAGTAACTTGCTGCCATCTGTCAACGTCAGACTGGGAATAAGCTGGGGATGGGCAAAGCCGCTGTCTGGTATGCCAACGATGAGATCATTTGAAAACGGTAGCGGGTAATACGGGCTGTTCGCATGCTGGCCAGCACCGCCATTTGCGAGCAACAGACTGAACACATGCTGGCGGTCTCGATAGATCGCCAATGCCCTGTCATACTCACCGCGGGCAAACCAGTTGAAACTGAACCGTGGCTGGGTTTTATCTGCCCATGCCTGCAGGTCAGCCAGTGGTATGCGCTGGTCATAGCCGAGTTTGTGCCAGATGGCATTGGTGGTCAGTAGTTGATGCAGCAGCGAGAAATTTTCACCCAGCACCCTGTGCGCACCACGGTAGGCATCGGTCTTCCTGCCCTTGCCCCACAAATCGACGGAGTGTAATTGCGGGTCATACCAGAAGCTTAAAAATTTATTGAATACGCGAGTGGAGTACGCATAGGCGTAATCTTTTTCCGTGGGCGTCAAGACATCCAGATAAGCAGACGCCGACAGGATTTCGAGTATGGCAGTATCACCATAAGCACCTATGCTGCGGCCAAAGCTGAAGCCATCGCCTTTGTCATTTGCCATATTCAGGGCGATGTCTGCGGCTTTCCTGAGTTTCAGTTTCAAGTCAGGCCGGACTTCCTTGCCGGTTTCTATGAGCCTGTGGCAAATCTCGGCAATCAATAAAATGCTGTAGCGGTCAAAGCGTCCTTCACCATCGGTTTCATCAGAAAAGCCATACTCGCCGGAGTGGGCATCGTAATGCGCCAGCAGGGTGTTCAAAAGTTTTTCACTGCCGCTGGCATCTTCCCAACCGAGCAACATGCGCAGACGTGCCACGCCAAATGCCACGCCATAATAATTGGTGGGCAAGTTGATGAGTTTCAGGTCCGCTTCATTGACAAAGCTGCGCCAGTCCAGTTGCTTCTTGAGTTTGGCCAAAGTAGCAGGGCTGACTGCCTGCTCCAGCAAGCCCGCTTGCTGTATCTGTTGCAGTGACAGCAAATAATAATAAATGCCCCAGGTATGGTTTTCCATATCGACTGTCATGTCTGCACTGGTACGGAAATTTTCTGCTGCCTTGCGCCTGGCTTCTGGTGTCAGGGCAGGGTTCAGCATTAAATGGGCGAGGCCGGTGGCGATTTTCCCGGGCAGGAATTTATCCTTGCCATTGAAAGCGAGGTAACCCGCCAGCGTGGTTTGCAATCTCTCGGCCAGCAGTTTTTGCGACAGGTAGTCAAGCTGGGGATATAGCGATTCTTGCACCATGGTGTTCATGGGCAGTAGTTGCGCTTGTGCCGCTTGCGAAGCCAAGTTGGCGTTGGCTGAGGCTGTCAGATTCCAGGCAAGTGCAGATGCTGTGATACAAAGCTTGTACAGATTGTTGAGTATGGGATTGCGGTAAGACATACATCTCCTGATTTTGTTATGTGTCCCTGTATTTGCAGCTTCGCGCTTGTGCTTGAAAGCATTTAGGAAAACGTTTAACTAAATAGTAGATGAATTCAAATTGAAGGTAAACCTGATTTTGGAATTTTTTATTGGCCTATCAAAATTGTTATTCAAGAGTAGAGTTGAATTGACAAGGCTGTGCATTTTCTACGCACAGAGATAAGGCTGGGCAGCGCTTTAAAGAAAACGTTTTCTTAGATTGTCGTTTTTTTGCAAATATACGATTTATTCCGTGCGCAATTTCAGGAATTGGCCGGGCTTCTTCTGTTCATGACTGAAGAGCGCAAAATCAGTTGCGGTTCTATCGTGGTCAGGCCGCGGGCAGTTTCGCCATTAATCATGCTGATCAGCGTGCGCATGGCAGCAACACCCATTTCTTCACTTTGCAGATCGACAGAAGTTAATGCTGGCGAGGTGTAGCGGCCATACTGGATATTATCAAAACCGGCGATAGAGACATCGCGGGGAATATCGAATCCCAGGTTTTGTGCTTCTTTCATGAAGCCAAGTGCCATCAAATCGTTATAGCAAACCACGACATCAGGATGCTGTTTGCCGAGCATGATGGAAGAACACAGGCGTTCGCCTTCTTGTGCAGACGGTGAATTGACGTTGTAGATTTCTGCTGTCAGTTGATGTTCGTTCAGACATTCCTGCAGGCCGCCAAAACGTTCTTCATCGCGGCGGGATTTATTGAAACCCATATAGGCAATGCGCTTGTGACCCAGGGTCAGCAAGTGTTGCGCCAGCATATAGGCACCCTTGTGGTCATCACTGCTGACACAGGGGGAACTGAGCTGGCTCAGGCGGCCAAAGAATACGAGGGGTTTTTCCAGTTGCTCGGTCCAGCTCAGGTCGGCTTCACTCATGCGTGAAAAAAGTATCATGCCATCGACACGGCGGCTCAATGCTTCTATCAGGGGTTTTTCACGACCCAGGTTTTCTTCGGTATCGACCAGCAACAAGGTGTAGCCATGCTCTATGGCGATGCGGTTAGCCCCTTTGACGATGCTGGTGAAATGGGGATTGCTGACATCCAGTATCGACAAGCCTATGGACTTGGTGCGCCCGGTGATCATGGATTGCGCCAGCGGGTTGGAACGGTAGCCCAGGCTGTCAATGACAGCTGTGATCCTGGCTTCTACGGTAGAAGAAAAACGCTGTGTACCATTGATGAATTTGGAAATGGTGGCAGTAGAGACGCCTGCTTCAGCGGCGACATCACGTATGGTCGGTGGTTTTTTCTTCATCGCGTATAAAAGTATCTCAGACGGTGTGACTGTAAGCGTTTAACCGCCAGCTCAATTCAGCGTGCATCTTACCGTACAAACTGGCAGGCAGGCATCAATGCCATGGTCGGCTTGTCTGCCAGACGCATCATTCTTCAATACAGGTAGCAGATTTTTTTAACATGCGAAGGAATTATTTGACCCCGGCAAAAAATTCTATATACTTAGTTAAACGTTTAACTAAAGACCTGATTTGCACTTTTTGAGCAACTTGAGCAAATCATGGCCGACACCAACCTAAAATCAAAAATGATGATGACTGAACAATTTAGTGAGCAATCCAGTGAAAAACCTTTTAATCGCCTGCTGTTGACGGGTGCCGCCGGTGGCCTGGGCCGGGTTTTGCGTGAACGCCTGAAGCCCTGGACAAAAATACTCAGGCTCAGCGATATCGTCGATATAGAGAACCTGGTGCCTGGCGAAGAGGCGCAGACCTGCGACCTGGCTGACAGGGCAGGGGTATTTGAATTGCTGAAAGATGTCGATGCCGTGCTGCATTTTGGCGGCATCTCTGTCGAAGACAAGTTTGAACCCATCATGCAAGCCAATATCCTGGGCATGTACCATTTGTATGAAGCGGTACATAAGCTGGGTATCAAACGCGTTATTTATGCCAGCTCCAGCCATGTCGTTGGTTTCTATCCGACGACAGAAAAAGTGAATGCGGACAGCCCGCTACGGCCAGATGGCTTTTATGGCCTCAGCAAATTGTATGGCGAAGCGCTGTCACGTTATTACTATGACCGTTTTGGCATAGAGACGGTATGCCTGCGTATAGGCTCGTCCTTTCCTGAGCCCCGTAATACCCGCATGATGGTGACTTATCTTAGTTACGATGATTTGCTGGAGTTGATCAGGGCTGCGCTGTTCACGCCAAAAGTCGGTCACAGCATCGTCTTTGGCGTGTCGGACAATCCGGCAAAATGGTGGGATAACAGCAAGGCCGCACATCTGGGGTTTGTGCCCAAGGATAGTTCCAGCGAGTTCGCCGGACGTTTCCCGCTGACTGCGAACTGGCCTGATGCTGACGACATGACCAGCACCTATCAGGGTGGGCCATTCGTCGTGGCCGGGCCACAATACCAGGACTGAGGCAGGTTCATGCGCTTATCCATTTTATCTGGGAGTCTGCTTACTGGTTTTGCCATGCCTGCTATTCATGCTTTTGCCGCTGATGCGACTTCTGGCATAACCGGAAATACCTTGTGCCTGAATGCCCAAAAGCCAGGTGGTACGGATACTTATGCGCGTATAGAAAATGTTTTTGGCAAGGGTGCGGTAGAGGCTCCGAGTGATACGCACTACGCGCCAGCCAGGCCGCATATTATTGAAGCGGCTGACGATGTGGTGCCAGTCTATTTTGCAGTGCTGGCGATAGACCCGACGGATGTCAACCTGGATGGCAAAACCATGGCTGAAGGTAGCGACCGTTCCCGCACCGAGATCAAGATTGCACCCAGCCTGATGGGTATGCACCAGGCCTTCAAGGCGCGTGAAAATAACAGCTTTGTGTATAGCTGGCGTTTCAAGATTGATGCCGGCATGAAGTTTTCACCCTCATTTACGCATATCCATCAGATCAAGGCCTATGGTGGCCGTTATGCGGAGCCACCGCTGATTACTTTTACACCATTGGCGAGTGGCCGTATGGAAGTGCGGCAAATTGATGACCTGAAAAATGACGGCAGTGTTTATCATGTACTCGGCACAGTGGCCTTGTCGCAGATACAGGGGCGATGGATAGACGTACGTGAGCAGATCACATTTTCAAATTCTGCCGGGCGTTATCAGTTGAGCATGCGCGGCCAGGACGATAAGCCCGTATTGGAAATCGACAGCGCGGGCCTGCAATTATGGCGCACAGGGTCAGACCACATGCGCCCGAAATGGGGTATCTACCGCAAGCATCATGCGATGCTGAATCAGGGCAAAGATGATTACGTCTATTTTGCCAATCTTGGTATCACGCGTGGCAGCCAGCCGGATTCCAGTTGCCGCTAGTTCGCATAGGAAGGCTAGTCATTCTGGCGTGTATGGCGTGTATGGCATGTACTAGCCCGGTCGCGCTCGCTGCCCACAGTCAGGATAGTCATTGGGGCAAGACAGCTACTGGTCAAGTGGTGCAGGAACATTGCCTGCAGAATGACACGCAGATGCGGGTTTGCTATATTGATTATGGCGCGACAATAAGCACTGTCGAAGTGCCAGACCGCGATGGCAAGCTGGCCAATATTGTGCTCAGGCTACCTGATCTATCAGCTTATTTAATTACTCGACACAGGCATGCTTCCATCATAGGGCGCTATGCTGGCCGCATAGGCAAAGCAGAATTTGTATTGAACGGACAAACTTATCATCTGCCTGCCAATGAAAAAGGAGTTGCCCTGCATGGTGACCCAAAAGGTTTTGACAAGCGAGTGTGGTCACGCCAGGACTTTGATGAGAACGATAGTCTGGGTTCGCATTTTAATTTGCTCAGCCCTGACGGTGACCAGGGCTTTCCCGGTGAAATGCAGGTGACAGTTACATACCGCCTGTACAAGGCGCGCAATGCATTCAATATTGAATATCGTGCGCTCAGTGATAAAGCGACGGTCATCAACCTGACCAATCACGCCTACTTCAATCTGGCAGGCGCTGGCAACAGAGGTTTGAGTACCCACCTGTTTCAAATCCATGCCGACCGTTACACTGAGAACGACAATAAACGTATACCCAAGGGACGTATTTTGCCGGTGGATGGCAGCGTGCTGGATTTGCGCAAACCCACCACCATCACACGCCATCTTGAACAAGGTGATGCTTTGCTAGGGCAGCCATCCGGCTATGATCATAGCCTGTTGTTTACCAACTGGGATCAATCCTTGCGGGCCGTTGCGCATATCTCTGAAACTGTATCTGGCCGGCAAATGCATGTCTACACCACAGAACCCTCAGTACAGTTCAATAGTGGCAATGGCTTTGACGGCAGCGAAGCCTCAGCCTATCAGCGCCATGACGGCTTTGCCTTTGAAACCCAGCACTTGCCCGACAGCCCGAATCACGCAAATTTCCCTTCGACCGTGCTTAATCCAGGGCAAGTGTTTAAGTCACTGACCAGTTTTCGTTTTTCTGTCACAGCGCCGCCAAAAAACGACCAGGTCCGATAGCAGAAACCCGGCATTTATATGCGGCGTATCAGCTTGTCTTGGGTGCCAGCAACGCAGCAAATTCAGCACGGCCAAAGGCAGTGCCTGCAATACCCCAGCCACCTTCTGCTGCTTCGGTCAGCAAAACCCAGGTACGGCTTACCTGGCTGGGGTCACCAGAAATTTGCGCGACGATTGCTGTCGCCTCTTTCACAAATTGCTTCTGGCCCTCGCGGTTCAATGCTGCCGGCGGTGTGATTACCTGTATACGCACCGTGCGTGCCGCATCGGTGGCGGCTGTATGTACTGCAGATGCTGGCATGCGATGTATATAGGCACCCGTGTTATGGGTATGTGCCGGGCCGGGTTGCGCCACGCCTTCGGCCCGCAATAAGGCTGCTGTCAGCTCCTCAGCAAGTTGACGGTCGGTACCGGCTGGGAACATGTCTTCTGCTGCGTAAATGTCTATCATGGGCATGCGAATACTCCTTATTTATTGAATGAACACGTAAGAACTTATTTCAGCGCATGGCCTGGCTTGTCTGCACATCGCCAATACCGCCAATCTCACCAATAAAGCTAACGTCAAAGCCAGCGTCAAATTAGTCAGGATGATATGCGTCATCCTGAAAAAGATGATGACGAGTATAATCCTCTTTGTCAAGCACAAGAGCAGGTATCGTCGCATGGGTAGTTCCAAGGCAGAAAAGGCAGAGAATCACGAGCGTATCGTCAAGATAGCCGCTGCCCGTTTTCGCGAGGCTGGTATTGAAGGCATAGGTGTTGCAGACCTGATGAAAGATGCGGGCATGACACATGGCGGCTTTTACCGCCACTTTGCTTCCCGGGAAGAACTGGTAGCAGAAGCGGTTGCCTGCGCCTTGCAAGATGGTGGCAAAACAGTCGCTGCGCTGGCCAACAGCAAACAGAGCAGGCACATACTGTTTGCCGCACTGGTCGATGCTTACTTAAGTGTTGCCCATCGCGATGGTCTGGCCAGCAGTTGTGCCGTCACGACCCTGGCTGGCGATGTTGCCCGCAGCAATGACAAGGCCCGTTCTGCCTATACCGATCAGGTCAGTCTTTATCTGAAGGTGCTTGGTGATTTGATCGCCAGCGAAAAATCAACATCAAAGCGTACTGCCGCAATCACTGCACTGGCGACCCTGGTGGGTGCCGTGTCGATGGCGCGTGCGGTCAATGACACAGCATTGTCTGAAGAAATTCTCGCCTCGGCAGCCAATCAATTGAAGGCGCTGCTAGGCTAAAGACAGTAAGTAAATCGCACGGCATAGCATGGCGTATTAAGCGAATTCCATGGCCAAGTGTCTGGTGAATTAACTCTAAAACATTTCTTGCTTTAGGGTAATTGATTGCTCAAATTCATCTAATGCTATAATGGCAGGCAATTGATGCACAAAAATTAATCAGTGTGTATCCAATCACCATCCCCCATTCCTGTCCCAGAGTACGTCGTTGACGTCACTTGTTTGTTTGCTACCGCATACATGTTTGACCGGTCACAAGCACTGCCGTGCTTTGGGTATTTGCATTTTCTATTGAGGTTTTATGTTTAAAAAAATTGTCACCCTGGCACTGCTGCTCAGCAGTATGTTCATGTCTCTTGCCCACGCTGCAGAAAAAATCACTGTAGGCCTGATCGCTACAACGAGCATAGAAGATACCCGCAAGCGCTGGCAGCCTTTGCTGGATGACCTGGCAAAAAGCACAGGTACAGAAGTGACTGCTGCTATTTCTTCGAATTACAGCGACATCGTTGCTGGTTTGAAAGAAAACAAAATACAAATCGCCTGGCTGAGCAGCAAGGTCGCCTTGGATGCGGTGGAAGATGGCAAGGCAACTGTCTTTGCGCAAATGGTCAAAAGCGATGGCTCACGCGGTTACAACTCGGTGTTGATTGCTTCCAGCAAAAGTGCACTGACCAGCTTTGACCAGGTTTCTGCCAAACCTGGCGTATACATCTTCGCTGATGGCGATAAAAAATCGACGTCCGGTTATCTGGTTCCTGCCTATTACCTGTTTTCCAAGAACAAGATAGATCCGGCAAAACTGTTCAAGAAAGTCATCGTTGGCAATCACCAGGCAAATTTTTCTTCTATTTTGCGTGGTGAAGCCGATGTCGCCACCTTTAATAGTGAAGAGATGGACAGGCTCAAAAAAGAAGCACCAGACCAGCTCAGCAAGGTCCGCGTCATCTGGACTTCGCCTTTGATACCAAATGACCCTATCCTGTATCGCAAGGACATGTCACCTGCCCTGAAAACCCGCGTGGAAGATTTCTTTGTCAATTATGGCAAGCAAAAGCAGGCACAAGTCGTATTGAAAGACATTTTGAATTTGTCCGGTTTCCAGCGTTCTACCGATGCACAGCTGAAACCTATCGCCGATTTAACATTGTTTAGCCTTTTGCGCGACAATTTGAATAACACCAGCCTCACTGATGCACAAAAACAAAAGAAATTTGATGAAGTTAGTGCACGTTTTGGCAAGCTGAGCTTCGTTCTTGAAGCCTCACGCATCAAATAAGCCTGAAAAGTTCCAGCTGATTTGTAACAAAAGCTGAAATAAATGCAATAAATAGGGCATTTTTGCTCAAATTTTGCCCAATTCATTGTTTTTTTATTAAATTCACAAAAAAATTTTTGACTTTTGTAACCTATCGTGTCAACTGAATCGCGAACCGGTGCGTTTTTGGACTAAAGAATCTTTGCTGACACCTTCCTTTAAGCAAAGTTTCCCTTTAAGGAGTCAGAAAATGATTTACGAAATACTGGTTCGCCCTTCGGACAACAGCAAGAAAATCACCGCCGATCATCTGATCTGGATAGAAAGTAACATGACTACCCGTTCTTTCGAGAACTGGCTGCGTGAAAAATCCTTGCTCGATGGTAGTGGCCATGCGCCTGTAGCGCGTTGGAGCATAGTGCAGACTCAGCGTCCTGCGCATTTCAATCTGGCAACACAGGCAAAAGCCCTGAAGAGCCGTATTTCTGAATTGATGACTGGTACACCAGAAATCGTCGCAGTACCGGACGCATCCCGTGCACTCAAAGCTTTCCGCTTGAAAAGCCCGGTTCAAGAACTCATCGCGGCCTGAGCGCTGTGTGATTGCCAGTATTCCGGCCAGACCGGAAAGCTGGCGGCGGCAAAAGCTCCCTTAAAAGTTCATTGCTAATCCATGCTCCCGCAAGGCGGGCATGGTTGCTATGCTTATGGCGAATGCAAATGCCAATATCAGTCAATATCAGCCCGCTGGTCGCTGGTCGCTGGTCGCTGTTCGCTGCTCGCTGTTCACTATTAACAATCTGTGCTGTGCTGCGCTGTCGTGCATGCGCAGGCAGATAAGTTTTGACAAGACAGACTGATGCCAAGCACAATCCAGACTCTTTTGGATTGCCCGCATACCCATGGCCAGATTAGCCCGACTCGTTATCCCGCATCAGCAACATCATGTTATCCAGCGTGGCAATGCCGGTGCCGTGATTTTTCAGGATGCCGAGGATTACAGCAGCTTTCTGGACTGGCTCAAGCAAGCTGCCAAGTTGTTTGATGTAGCTATACATGCCTATGTATTGATGCCAGATCACCTGCATCTGTTACTGACACCCGGTGATGAGCCAGGCCTGGGCAAGATGATGCAGTGGCTGGGTCGGCACTATGTCCCTTATTTCAACCGCAAATACCAGCGTACCGGCACCCTGTGGCAGGGACGTTACCGTGCCACTGTCATTGAGTCAGCCAATTACTTCATCCCTTGCAGTATTTATATGGAAAGCAATCCTCTGCGTGCCGGTCTGGTGCAGGATTTGCTCGATTACACCTGGTCGAGTTATCGCCATCACGTAGGTCTGCATATCGATACATTGATCACTGATCATAGCTGTTACTGGGCATTGGGTAATACACCTTTCCAGCGAGAAGCTGCCTACAAGCAAAGTCTGGAGCAGGGCTTGTCCAACACACAAATCAGTGAAATTACCCAGGCTACCACCAAGGCCTGGATGCTGGGCTCGGCTAAATTCAAGATAGAAATGAGCAAGCTGACCGAGAGACGGGTAGAGCCGGTCAAGCGTGGCCGCCCCCGCAAAACCCAGTAAAGCGTTTGATTTTTTCTTTTACATGAGCGGGCCTGCAAGCTGCTTCCGTGCCTGGAAATCCTCATATGAGCGTCAGAAACTCAATAAATTTCGGCGCATTTACTATGTCCCTATTTAAATATTCATGAGAATATGATTATTTTAAATTGACACCGACCCTAATTAAATCAGTTGCGCAATATTTTGCACTGCACTATTCTCTGTCTTGTCCTGACAGGATTTACGCCAAACTGTCGTGCCGGCATTAACAATCAATCAATGCCTGGCACATTTGTCCAGCGTAGCGCCATGCCCTTACCCGGAAGCATGGCCAGCACGGTTTGATCACCCTTCAAACTAAAGTCATCAAGCTGCCATCCGCAGCCAGCAAAATTGCTGAATAGCCAAGCCAGCTATTCATGCCGACAGCTGTTTCACGTAAGTCCTGATATTGAAATTGTCCTCCGGAGATCCACTATGCACGCTCAAGGTTTATACGACCCATCCAATGAACATGACGCCTGTGGCGTAGGTTTTGTTGCCCATATCAAAGGCAAGAAGACGCATGCCATCGTCGATCAGGGTTTATTGATTTTGAAAAATCTTGACCACAGGGGCGCGGTTGGTGCCGATGCCTTGATGGGTGATGGCGCCGGTATCCTGATCCAGATTCCTGACCAGTACTACCGTGAAGAGATGGCCAAACAGGGCATCAACCTGCCACCACCTGGCGAATATGGCGTAGGCATGATCTTCCTGCCGAAGGAACATGCATCCCGCCTGGCTTGCGAACAAGAGATAGAACGTGCCGTGCGCGCTGAAGGCCAGGTTGTACTGGGCTGGCGTGATGTGCCTGTGGATCGCGATATGCCGATGTCACCTACCGTGCGTGAAAAAGAACCGGTCATCCGTCAGATTTTCATTGGTCGCGGCCCTGACATCATGGTCACCGACGCGCTGGAACGCAAACTGTATGTGATACGCAAATCGGCTGTGCATGCGATTGAAGCTTTGAAGCTCTTGCATGGCAAGGAATATTTCGTGCCATCCATGTCTGCCCGCACCATCGTCTACAAAGGCTTGCTGTTGGCTGACCAGGTTGGTGTCTACTATAAAGACTTGCAGGATGAGCGTTGTGTTTCTGCGCTGGCTTTGGTGCATCAGCGTTTTTCGACCAATACTTTCCCTGAATGGCCGCTGGCCCACCCTTACCGCATGATTGCGCATAACGGTGAAATCAACACGGTAAAAGGCAATTTCAACTGGATGCGCGCCCGTGAAGGCGTCATGAAGTCTGCAGTACTCGGCGACGATTTGCAAAAACTGTATCCGCTGATATTTGAAGGCCAGTCTGACACCGCAAGTTTCGACAATGCGCTGGAATTGCTGGTCATGGCCGGTTATCCAATTGCACAAGCGATGATGATGATGATCCCGGAAGCCTGGGAAAACCACACCATGATGGATGAGAACCGCCGCGCCTTCTATGAATACCACGCAGCGATGATGGAACCATGGGACGGCCCGGCCGCCATGGCCTTTACCGATGGTCGCCAGATTGGTGGCACGCTGGACCGTAATGGCCTGCGTCCTGCCCGTTACATCGTTACCGATGATGACCTGGTCGTCATGGCATCTGAATCCGGCGTCTTGCCTATTCCTGAATCCAAGATCATCAAGAAATGGCGTCTGCAACCAGGCAAGATGTTCCTCATCGACCTGGAAGCTGGCCGCATCATTGATGACAAGGAAATCAAGGATACCTACGCTAACGCCAAGCCTTACAAGCAATGGATTAAATCGGTACGTATCAAGCTCAATGAGTTGAAGGCAGCGGAAGACAAGACAGAATACTCCGCCACTTTGCTGGACCGTCAGCAAGCCTTTGGTTACACCCAGGAGGACCTCAAGTTCCTGATGGCACCAATGGCACTGGCAGGTGAAGAAGCCATCGGCTCCATGGGCAATGATTCTTCGCTGGCAGTCATGTCGAACAAGCTCAAGCCTCTGTATAACTACTTCAAGCAATTGTTTGCGCAGGTGACCAATCCACCTATCGATCCTATCCGCGAAGCGATGGTGATGTCGCTGGTCTCCTTCATCGGCCCGAAACCGAATTTGCTCGATACCAATAACATCAACCCACCGATGCGCCTCGAAGTCGCGCAACCGATACTGGATTTTGCTGACATCGCCAAACTGCGTAATATCAGCGCCAATACTGGCGGCAAGTTCAAGTCTTACGAACTGGATATCTGCTATCCCATCGCCTGGGGTAAGGATGGTATTGAGGCACGCCTGGCATCTATCTGTGCGGAAGTCGTTGATGCGGTCAAGTCTGGCCACAACATCATGATCATCACTGACCGCAAGATGGACGCAAACTATGTTGCCATCCCGGCTTTGCTGGCAACTTCTACCGTGCATCAGCATCTGGTCAGCAAGGGTTTGCGTACGACGACCGGTCTGGTAGTCGAGACTGGCTCTGCCCGCGAAACCCATCACTTCGCCCTGTTGGCAGGTTATGGTGCAGAAGCTGTCCATCCTTACCTGGCGATGCAGACACTGGCCGATATGGCCAAGGATCTGTCGGGTGAATTGTCAGCAGAAAAAGCCGTTTATAACTACACCAAGGCAGTCGGTAAGGGCTTGATGAAAGTCATGTCCAAGATGGGTATCTCTACCTATATGTCTTATTGTGGCGCGCAGATTTTTGAAGCAGTTGGTCTCAATAAATCCCTGGTTGATAAATACTTCAAGGGCACGGCATCGAATGTAGAGGGTATAGGCGTATTTGAAGTTGCAGAAGAAGCCCTGCGTTTGCACAAGGCAGCTTTCGGTCAAGACCCAGTACTGGAAAATGCCCTGGATGCAGGTGGTGAATATGCCTTCCGCGTCCGTGGTGAAGACCATATGTGGACACCCGATGCAATCGCCAAGTTGCAGCATTCCACCCGCGCCAACAACTACAATTCTTATAAAGAATACGCGCAGATCATCAATGACCAGAGCAAGCGTCATATGACTTTGCGTGGCCTGTTTGAATTCAAGATAGACCCAAGCAAAGCCATCGCACTGGACCAGGTAGAACCTGCGAAGGAAATCGTCAAGCGTTTCGCGACGGGTGCGATGTCCCTGGGTTCCATCAGTACCGAAGCACATGCAACGCTGGCTGTGGCCATGAACCGCATAGGCGGTAAATCAAATACCGGTGAAGGTGGTGAAGACCCTGCGCGTTACCAGCAAGAGCTGAAAGGCATCCCTATCAAGCAAGGCGCAACGCTGGCTTCCGTCATTGGCAAAGATCAGATCGAAGTCGATATTCCTTTGCAGGATGGTGATTCGCTGCGCTCGAAAATCAAGCAAGTCGCATCTGGCCGTTTTGGTGTTACCGCTGAGTACCTGAGTTCTGCTGACCAGATACAGATCAAGATGGCGCAAGGCGCCAAGCCAGGTGAGGGCGGCCAGTTGCCAGGGCATAAAGTCTCTGAATACATCGCCAAGTTGCGTTTCTCTGTGCCTGGCGTGGGCTTGATTTCTCCGCCACCGCATCATGATATTTATTCGATTGAAGATTTGGCGCAGTTGATTCATGACTTGAAAAACGCCAATCCAAAAGCTTCGATCTCGGTCAAGCTGGTATCTGAAGTGGGTGTCGGTACCGTTGCTGCCGGTGTGTCCAAAGCCAAGGCTGATCACGTTGTTATCGCTGGTCATGATGGTGGTACTGGTGCTTCACCTTTGTCTTCCATCAAGCATGCTGGTACACCGTGGGAACTGGGCTTGTCTGAAACCCAGCAAACCCTGGTCTTGAATGGCTTGCGTGGCCGTGTGCGCGTGCAGGCTGATGGTCAGATGAAGACTGGCCGCGACGTCGCGATTGCTGCCATGCTGGGTGCCGATGAAATCGGCTTTGCGACAGCACCGCTGGTGGTTGAAGGCTGCATCATGATGCGCAAATGCCATCTGAATACCTGCCCGGTAGGCGTGGCGACACAAGACCCGGTCTTGCGTGCCAAGTTCTCTGGCAAGCCTGAATATGTCGTCAATTACTTCTTCTTTGTAGCAGAAGAATTGCGTCAGATCATGGCGCAACTGGGCATACGTACTTATGACGATTTGATAGGCCGTGTTGATTTGCTGGATAAATCCAAAGCTGTGTCGCACTGGAAAGCCAAGGGGCTGGACTTCAGCCGCATCTTCTATCAGCCAGAACTGGCTGAAGGTGCAGCGATACGCCATGTTGATGTACAAGATCATGGCCTGGAAAAAGCGCTCGACAACAAACTGATTGCCCAGGCAAAGATCGCTCTGGAAACTGGTGAAAAAGTATCCTTCATATCACCGATCAAAAACCTGAACCGCACGGTAGGCACAATGTTGTCTGGTGAAGTGGCAAAAAAATATGGTCATGCCGGTTTGCCGGATGACACTATCCACATTCAATTGCAAGGTACGGCTGGTCAGTCTGCCGGTGCTTTCCTCGCACATGGCGTGACGCTGGATTTGGTGGGTGAAGGTAATGATTATGTCGGCAAAGGTTTGTCCGGTGGCCGCATCATCATCCGCCCGAATACAGAATTCCGTGGCTGGGCAGTGGACAACATCATCTGTGGTAACACTGTCCTGTACGGTGCCATCTCTGGTGAAGCCTTTATCAATGGTGTTGCCGGCGAACGTTTCGCCGTACGTAATTCTGGTGCAGTCACTGTGGTTGAAGGTACTGGCGACCATGGCTGCGAATACATGACAGGTGGCACAGTCATCGTGTTGGGTAACACCGGTCGTAACTTTGCTGCCGGTATGTCAGGCGGTATCGCTTATGTCTATGACCCTGAAGGTGAATTCGAAGCCAAGTGCAATATGTCCATGGTGACACTGGAGCCGGTGTTGGCCGGTGACGTACAAGTGGCAACCCTGGATAAATCAATCTGGCATAGCCGCCTGCGTGGCGGTGACGGCGAGACCGATGAAGCTATCTTGCGCAATCTGATAGAGCGTCATTTCAAACATACAGGCAGTACCCGCGCCCGCAATTTGCTGGACGACTGGGCCCGCAGCCGTGCCAAGTTCGTCAAGGTATTCCCTACCGAGTACAAGCGCGCCCTGGGTGAAATGTATGCAGCCAAACAGCTCGTAGCGAAAAAGGAAAAAGTCACGGCATAGTTGAGTGAGCGTGCCGCAGCTTTGCTGCGGTCGCGCCCTCCTGTGTTCTCCAGACTATTCAGCTTATTTCAGCTTATTTCAAATTCAGACAGGGCAGATGCCCGCAACAAAATTGAGGTTAGAAAATGGGTAAAATTACCGGCTTCATGGAATACCAGCGTTTGCAAGAAGCAAGCGAAGCACCACAGTCACGAAAAAAGCATTACAAGGAATTTCTGGTACATCTTGATGATGGCCAGGCCAAGGTGCAGGCAGCACGCTGCATGGACTGCGGCATCCCTTTCTGTAATAACGGCTGCCCCGTGAACAACATCATCCCTGACTGGAATGATCTGGTGTTCAATGGCAATTACAAACTGGCGCTGGATACCCTGCATTCAACGAATAACTTCCCTGAATTCACAGGCCGCATTTGTCCTGCACCATGTGAATCGGCCTGTACTCTTGGTATCAATAGCGATGCCGTCGGTATCAAGTCGATAGAACATTTCATCATCGACAAAGGTTGGGAAAACGGCTGGGTCGTGCCGCAAGTTCCATCCATCAAGACCGGCAAAAAAATTGCCGTGGTTGGCTCTGGGCCTGCGGGCCTGGCAGCGGCACAGCAACTGGCACGTGTTGGCCATGATGTGACTGTGTTTGAAAAAAATGACCGTGTTGGTGGCTTGCTGCGTTATGGCATTCCTGACTTCAAGATGGAAAAATCCCATATCGACCGTCGTGTCGATCAGATGGTCGCTGAAGGCGTGACTTTCCGTACCAGCGTATTCGTCGGCAAGGACTTCCCCGCAACAGTGACCAACTGGGCCAAGGAAACCATCTCCCCTGAACAGCTGCAAAAAGACTTCGATGCGGTCATCATTGCCGGTGGAGCAGAAACCCCGCGCGACTTGCCCGTGCCTGGCCGTGAACTCAAAGGCGTGCATTTCGCCATGGACTTTTTGCCGCTGCAAAACAAGGTCAATGCCGGTGACAAAGTCAAGGACCAGATTATGGCCAGTGGCAAGCATGTCGTCGTTATCGGTGGCGGTGATACCGGTTCTGACTGCGTAGGTACTTCCAACCGTCACGGTGCCAAATCAGTCGCCCAGTTTGAACTGATGCCGCAACCGCCTGAGCAAGAAAACAAACCCATGGTCTGGCCTTACTGGCCAACCAAGCTGCGCACCTCTTCTTCGCATGAAGAAGGTTGTGACCGTGACTGGGCAGTAGCGACCAAGCGTCTGGAAGGCAAGGCTGGCAAGGTAGAAAAGCTGATCGCCTGCCGCGTGGAGTGGAAAGACGGCAAAATGCAGGAAGTACCGGATTCAGAATTTGAAATGAAAGCTGATCTTGTCTTGCTGGCCATGGGCTTTGTCTCGCCGGTACAACAAGTGCTGGATGCTTTTGGCGTTGATAAAGATGCGCGCGGCAATGCCAGGGCAAGCACAGATGGTGCTGGTTGCTATAAAACTAATGTCGAGAAGGTATATGCAGCAGGCGATATGCGCCGTGGTCAGTCGCTGGTGGTGTGGGCAATACGTGAAGGGCGCCAGTGTGCTCGTGAAGTAGATGCCTTCCTCATGGGTGATTCAGTATTGCCGCGCTGATTTGCTACACTGAATAGCAGGACCGGAGCCCATTTCATCTGTATTGATGAAATGGGCTTTAATTATTAATTGCTTATTGACTGGCATTTTTCTTAGTGCGGGGCGGCTTGTTTTTTGCGGGTAAAATGGTAGGCAGTGCGCTCCGGCAGGCCAGTTTTAGACAGATATTTGTAAATAACTGACTTTGCGTTCATTTAAAAAATTTATTTTCGCCCCCATCATTTGAATTAAATTCGGAAAAATATGCATTTATCGCGTTTTGCGTGAAATAGCCGCAATATTCTGAATATTCATCAATTAGTTGTTTTTTTAATATAGTTGTCTGTACAACCCTCTTTGCCTTTCTGCATTACAATCTAGTTTTTATAAACTATCTTCCCCATTGCTGTGCCAAATCTTGTAGAAATTCGCGATATCCAGTTTGGGTATGGAGACCGGACCATCCTGTCTGAACTCCGTATGGATTTCCCACGCGGTAAACTGATTGCCGTCATGGGTGGCTCAGGCTCAGGCAAGACGACGATCTTGCGTCTGATAGGCGGACAAATCCGCGCGCAACGCGGCAGTATCAAGGTCAATGGGCAAGAAGTTAGTGAGCTGGACACCAAGGGTTTATATGCCATCCGCCGCAAAATGGGCATGCTGTTCCAGCATGGTGCCTTGTTCACTGACTTGAGTGTCTTTGATAACGTGGCTTTTCCCATGCGTGAACATACCGACCTGAGCGAGACCATGATACGTGACCTGGTTTTGCTGAAATTGCAGGCCGTGGGTTTGCGTAATGCAGCCAGTTTGATGCCTGCTGAAATATCAGGCGGCATGGCCAGACGCGTTGCTTTGGCGCGTGCAGTGGCGCTGGACCCAGAATTGATCATGTATGACGAGCCCTTTGCTGGTCTCGACCCTATCTCCATGGGCGTTGCTGCCAATTTGATACGGAACTTGAACGACGCTCTGGGGTCAACCTCCATTCTGGTCTCACATGATGTGAATGAGACCTTTGCGATCGCTGATTATGTTTACTTTTTGTCCAAGGGCAAAATCGTCGCACAAGGTACGCCAGAAGAAATGCGGGCCTCAGAAGACCCCTATGTAAAACAGTTTGTGCATGCAGAGGCAGATGGACCCGTGCCTTTCCATTATCCCGGTGCATCCCTGCAGGCGGACCTGGGTTTGGAGACGCGCACATGATCGTAGAAAAAATCGGCGGTTTTGTCAGATCGACCATGGCTGACCTGGGCTATTCGGCCCGCAGCTTTTTTTCGATATTGATGAGTTGCGGTGGTTTGTGGCGCAGGCCACGTCTGGTCACGGACCAGATTCATTTCATCGGCAATTATTCGATGTTGATTATTGCCGTGTCGGGATTGTTTGTCGGCTTTGTGCTGGCCTATCAGGGTTATTACACCCTGAACCGTTATGGATCGGAAGAGGCGCTGGGTCTTTTGGTTGCCCTGTCGCTGGTGCGTGAACTGGGCCCGGTGGTAACCGCCTTGCTGTTTGCTGGGCGTGCAGGTACATCGCTGACCGCTGAGATAGGCTTGATGAAAGCTGGCGAGCAACTGGCAGCAATGGAAATGATGGCAGTCAACCCTATCCAAAGGGTGCTGGCACCGCGTTTTCTGGCTGGCATCATCGCCTTGCCGATATTGACTTCCATCTTCAATGCCATGGGCATTATTGGTGGTTATATTGTTGGCGTGAAACTGATCGGTGTCGATAATGGCGCGTTCTGGTCGCAAATGCAGGCAGGCGTCGCAGTATTCCAGGATATTGGTAACGGCGTCGTCAAAAGCATCGTCTTTGGTTTTGCAGTAAGCTTTGTTGCATTATTCCAGGGCTATGAAGCGCAGCCTACGCCTGAAGGTGTAGCGCGTGCCACGACCAGGACTGTGGTCATATCTTCATTGCTGGTGTTGTGGCTGGATTTCCTGTTGACGGCATTGATGTTCCAGTAGTTGGCCCTGATCCGCATATTTTGCTGTGCGGATAGAGCAAAATGAATTATTTGCCTGGCCTGCAAAGTGGCTGTGTGCCTGGTAAAACTGTAAGAAATCGCAAGAAATAGGTGGAAAAGAAAAATGCAAAAAAAATCTCTCGACTTCTGGGTAGGCCTGTTCGTCTTGCTGGGTGCGGCTGCGCTGTTGTTTCTGGCACTCAAGGCGGGCAATTTAAGCTCTCTGTCCTTTGAGCAGACGTATACTGTTACCGGGCGCTTTGACAATATCGGCGGGCTCAAGCCCAGGGCTGCAGTGAAAAGTGCAGGCGTGGTAGTGGGCCGCATCAGTGAAATCAAGTTTGACGATAAAACTTATCAGGCAACTGTCGTCATGGAATTGGAAAAGCGTTATAAATTCCCAAAAAATTCGTCCATCAAGATCCTGACCGCGGGTTTGCTTGGTGAGCAATATATAGGTTTGACCGCAGGCAGCGATGAAAAATTGCTGGCTGCAGGTGACAGAATTACATTTACCCAAGATGCCATCGTGCTCGAAAGCCTGATCAGTCAGTTCCTGTTCAGCAAAGCAGCAGACGGTAATACGGAAGAGAAAAATGACAAGAACAAATAAGTTTCCTGCAAGCAGCAGGATGTTAGCCATGTTGCTGTTGATGGCCAGTGTATTGCTGACCGGTTGCAGCACAGTTTCGGTAGAAAAAATCAAGGATAAGGCTGACCAGACCCTTGATGTATTGAGCACCAAGACCAATATAGGTAAGAACCCGCGTGATCCGCTGGAAGGTTTCAACCGTGCCATGTTCAGCTTTAACGACACTGTTGATACGGCGGTCGTCAAACCGGTGGCGCAGGCTTACCGTGCTGCTACGCCAAGTTTTGTACAGACTGGGATTGGCAATTTTTTCAGCAATATTGGTGACGTCTGGAATGCAGTGAATAATTTGCTGCAAGGACGTGTCAATGATGGTGTCACAGATGTCATGCGGTTTGCAGTTAATACCACCATAGGCATAGGTGGTCTGATCGACATAGGTTCAGCAGCTGGCATGCCCAAGCATAATGAAGATTTTGGGCAGACCCTGGGGCGCTGGGGTGTCAAGTCCGGCCCTTATCTGGTCTTGCCGGTACTGGGGCCATCGACTGTACGTGATGCACTGGCGACGCCTGTCGATATGCGCGGGGATTTGTGGTACTACAAGCGGCCGATGTATATCAAGAACATAGGTTCGGTGGTGCGTTTGGTTGATAAGCGTGCATCGGTACTGGATGCCGGCAGCCTGCTGGAAGAAGCGGCACTTGATAAATATGTCTTCTTCCGTGACGCCTATTTGCAGCGCCGGGCAGGGCAGGTTAATGCGGATGATGCAGACTGATTATTGTTTGAGCGCTATTTGCAGATCAGGACTTACGCAAAATTGTCCCAGCAAGGCGTCAGCGACGAAGACAGTACTTTAGTACGGCTAGGAGCTGCAACGCAGCTGGGGCGGTTTTGCGTAAGTCCTACAAGTGTAAGAATTGGTGTAGGTGTGGTGAACTGAGTCAACCGCCGAGGCTGCTGACAAGTTAACTGCTCATGTGCGGCATTTGCCGCAAAATCAGGAACAGGAATAATAAAATGAAACGAACTCTGACAAAATTTTTTAATCTGGTATTTGCCAGCTTACTCATCACCGGCCTGGCTAGCGGCGCGGCACAAGCACAGGAAGGACCCGATGCCCTGGTCAAACGCCTGAGCCAGGAAATCCTGGATACGGCAAAAAATGACAAGGATATCCAGGCCGGGAATCAAAAGAAAGTGTATGACATGGTGGAAAGCAAAATCCTGCCATACATAGACTTTCCCCGCATGACTTCCCTGGCTGCCGGTAAAAGCTGGAAAGACGCGACGCCAGCTCAGCAAAAACAATTGACCAATGAATTCCGTACTTTGCTGGTGTTTACTTATTCTGGCGCGATTTCTCAGATCAAGGATCAACGTGTTGAATTCAAGCCTATGCGTGCTGATGCAGCTGATACAGAAGTTGAGGTACGTACCCAGGTTATACAGTCACGCGGTGAACCAATTGTCTTGAACTATCGCCTCGAAAAATTGCCAGCTGGCTGGAAGATTTTTGATATCAATGTACTCGGTGCCTGGCTGGTGGAAACCTATAAAGGCAGTTTCGCTGCTGAAATCAGTAAATCCGGTATTGATGGCCTGATCCAGACTCTGTCTGAAAAGAATAAAAAACTGGCAGCTGCGAGTGCGGCCAAAAACGGAAAATAAAAAGCAATAGTAAGACGCAATAATAAGACGCAAAATAAATCCGGGAACGTATTGTGTATACAGCAACAGGTGAGCTTAGCCATGATAATGCCAATGCAGTAGTTGCTGCGGGCTTGTCTGCCATAGCTGCAGGTCAGTCAGCGTTCGACTTGTCGGCGCTGACTAAAATTGACTCCAGCGCTGTGGCGGTCATGATAGCTTGGCAACGTCAGGCTATTCAGAAAGGCGTGCAGCTACAGTTCAGTGGTTATTCTGCCAGCTTGCTGAGTTTATTGGCACTATACGGTCTCAACGAGCAATTCCAGCTTCATACACCAGAGCGACATTGATCGCATCCTGAGTTGTTTCTCCCTTGAAAAGGCATGTTCAGCAGTAAAGCAGGCATGCCATTTCAAATCAAATCCCGAAAATCCCCTATAATCAAAGGTTTCGTCACTCTAGTGGACTGTAATAGTGAACTAGTGACAAGAAACCGGGTTTTCCGGTTCTTAATTCCCTGATGAGCACTTAGTGCAAACACGCCAGATGGCAGCCATACAAATTAGCAATATACAAAAACGCTACCAGTCGCTACAGGCGCTGGGCGGTGTGTCACTCACTATAGAAGAGGGTGAGTTTTTCGGTTTGCTGGGGCCAAATGGTGCTGGCAAGACTACTTTGATTTCCATACTGGCGGGCCTTAACCGTGCTGACGCCGGTAACATCACCGTGCAAGGTCATGATGTGGTCACGGACTACCGCAATGCCCGCAAGAAGCTGGGCGTGGTGCCGCAAGAGCTGGTATTCGACCCTTTCTTCACCGTGCGTGAAACCCTGCGCATGCAGTCTGGCTATTTTGGCCTGAAGAACAATGACAAATGGATAGACGAGGTCATGGAAAACCTCGATCTGACCAATAAGGCCGACGTCAATATGCGCGCGCTGTCCGGCGGCATGAAGCGTCGTGTGCTGGTGGCGCAAGCGCTGGTACACAAACCACCTGTCATTGTTCTCGATGAACCGACTGCCGGTGTCGATGTGGAACTGCGCCAGACCCTATGGCAATTCATCGCCCGCCTGAACCGCGAAGGCCATACTGTCGTCCTGACCACACATTACCTCGAAGAAGCTCAGGCCTTGTGTAACCGTATCGCCATGCTGAAGCTCGGTAAGGTCGTGGCGCTGGATAGCACGGCCAATCTGATCAAGCGCATCTCGGGCTCGCAATTGCGCATCACCTTGGCTGCTAGTGGCGTAGTGACTTTGCCTGCCAGCTTGCGTGATAAGGTAATTACCCATGAAACCCCGTCAGACCCACGCCAGTTTGCCCTGCGCGTAACTGACTACAACCAGGTCGAAGGCATGCTAGCCGCTTTCCGTGCTGATGGTTGTGTCATCGAAGATATGCATTTATTGCAAGCTGATCTGGAAGATGTCTTCCTGCAAATCATGGAGGGCAGCAAATGAGTAGCTTGACCGGTTTTAATACCCTGTTCTACAAAGAAGTTTTGCGCTTCTGGAAAGTGGCGACACAAACCATCACTGCGCCCATCATGACGGCCATCCTGTATTTGCTGATTTTTGGCCATGTGCTGGAAGATCATGTACAGGTTTATCCTGGCGTTAAATACACGGCCTTTCTGGTGCCTGGTCTGGTCATGATGAGTGTCCTGCAAAATGCGTTTGCGAATTCTTCTTCTTCACTGATACAGTCCAAGATCACTGGTAACCTGGTCTTCATTTTGTTGCCACCACTGTCGCACTGGGAAATTTTCAGTGCCTATGTACTGGCAGCCATCTTGCGTGGCGTTGCTGTCGGTGCCGGTGTCTTCATCGTCACTGCCTGGTTTGCTGACCTGCATTTTGTAGCGCCTTGGTGGATAGCGATTTTTGCTTTCCTTGGTGCTGCCATGCTGGGCACCATGGGTTTGATTGCCGGTATCTGGGCAGAGAAATTTGACCAGCTCGCGGCTTTCCAAAACTTTTTGATCATGCCTGCGACTTTCCTGTCGGGTGTGTTTTATTCCATTCATTCCCTGCCCGGCATCTGGCAAAGTATTTCGCGTTTCAATCCGTTTTTCTACATGATAGATGGCTTCCGTTTTGGTTTCTTCGGCAAGTCCGACGTTGATCCTCTGCATAGCCTGATGATCGTTACAGTTTTCTCGTTGTTGCTGGCGACGATTGCCATCCAGATGTTGAAACGTGGATATAAATTACGACACTGATTAAGACACTGAGTTAGAGACTAAGTAAATCACTGAGTAAGACACAGAGTCAGTATCAAGTAAAAACAATACGCAGTACAACAATTGCTTCACCATTTTGATCAAGAGAGTTAGCCGTGTTTCCTACGCCCGAACAAATTAAAAATTACATTGCAGCCGGTCTGGAATGTACACACCTGGAAGTCGAAGGCGACGGCCAGCACTTTAATGCTGTGATCGTTTCTGCTGCCTTCGCTGGCAAGCGTCCGATACAGCGTCACCAGATCGTCTATGCCGTTCTCGGTGACCGCATGCGTGAAGAAATACATGCCCTTTCCATGAAAACCCTGACGCCAGAAGAGTACGCTGCATAATGGATAAATTATTGATCACAGGCGGCAATCGCCTGAATGGTGACATCACTATCTCTGGCGCAAAAAATGCTGCACTGCCTATCCTGTGTGCAGGCTTGCTGACTTCCGGTAACGTCGAATTGCATAATGTGCCTTCGCTGCAAGACGTCAGTACCATGTTGAAATTGCTGCGTCAGATGGGTTTGCAAGTTACGCAGGAAAACGGTGTGACCGTACTCAATGGCGCAGCCATAGACAAGCTTGAAGCTCCGTATGACCTGGTGAAAACCATGCGCGCATCGATACTCGTGCTCGGCCCCTTGCTGGCACGTTTTGGTGAAGCCAAGGTATCGCTGCCAGGTGGTTGTGCGATAGGTTCCCGCCCTGTGGATCAGCACATCAAGGGTTTGCAAGCCATGGGTGCCGAGATCAATATTGAAGCAGGTTACATCCATGCCAAAGCCAAGAAACTCAAAGGCACGCGCATCGTCACTGACATGATTACCGTGACAGGCACAGAAAACTTGCTGATGGCAGCAACGCTGGCCGAAGGTGAAACCGTACTTGAAAATGCAGCGCGTGAACCAGAAGTCACTGACCTGGCCAACTTGCTGGTCGCCATGGGTGCCAAGATAGAAGGCATAGGCACCGACCGCCTCGTTATCCAGGGTGTAGAGAGTCTGCACGGTGCTACTCATACCGTGATCGCTGACCGCATAGAAACCGCAACCTTCCTGTGCGCAGTAGCTGCTACCGGTGGTGACATCACTTTGAAAAACACACGTAGCGATATCCTTGATGTCGCGCTTGATAAATTACGTGACGCTGGTGTGATACTGACGACTGGCCCTGACTGGATACGTGCGCAAATGAGCAGCCGCCCCAAGGCTGTCGGTTTCCGTACTACTGAATATCCAGGCTTCCCGACTGACATGCAGGCACAATTCATGGCGCTGAACTGTATCGCGCAAGGCACAAGCCGTGTCACAGAAACGATATTCGAAAACCGTTTCATGCATGTGCAGGAAATGAATCGCCTGGGCGCGAAGATAGAAATCGACGGCCACACTGCCATCGTCAATGGTGTTGATAAACTCATAGGCGCGCCTGTCATGGCAACGGACTTGCGCGCATCTGCCTCGCTGGTGATTGCCGCCATGGTGGCCGAGGGTGAAACCCTGATAGACCGTATCTACCATCTGGACCGCGGCTATGACCGTATGGAAGTCAAACTCTCAGCAGTCGGTGCACAGATACAGCGAGTCAAATAAATGTCTTCAGCCACCACTCCACAATTGACACTGGCCTTGTCCAAGGGCCGCATCTTTGAAGAAACCCTGCCCTTGCTGGAAGCGGCAGGCATACGTGTGACCGAAGATCCAGAGAAATCGCGCAAGCTGATTTTGGCGACCAATGATCCTGATGTGCGCGTCATCATCGTGCGTGCGTCTGACGTACCTACTTATGTGCAATATGGTGCGGCTGATTTTGGTGTGGCAGGCAAGGATGTCTTGCATGAGCATGGTGGTGCTGGTCTGTACCAGCCTATCGATCTGAATATTGCCAAATGCCGCATGTCAGTTGCTGTGTCTGTTGGTTTTGATTATGAAAACGCCGTGCGCCAGGGCGCGCGCTTGCGTGTTGCGACCAAATATACCGAAACTGCGCGTCAGCATTTTGCTGCCAAGGGTGTGCACGTTGATCTGATCAAGCTGTATGGCTCGATGGAGCTGGCACCACTGGTCGGTTTGTCAGATGCAATTGTCGATCTGGTCAGTACCGGCAGCACCCTGCGTGCGAATAATCTGGTTGAGGTTGAACACATTATGGAAATTTCTTCGCGCCTGGTGGTTAACCAGGCTGCATTGAAACTGAAACGTGAACGCTTGCAACCAATACTGGAAGCATTTGATCGTGCCTCCAGGGCAAATGCATAATTGACCAAGAGAACAGCATGGCATCCCTGATTACCCGGCTTGATACGACTGATGCAGATTTTTCCAGGAAACTGACTTCCCTGCTGGCTTTTGAAGCGAGTGAAGATGAAGCGATAGACCGCGCCGCTGCGCAGATACTGGCCAGTGTCAAAACCAGCGGCGACACTGCCGTGCTGGAAGCGACCAATCGTTTTGACCGCCTCAATGCCAGCAGCGTCGCCGCGCTGGAGTTGACGCAGGAAGAAATGCAGGCGGCACTGGCATCCCTGAATGTCGAGCGTCGAACTGCGCTGGAAACGGCAGCAGCACGCGTACGCGCCTATCACGAAATTCAAAAGGCAGAATGCGGCTCTGCCGGTTTCAGCTATACCGAAGCTGATGGCACGGTACTCGGACAAAAAGTCACGCCACTCGATCGCGTTGGTATCTATGTACCCGGTGGCAAGGCAGCTTACCCATCGTCGGTATTGATGAATGCGATACCGGCCAAGGTGGCAGGTGTCAAAGAAATCATCATGGTGGTGCCTACGCCAGACGGCGTAAAAAATCCTTTGGTGTTGGCAGCTGCCGCGATTGCCGGTGTTGACCGCGTCTTCACTATCGGTGGTGCACAGGCAGTTGGTGCCCTGGCATATGGTACGGCAAGCATACCGCCCGTTGATAAAATCGTTGGCCCCGGTAATGCCTATGTGGCTGCTGCCAAGCGCCGTGTGTTTGGCGTGGTTGGTATAGACATGATCGCTGGCCCGTCCGAGATTCTGGTCTTGTGCGATGGCACGACAGACCCTGACTGGGTTGCCATGGATTTGTTCTCGCAGGCTGAACATGATGAACTGGCACAATCCATTTTATTGTGCCCGGATGAAGCCTATATCGAGGCTGTGCAAGCCAGCATCATCAAACTGCTGCCGGATATGCCCAGACATGAAGTGATACGCACTTCTCTGGCCAATCGCGGTGCACTGATCAAGGTGCGCGATATGGATGAAGCCTGCGAAATTGCCAACAGCATCGCGGCTGAACATCTGGAAATTTCTGCAGAAAACCCTCAGCAATGGGCTGACAAGATACGTCATGCCGGTGCCATGTTCCTCGGTCGTTATTCGTCCGAATCCCTGGGTGATTATTGCGCTGGTCCCAACCATGTCTTGCCGACTTCACGCACGGCACGTTTTTCTTCACCGTTAGGTGTCTACGATTTCCAGAAACGCTCATCGATGATTTTTGTCAGTGAGCAGGGCGCACAGACGCTGGGTAAAGTAGCTGCTGAACTGGCCTATGGCGAAGGCTTGCAAGCTCACGCGCGCAGTGCAGAATTGCGGCTCAAGTCATGAAAGTAAAATTGCTGGCTGCCATGAATACCTATACCTGCATATGATGGCTGAATGGCGTAACCAGGTTTTTTGTGAAGACGCGCTGCAAGGTCTGGCGCGTCTGCCTGATGGCAGCATAGATTTATTGCTGGCTGACCCGCCGTATGGCCTGGGCAAGGATTATGGCAATGAGTCAGACAAGATGGAGTCGGCTGACTATCTGGAATGGATGACACAGTGGATAGACTTGGCGCTGCCCAAGCTGAAGGTGAATGGCAGCCTGTATATCTTTCTGACCTGGCGTTATTCACCAGAAGTCTTTGTCATGCTCAAGCAGCGCATGAGCATGATGAATGAAATTATCTGGGACAGGCGGGTGCCATCCATGGGTGGTACCGTACGGAAGTATTCATCGGTGCATGACACGATAGGGTTTTTTGTCAAAGCCAAGGATTATTATTTTGACCTGGATGCCATACGCATCCCGTATGATGCAGCCACCAAGAAAGCCCGCAGCCGCAAGATTTTTGAGGGTGCGAAGTGGCTGGAAATGGGATTCAATCCCAAGGATGTCTGGAGCGTCTCGCGCCTGCACAGAGAGCATGCCGAGCGTGAAGAACATCCTACCCAAAAACCGCTCGAAATCATCGAGCGCATGATCAAGGCTTCCTGCCCACCCGGCGGTGTTGTACTCGATCCCTTCATGGGCAGCGGCACCACCGCCGTAGCTGCCAAACGTTGTGGGCGTGATTTTGTCGGATTTGAATTAAATCCCGACTATTGCGCAATGATAGAAAATCGCCTGGCCTTGATCGACACGGAAGCACTTTCTGCCTGATTTGTGTTGAACGTTGGTTGTTGAGCGGGAGCCTGCGTGATTTTCAATGTACTAGCTGAACATGGAGCAAAGAATTGAGCATCACCAAACTGATACGCCCTGAAATCGCCAGCCTGTCCGCCTATCATGTGCCGGACGCCAGTGGTTTTGTGAAGCTGGATGCAATGGAAAACCCTTACCTGTTGCCGCCTGATATGCAGCAGGAACTGGCCCAGCATCTGGCAGGCGTAGCACTGAATCGTTATCCACAACCCGCCTATGTCAGCCTCAAGCAATTGATTGCCGACAAACTTGGTGTTCCTGCTGGACATGACATCGTATTGGGCAATGGCTCGGATGA
This sequence comes from Undibacterium sp. Tian12W, assembly GCF_049339405.1. Taxonomy (NCBI): domain Bacteria; kingdom Pseudomonadati; phylum Pseudomonadota; class Betaproteobacteria; order Burkholderiales; family Oxalobacteraceae; genus Undibacterium; species Undibacterium sp. Tian12W. The sequence goes on from NZ_JBMPPK010000004.1 coordinate 245,466, forward strand.
GCTTATCAGCATGGTGTCCATCGCCTGCGCAAAGCCAGGTGCCAAGGTGCTGGCACCTGCGCCCGGCTTTGTCATGTATGCGATGTCCGCCCTGTTTGCCGGGCTGGAATTTGTGGGCGTAGATCTGAATCCGGATTTTACGCTGAACAAGGCAGCCATGCTGGCCGCTATTGCTGAACATCAACCTGCCATCACTTATTTGGCTTACCCCAATAATCCCACGGGCACGCTTTACGATGCTGACGACATGGTCGCCATTTTGCAGGCAGTTGGTGAAAATGGCATCGTTATCGTCGATGAAGCTTATCAACCGTTTGCCCAGGCCAGCTTCATGTCACGCCTGGCAGAGTTTGATAATCTGATCGTCATGCGCACCGTCTCCAAGCTGGGCCTGGCAGGCATACGTCTCGGTTATATGGCTGGTAATAATGCCCTCATGCATGAATTTGAAAAAGTGCGTCCGCCTTACAACATCAATGTATTGACGCAGGCAGCGGCAGAATTTGTCTTGGCAAGAGTAGAAATACTGGACGCGCAGGCAGCAGAATTGCGCCAGCAACGCACAGAATTAATGGCCGTTTTGGCAAGCTTGCCAGAGGTGCAAGTCTTTCCTTCGGCTGCCAATTTTGTGTTGATACGTGTTGCGAATGCCGAACAAGTCTTTGTGAAATTACGCGAACAAAAAATTTTAGTCAAAAATGTAGGTAAAATGCATAATCTGCTGGGTAACTGCCTGCGTATCACAGTCAGCACCCGTGAAGAGAATGCTCTTTTTCTTGCTGCCCTGGCAGCATCTTTATCATCAAAATGAATAAGCCCATAGAACGCATTGCGGCGGTTACCCGCAATACCAATGAAACACAAATCCGTGTTGCCATTAATCTTGATGGCACAGGCCAGCAAAAACTCAATACCGGCGTCCCTTTTCTGGATCATATGCTGGATCAGATTGCCCGTCATGGCCTGATTGATCTGGACATAGAAGCCGTAGGCGACTTGCATATTGATGCCCACCACACGGTAGAAGACGTTGGTATTACCCTGGGCCAGGCATTTGCCAAGGCAATTGGTGATAAAAAAGGCATACGCCGTTATGGTCATGCGTATGTGCCGCTGGATGAGGCCTTGTCACGCGTGGTCATCGACTTTTCTGGCCGCCCAGGCCTGGAATACCATATTCCCTTTACCCGCGCCATGATAGGCAATTTTGATGTCGATCTGACCCGTGAGTTTTTCCAGGGTTTCGTCAACCATGCTTTAGTCAGCTTGCATATCGACAACTTGCGCGGCGACAATTCTCATCATCAATGCGAAACGGTGTTCAAAGCCTTTGGCCGCGCCCTGCGTATGGCGACGGAGCTTGATGCGCGTGCGGCAGGAACCATACCCTCGACCAAAGGCAGCCTTTGATCGTAATGCAAATACCGATACAGATACAAATCGCAGACACGAGATACCAGCTTGCTGGTGATTCATTATGAATAAAATTGTAGTAGTAGATTACGGCATGGGTAATTTGCGCTCGGTAGCGCAAGCTCTGCGTGCCGTTGCCCCAGAGGCGAATGTGCTGATCTCGGGTGAAGTTGCCGATATCCGCAGCGCCGATCGTATCGTTTTGCCAGGTCAGGGCGCCATGCCGGATTGCATGAGCTGCCTGCGTGAATCAGGCCTGCAAGATGCCTTGCTGGAAGCCGCCAGCAGCAAACCCTTGTTTGGTGTTTGCGTCGGTGAGCAAATGCTGTTCGATGTCAGTGAAGAAGGCGACACGCCTGGCCTCGGGCTATTGCCCGGCAAGGTAGTGCGGTTTGAGCTGGACAGACAATTGCAGGCAGATGGCTCGCGTTACAAAGTGCCACAAATGGGCTGGAACCGCGTACAGCAATCGCAGTCACATGCTCTATGGCAAGATATTGCTGATGATGCCTATTTTTATTTTGTTCACAGCTACTATGCTCAGCCTGCAAATGTGCAACACGCAGTCGGCATGACGGATTACGGCAGCCTGTTTGCCTGTGCCGTAGCGCGTGACAATATTTTCGCCACCCAGTTCCACCCTGAAAAGAGCGCGACGGCTGGCTTGCAACTGTATAAGAATTTTGTACACTGGAAACCGTAAGCTTGCGAACCATGTGTTTGAGGTAAATTTTTTACACTGATTTTTAACTGGCGTTGTCTTTTCTTGTTGCCACATTGACGTTCCTACTTTTTTTCATATCATGCTGCTCATTCCTGCTATAGACCTGAAAGATGGCCACTGCGTACGCCTTAAACAAGGCGACATGGACCAGGCCACCGTATTTTCTGAAGACCCTGCCGAAATGGCGCGCCATTGGCTGCGTCAGGGCGCACGTCGTCTGCATCTGGTGGATTTGAATGGCGCGTTTGCCGGCAAGCCCAAGAACGAGGCGGCCGTCAAAGCCATCATACAAGCGGTGCGTGACTACGCAGAAGAAACCGATACCGAAGAAATCCCGGTGCAGCTCGGTGGCGGTATCCGTGATCTCGATACCATAGAACGCTATCTCGACGATGGCCTGTCCTACATCATCATAGGTACCGCTGCGGTCAAGAACCCCGGGTTCCTGGCAGATGCCTGCAGCGCTTTTCCCGGCCAGATCATCGTTGGCATCGATGCCAAGGATGGCAAGGTCGCTACCGATGGCTGGAGCAAATTGTCTGGCCATGAAGTTATCGACCTCGCCCAAAAATTTGAGGGCTATGGCGTCGAGGCCATCGTCTATACCGACATAGGCCGCGACGGCATGATGGGCGGCGTGAATATCGAGGCCACCGTCAAGCTGGCGCAAGCCGTCAGCATCCCCGTTATTGCTTCTGGCGGCGTCCATGTGCTGGCCGATGTTGAAGCACTTTGCGCTGTGCAGGACGAGGGTATAGAAGGTGTCATCTGTGGCCGTTCGATTTACGAAGGCACGCTGGACCTGTCATCGGCACAAGACCGTGCTGATGAACTCAGTGGTGAATTCGATGATGAAGAAGAAACTGAATGAGCTTAGCCAAACGTATTATCCCTTGTCTGGATGTGACTGCTGGCCGCGTCGTCAAGGGCATTAATTTCCAGGAACTGCGCGATGCCGGTGACCCGGTAGAAATCGCCCGCCGTTATGACGGGCAGGGCGCAGATGAAATTACTTTTCTCGATATCACGGCATCTTCTGATGGCCGTGACCTGATTTTGCCGATTATTGAAGCCGTGGCTTCGCAAGTGTTCATCCCGCTGACTGTCGGTGGCGGAGTGCGAACGGTGGCTGATGTACGCCGTTTACTGAATGCCGGTGCGGACAAGGTAGGTATCAATACTTCTGCCGTCACCAATCCGCAACTGGTGGCGGATGCTGCGCATAAATATGGTTCGCAATGCATAGTCGTCGCAATTGATGCCAAGAACGTAGGTCCAGGCAAGTGGGAAGTATTCACCCACGGTGGCCGCAATGCCACTGGTCTGGATGCTGTTGAATGGGCGCAGCATATGGCCAAACTCGGTGCCGGCGAAATCCTGCTGACCAGCATGGACAAGGATGGCACGCGTTCTGGTTTTGATCTGGGCCTGACCCGTGCAGTGTCAGACGCAGTATCGATACCCGTGATTGCATCAGGTGGCGTTGGTGGTTTGCAAGATCTGGCCGATGGTATCAAGGTAGGTGGGGCAGATGCGGTACTGGCTGCCAGCATCTTCCATTACGGACAACATACAGTAGGCGAGGCCAAGCAATTTATGGCTGCACAACATATACCGATGAGGTTGTCATGAGCGCGGCAAAGTGGTTGAACAAGGTCAAATGGGACGAAAACGGCCTGGTACCTGTCATTGCACAAGAGGCCAGCAGCAACGATATTCTGATGTTTGCCTGGATGAACCGCGATGCCCTCTCTAAAACCGTAGAGCTGGGTGAGGCGGTTTACTGGAGTCGTTCACGCAAGAAACTCTGGCACAAAGGCGAAGAGTCGGGTCATATCCAGAAGGTCAAAGAAATCCGCATTGATTGCGACGAAGACGTGGTTTTGCTGAAGATAGAACAGATTGACAGCATCGCCTGCCACACTGGCCGCCATTCCTGTTTCTTCCAGAAATTTGAAGGTAGTCTCAATGATGGTGACTGGCAGGCAGTTGATCCGGTCTTGAAAGATCCGGAAAGCATCTACAAATGAGTAATACACAAATACAGACTTTACAGCGTCTGGCAGAGATCATAGAAAGCCGTAAACTGGTGAATGGTGGTGACCCGGACAAGTCCTATGTCGCCCGCCTGTTTTCCAAGGGTGACGATGCCATCTTGAAAAAGATAGGCGAAGAAGCAACAGAAACTGTCATGGCCGCCAAGGATGCACGCGTGTCTGGTGATGCGTCCAAGCTTTTATATGAGTGTGCTGACCTGTGGTTTCATTCGCTTGTCATGTTAGCGCAGTATGATCTCAGCCCTCAGCAGGTGCTGGACGAGCTGGCAAGGCGCGAAGGTATTTCTGGTATTGAAGAAAAGGCAGCACGCAAGGATGCGTGAAGCCATCATTTGACATCATGCGTCTTGTTGAAAAGAACGGATAAAACGTGGATAACTGTATTTTTTGTAAGATTGCCGCAAAACAAATTCCATCCGCCAGTGTCTATGAAGATGAAGAATTGCTGGCCTTTAAAGATATCAACCCGGCTGCCCCTGTGCACCTGTTGATTATCCCCAAAGTACATATCGATACCTTGTCTTCAGTGCAAGCTGAGCATTCGGTTTTGTTGGGAAAAATGCTTGCTTTGGCGCCAAAATTGGCACAGGAGCAAGGATGTGCACCGGTGCAAGAGGCTGATGGCAGCTTAACGGGCGGTTACAAAACCCTCATCAACACCGGACCGGATGGTGGGCAAGAGGTGTATCATCTGCATATGCATGTGATAGGTGGCCCCAAGCCTTGGCGAGGACAACGCTGATCTACCAGATGACCGACAGTGAACAGACGCTGAGCTGACACTGTGATATGGCTGGGTTTGATAATCGCGGGTTTCTATTCATATTTTTCGAGAGCAAGACTCTCATAAGGAGTACATCATGGGTTCATTCAGTATTTGGCATTGGCTGGTGGTGCTGGCTATCGTTGTTGTTGTGTTTGGTACAAAAAAGATCGCCAATATCGGCCCTGATCTGGGTAAAGCCGTTAAGGGTTTCAAAGATGGCCTCAAGGGTGAAGAAGACAAGGCTGCTGCAGGATCTCAGCAAGTTGCCGACAAAAGCACGATAGATGTAGAAGCCAAAGAAAAATCCAAACTGTGATTGCATTCTTTACCGGTAATCTGGATTTTTTATGTAGGTTTTACCCATGATAGACCTGGGAATCAGCAAACTCGCCTTGATAGGTGTGGTTGCTTTGATCGTGATTGGCCCTGAAAAATTGCCCAAGGTGGCAAGAATGGCCGGTACCTTGCTGGGACGTGCGCAGCGTTACATCAATGACGTCAAATCTGAAGTCAGCCGCGAAATTGAGCTGGAAGAATTGCGCAAGATGCATAAAGATGTGCACGATGCGGCGCAGAATGTAGAGCAATCGATACACAAGACCTGGTCCGAGACTGAGCAGGAATTGCGCAATCTGGGTCAGGAAACTGATACCGCCTTGTTGCATACGGCCACGCCTGAGCAACTGGCGGTCAAGGCAAAAAACTTCCGCCGAAAAAAACTCGCGCGTACTTCGGCACTGCCTGCCTGGTATAAAAACCGCCACGGCCAGCGCCAGCATATTATCTCTGGATCGGCAAGAATGGCGCGTCATCGTGCCTATCCCCGATCTGGCGGCAGCTTCTTTTAATTTTCGCTTATGTCTTTGCGTTTTTATAATCTGGCGGTATTCGCATGAGCGATCACACGGAACAGGCTCCTGAAGAAAGTTTTATCTCGCATCTGGTTGAGTTGCGTGACAGGCTGGTCAAGTCCATGTATGGCCTGGTCATCGCCTGCGGTGCTTTGATGTTATGGCCGGGGCCTTCGGCTATTTACGATTTTCTCGCGCAACCCATGCTGGCATCTTTACCTGCCGGTTCAAAAATGATTGCGACTGGCGTTATCTCACCTTTTCTGGTGCCGATGAAGGTGACCTTGTTGCTGGCATTCATGCTGGCCCTGCCCTGGATTTTGTATCAGGTGTGGGCTTTTGTTGCACCTGGCCTGTACACCCATGAAAAACGTCTGGTCGCTCCATTGGTGATTTCTTCATCAGTACTATTTTTGAGCGGCGTAGCGTTTTGTTATTTTCTGGTATTTGGCCGTGTCTTTAAATTCATCAATGAATTTGCCCCTGCATCCATCAACGTCTCACCGGATATAGAAAATTATCTGGACTTCATCATGTCCATGTGCCTCGCCTTCGGCGTGACTTTTGAAGTGCCGGTGATCGTGGTTGTGCTGGTACGCATGGGCCTGGTGCCGCTGGATAAACTCAAGGCCATACGCCCTTATGTCATCGTCGGTGCTTTCGTCATCGCCGCCATCGTGACACCGCCGGACATTGTCAGCCAATTCTCATTGGCTGTGCCCATGTGCATCTTGTATGAGTTGGGTTTGCTGATCGCCCCCATGTTTGTAAGGGTAACCCAGGCGCCTGAAGAAACCTCAGGATCCAGCGAATCAAACGGGAACTGATCTCAACCAGCTTACCAGTGGCATCGCGCTACGGTAAGCTGTCAGCAGGGTGGTTTTCAGCTCATCAGTATCCATGCCCTTGAGCGGGCATTCAGTCCACACCATGAAGTTCTTCAGCTTGATCTGCTCTATATGCGGCAGGTCAGCATCAAAGCCTTTGGGCGGGCGTTGCAGCTTGCCTTCTTCCTGCAAAGTGCCCAACTGGGCTTTCAGTTTCTTGTCCTTCAAGACCTTGGCAAAACCATCCGGGTCAGCGACGATGTGATTGCGGATTGCCTTCAGACGGTCTGACGGAGGCATGTATTCACCGACCGCATAGAACAGCCGGCCTGTACCATCCATCTGGAAATAATAAGCGGGTCCGCCACCTTCACTGGGCTTCTTGCGTCCGCTAGGGAGGATGGAAGAGGAGAAGGTAGTCTTGTACGGCGATTTGTCATGCGCAAAGCGCACGTCGCGGTTAATGCGGAACAAGGCTTTTTTGGGTTCCAGGCCCAAAATGGCAGGATCAAACTTGCTGATCTCTGTGATCAGCTCAGTGACCAGTTGTAAAAATTCTGCCCGCAAAATGTCATAACGCGGTTTGTTCATGACAAACCAGGCGCGGTTATTGTTGTCGCCCAGTTCGGACAAATAAGCTTGCAAGTCAATCAGATGCATGGATTTCTATTCCCGGTTTTCTTCTTTACGTGCTGACGGGCGTTTGCCTATCAGGATTTCCAGTGTTGGTTCCTTGGTGTCACGCAGGACCGTGACCTTGGCCTTGTTGCCTGGCTTCAGTTGTGCCACCAGGTTCAGCATTTGCGTAGTGTCACCGACGGGCTTGCCCTCAATCGCGATCAGGATGTCGCCAGGCTTCATGCCTGCCTTGTCAGCCGGGCCGCCGCGTATGACGCCAGCGATGATGGCACCGGATTTTTGTTTCAGGCCAAAGCTGTCAGCCAGCTCTGGCGTGATGTCTTGCGGCTCTACACCTATCCAGCCGCGCACTACCTGGCCATTGGTGATGATGGATTCCATGACTTGTTTGACCGTGCTTGCCGGTATCGCAAAACCTATGCCTACCGAGCCCCCGGTCTGTGAGTAAATCGCGGTATTGACACCGAGCAGATTACCATTCACATCCACCAGCGCACCACCCGAGTTGCCTGGGTTGACGGCAGCGTCTGTCTGGATAAAGTTTTCAAAGGCGTTGTCAGTCAGGTTATTACGTCCCAGCGCAGAGATGATGCCCATGGTCACCGTCTGTCCTACGCCAAAGGGATTGCCTATGGCGAGCACCACGTCGCCGACACTGGCGGTGTCGGAGCGGCCCAGGGTAATCGCAGGCAAATCCGGCAAATCGATCTTGATGACAGCCAGATCAGTTTCCGGGTCAGTGCCGACTATCTTGGCGCTGGCTTTGCGGCCATCCGCGAGGGCAACTTCAATATCGTCAGCGGCTTCCACCACATGGTTATTTGTCAGGATATAACCTTCAGAACTGACGATGACACCTGAACCCAGGCTGGACAGGCGTTCGGCCTGCGGGTTTTGCTGGTCACCAAAAAAACGCCTGAGGAAAGGATCATTCAAGAGCGGGTTGCGGCGCTGGCGTACCTCTTTCGAGGTGAAGATATTCACCACCGAGGGCATGGCCCTCTTGGCCGCTGCACCATACGAACTTTGCGCGGGGACGCTGTTGGCAGGCGCTTCCTTAACGATCGCACCGGCATTCAGGGTCTGGGTTTGTCTGCTGTTATAGCCAGCTTTTACCCAGTCTGGTTTCAAGGTGGTTACAATGAACCAGAGCGCCAGACCGACAGTGACAGTTTGGGCAAACAATAACCAAAGACGACGCATAGTGAGAATCAGTATGAAATCAGTGAATCGGGACGAATTAGCGCAATTCCTGGCAAAAGAATTGCAAGTAAATAATTTTCGTGATTATTGCCCAAACGGCGTACAGGTGGAAGGGCGCAACACCATTAAACATATAGTCAGCGGTGTGACTGCCAGTTTAGCATTATTGGAAAAAGCCGTGGAATTGCAGGCAGATGCCATCCTTGTACACCATGGTTATTTCTGGCGCGGCGAAGACATGCGCGTCATAGGGCAAAAGCAGCGCCGCCTGAAACTCTTGCTGGAAAATGATATTTCCCTGTTCGCCTACCATCTGCCGCTGGATAACCATGCAGAGCTGGGCAATAACATAGGCCTGGCCCGTCGCCTGGGTCTGAGTGCCGATGGGCGCTTTGGTGAAAATGATCTGGCCTGGCTGGGGACTCTGGAAGACAAAGCCATTGCTACCCTTGCTGACCTGGCCTTGCACATAGAGCTCAAGCTGGGCCGCAAACCCTTGCTGATCGGTGATCCGGCAGCACCTGTGGGCCGGGTGGCCTGGTGCACAGGAGCTGCGCAGAACATGCTGGATCAGGCGATTACGGCAGGTGCCTCGGTCTATTTAAGTGGTGAAATATCTGAACCGACAGTACACCTGGCACGCGAATCAGGTGTGGCTTACATCGCCTGCGGCCATCATGCGACCGAGCGTTTTGGCGTGCAGAGTCTGGGGGCATTCATTGCTGACACTTTCGGAGTGCAGCACAGCTTTGTGGATATCGATAATCCGGTGTGAGGTTAGGGATATGTAAGGGTAGGGATATATTTTGCGCGTAGCTTATGGCAATCCGGGAATCACCTGATTTCGTAGGAGCGGCTTTAGCCGCGATCAGTTGATTCCATCGGTCATGCAGTTTTGTCCGGCATTCGCGGCTGAAGCCGCTCCTACAGAGGAGCGGCCAATCATGTATAGCACCTCAGTCTGAGGTGATATGTTCAATAGCAACCTCAACAGCAATTACTTCCTTAAAGCATCCCTGATCTCACGCAACAACAACACATCTTCAGGCGTGACTTCTGGCGCAGGTTCCGGTGCAGGCTCTGCCTTTTTGAGCGCATTGACCAGTTTGACCATCTGGAAAATCACAAACGCCAGGATAACGAAACCTACGCTGACAGTCACAAAATTACCATAAGCGATAACGCCACCTGCTTTTTTGGCTTCTGCCAGCACCAGATGCGTGCCCTGGCCATTCAGCGGTATGTAGTAATTTGAAAAGTCCAGTCCACCAACGATACGGCCGATGACAGGCATGACAATATCGCCTACCAGGGAATCAACGATTTTGCCAAAGGCAGCACCAATGATGACGCCGACAGCCAGATCAACGACGTTGCCGCGGCTGATAAAGGTTTTAAATTCATGCAACATGGACATAGAAATTCTCCGGTGAGAAACTGGTAAATAAATCATAAACAGAGGACGAGGCGCAGATAAATACCTCATTGTGCTGCAGAATAAACGACAAAAATGCATGCACAAAATGTAATTATCCAGATTTTAATGCCCAAAGCAGGGGAAAAGCCTGCAGTTTTTTGTCAATTTTGTTTTCTCTCCAGCCTTAAATATTTATTATTACCTATGATTTTGTGCTCAAAGTGCAAATTCAGCCAGCCCGCACATGCCATTCGGGCTTGAATTGTTGAAAAAAGCCAGCAAGTTGGCGTTTCGGATATCTTTTTCTTTAAAACCATATCCGGGTCATTTATAATTTAAGGTTGCTAGAAGCTGGGTTTTGCTTCATCAGTTTTTGATTATTGACAGATTGGGGTTGGTATGAGTATCGAAAAGCAGGTCGATTCCGGCCGTCGCGGTTTGCTCGTCGCCACTTGCGCGGCGGGCGGTGTGGCAGGCTTGGCAACGGCAGGTGCGCTGGTAAGCACTTTCCAGCCATCCGAGCGTGCCAAGGCTGCAGGTGCACCGGTGGAAGTGGACATCTCGTCCTTGAAGCCAGGCGAAATGCAAACCACTGAATGGCGTGGTAAGCCAGTATGGATTTTGAAGCGCACACCAGAAATGATGGCGAGTCTGGCCAAGACTGAAGACAAGGTTGCCGATCCAAAATCGGAAAAGCCTTACACCATGGACATGCCAGAGTACTGCGACAAGCAAAGCCGCTCACGCAAAGAACATAGCGACATCCTGATTGCAGTAGGTATTTGCTCGCACCTGGGTTGCTCCCCAAGCTCCAAATTCCAGGAAGGTGCTCAGCCATCTCTTCCAGATGACTGGAAAGGCGGCTTTCTATGCCCATGCCACGGTTCGACCTTCGATCTGGCTGGACGTGTATATAAAAACAAGCCAGCTCCGCAAAACCTGGATGTGCCTCGTCACATGTTTTTGTCAGATACTAAAATCATCATCGGTAAAGATGAGAAAGGCGAGGCCTGATCATGGCATTTGTTGAGAAAAAACTTCCGGCAGATGCTCCTGTCGTGGACAAGGCCTTGAACTGGGTTGATTCCCGTTTTCCGCTGACCAAGCTGTGGAATGATCAATGGGGCAAGTATTACGCGCCAAAGAACTTCAACTTCTGGTACATCTTTGGTTCCCTGGCGATGCTGGTACTGGTTATCCAGATCGTTACCGGTATTTTCCTGGTCATGCATTACAAACCAGATGCGAACCTGGCGTTTGCTTCTGTTGAATACATCATGCGTGATGTGCCATGGGGCTGGCTGGTGCGTTACATGCACTCGACCGGCGCTTCGGCATTCTTCATCGTGGTCTATCTGCATATGACCCGTGCCTTTTTGTACGGTTCTTACCGCAAGCCACGTGAACTGATCTGGTTGTTCGGTTTCGCGATTTTCCTGTGCCTGATGGCCGAAGCTTTCTTCGGTTACCTGCTGCCATGGGGCCAGATGTCTTACTGGGGTGCTCAGGTTATTGTTAATCTGTTTGGTGCCATTCCTTTCATTGGTCCTGATCTGTCCTTGTGGATCCGTGGTGACTATGTGGTGTCTGATGCGACTTTGAACCGCTTCTTCTCCTTCCACGTCATCGCCATTCCTCTGGTCCTGCTGGGTCTGGTGGTTGCTCACTTGATCGCCTTGCATGAAGTGGGTTCGAATAACCCGGACGGTATCGAAATCAAAGAAAACCTGGGCCCTGATGGTCACCCTGTTGATGGCGTGCCTTCTCACCCTTACTACACTTTCCACGATATCTTTGGCGTGACTGTGTTCCTGACAATTTTCAGTGCAGTTGTGTTCTTTGCACCGGAAATGGGTGGTTACTTCCTTGAGTACAACAACTTTATCCCGGCTGATTCGCTGAAAACGCCTTCACATATTGCCCCGACCTGGTACTTCACGCCTTTCTACTCGATTCTGCGTGCAACTACTTCCGAGTTCCTGTTCGTGGTGCAGGCCGGTGCTGCTGCTTATGTGGCCCTGATCTGGCTGACTACCAAGCTGCCACAGTTGCTGAAGATCGCGATTGCCGCAATTGCTCTGATCGCTATCGCAGGCATGATGCCAGGCGCACTCGATGCTAAATTCTGGGGTGTGGTATTGTTCGGCGGCTCTGTCGTGATCCTGGCTTTCCTGCCTTGGCTCGATGTTTCTCCGGTTAAATCCATACGTTACCGTCCTGACTGGCACAAATATGTGTATATCGTGTTTGGTATCGCCTTTGTTGCCCTGGGTTACCTCGGTGTTGAGCCACCCTCACCAGTTCGTGAGCGTGTCTCCCAGGTTTGCGCGATTATTTACTACGGCTTCTTCCTGCTGATGCCATGGTGGAGTGCTATGGGTACATTCAAGCCTGTGCCCAAGCGCGTAACATTTGCAGCGCACTGAGAAAAAGCGAGGAAGAATAAGCATGAAATTACTTAAAAAACTGATCGCTGTGCTGGCATTTGCTCCTGCAATGGTATTGGCGAATAGCGGCACGTTCCCACTGGACCACGCACCTGATCGTTCTACTGACTTGTCAGCATTGCAAAACGGTGCCAAGCTGTTCGTCAACTATTGCCTGAACTGCCACTCTGCATCCGCCATGCGTTACAACCGCTTGAAAGATATCGGTTTGACAGATGAGCAGATCAAGCAAAACCTGTTGTTCACTGGCGAAAAAGTCGGCGACCTGATGAAAACCACCTTGTCCGCCAAGGATGCCAAGGACTGGTTTGGTGCAGTGCCTCCTGATTTGTCCGTGATTGCCCGTGCCAAGGCATCTGGCGACGGCACAGGTGCAGACTGGATTTACACTTACCTGCGTACTTACTACAAGGATGAATCCCGTCCTACCGGCTGGAACAATATGGTGTTCCCTAACGTAGGCATGCCACATGTACTGTGGGAACTGCAAGGTACACGTACCGTCAAGATGGTAGAAGAAAGCGACCCGCATGATGAATCCAAAAAGGTTCACAAGTTCGCTGGCTTTGAAACGGTAACGCCTGGCACCTTGAACAAGATAGAGTATGACAATGCGGTTGGCGACCTCGTCGCTTATCTGCAGTGGATGGGCGAACCGGCGCAAAGCACACGCAAGCGCCTGGGCGTCTGGGTCTTGTTGTTCCTCGCTACGCTGGCTACGCTGGCATGGCGTCTGAACGCATCGTACTGGAAAGAAGTAAAATAAATGTAAGGTTTCTGGCTTGTGCTGCTAGCGGCATGAGCCCGGAATTTTTTGAGATCGTCCGTTTTTCTCCGTCGTAAACGGACGTGTAATCCCTGGGGTGAGGTGCGCAAAACTGGCTCCTCGCCCTGATCGTTTCTAAGGAACTATAAAAATGATGGTTCTCTATTCGGGTACAACCTGCCCATTTTCTCAACGTTGCCGTCTGGTCCTGTTTGAAAAAGGCATGGATTTTGAAATCCGTGATGTTGATCTGTTTAACAAGCCTGAAGATATCTCGACCATGAATCCTTATGGTCAGGTACCTATCCTGGTTGAACGTGAATTGATATTGTATGAATCCAATATCATCAACGAATACATCGATGAGCGCTTCCCGCATCCACAACTGATGCCGGCAGACCCGCTGCAACGCGCCCGCGCCCGTCTGATGTTGTTCAATTTTGAAAAAGAATTGTTCATCCACGTCCACACTCTGGAAAACGACAAGAACACCGCGTCGGCCAAAGTGCAGGACAAGGCCCGCGCAGAAATTCGCGATCGCCTGACCCAGCTGGCACCTTTGTTCGTCAAGAACAAATACATGCTCGGTGATGAGTTCTCTATGCTCGACGTGGCCGTTGCCCCGTTGTTGTGGCGTCTTGATCACTACGGTATAGAATTGTCGAAGACAGCAGCACCTTTGATGAAATATGCAGAACGTATATTCTCCCGTCCTGCCTATATCGAAGCACTGACACCATCTGAAAAAGTCATGCGCAGATAAGCAAGGCAATTTCAGGATAAGATAACAAGGCTGATGCATATCAGCCTTGTTGTTTTTGGGCACTACGCCTATGCTTGAGTAAGTTTTACAGTATTCGCAAGTACCGCCTAAAGTACATTTTCATCTATCGCAGCTATCGCATTTATCGTATACACATGCAAGAAATATCCACCAAACCTTATTTTATGCGTGCCATCTATGAATGGTGCACCGACAATGGCTTTACCCCCTACATGGCGGTCAAGGTCAACCATGCTGCGCGCGTGCCTATGGAATTCGTCAGGAATGGTGAGATTGTACTCAACATCAGTTTTGGCGCGACCAGTGGCCTGAAGATGGATAATGATGCAGTTGCCTTCAAAGCCCGCTTTGGCGGTGTCTCACGCGAAATCTATGTGCCGGTAGAAAATGTGCTGGCCGTGTATGCCAGCGAAAACGGCCAGGGCATGGCATTTGAAGTTGATCTCAGCGAAACGCCTGAAGAAGGCGAAGCAGTTGTCGCAGAAGCTGAAGAAATCAGCAAGCCTGTGCTGGGCCTGGCATCGGTAAAAAGTGCGCCTGCACCAGTGGAAAAGCAGCTTTCTGAAGAAGAACCAAAAAAATCTGAAAAAAAATCAGAAAAGCCCTCGCTAAAAATAATAAAATAGCCTATAATCTTGGTCTTCGGGAATGCAACGGCAACGAAGCAAAAACGAAAAAAGTTTCGCCGACTTAGCTCATTTGGTAGAGCAGTTGACTTGTAATCATCAGGTGGCCAGTTCGATTCCGGCAGTCGGCACCAAATTAAAAACCCATCGTTAGCAATAACGGTGGGTTTTTTCTTTTTGTTTCCATTTTTACGTATTTCCATTTGTTCACTGACATTGGCTGTTGATCAGTTAGCTAGCCGCGCTGAAATACAGGGAAATGATGTCATATCAGACCAGCTCATTAGCGACTAAAAACCAGTCCCTGGGAAAGATGTAGGGATGAGTGCCGCGATCGTTGCATTAAAACAGGTCGCTGCGTATCAACAATCTTAATTAATACCAGCTTAAAGACACTGTACATCGATAGCTTGAGTGTAAGTGTGCTTGCCGCCTGGTATCGAAAGTAAGTGCTTGCGGAATTGAGCAAAATTCCCGTGAATATTCATTAATTTTCTGATATGCTAAATTTATAAATTATTGAAATGCTATTGATTTTTGCCTATACAAACCAGCTTGAATAGGAAACCCCATCTTCTCTGGTTTGCTTGCCGTCATTGATTATGGATTGCAAGCATAGTTAGATTTACCGCAGTGAAACTTGCTGATGAATTTGTATTCATCCACACAGGCAACTGATGGGAGTCGGAAAATGATGCGTCTCAAATCGGTAGGTTTAATTGGTCTGTGCTTATTGCTGACAGGCGCGATGACTATGGTAGCCTGGCTTAGCCAGAACACTTATCTGGTCAAGGTGTTTTACAGCAGCACGGTCATGGTGTTCTATACGGCTTTTTGTTTTTTTCTGGCCGGGCTGGCATTCTTGTTGCCGGTTTATTTCCCCAGGCAGGCACCCCTGGCACGTAATGCTATCGGTGCCGTGATTGTTGTCATTGCCATCCTGATGTTGATAGAAAATCTCTTCAATGTCAGCCTGGGCATAGACCTCGATGGTATTCATCAATGGTATGGCGATGCCAATCCTCATCCCGGCCGCATGGCACCCAACACCGCAGTGGCTTTTCTGTTTGGTGGAGCGGGTCTGCTGCGCGGCAAAAATAATTTTTTTATCAAACCGCGTACCGCCGCAGGCGTGATGCTGACCATCAGTGTGCTGGGCATGGTCGGTTACATGCTGTTGCTGGATCTTGCCTATAGCTGGTATGGATTTCCCCGCATGGCTTTCATGACAGGGTTTTCCATGAGCATGTTTGCCGCTGCGCTGATGCTGGAGCGTACTGAGCAAGACGTGCTGGCCAAAGGTGAATCCAATCTCTATGTTTTCCTGGGCGTGGCTGTGACGGTGCTGGCTACCACCATGATCGTTTCTTATGGCAGCCTGCGTGCTCTGGATGCGCGCAATACCTGGGTCGAACACACTTATGAAGTCAAGATTCTGTCGGACGAGGTGGCTACTTACCTGACGCTTGCAGCGACCGCAAATGAGCGGCAAGAATTAAATAATCTAGTCAGCAATATACAATTCAGGCTCAATGAGCTGAAGAAACTGACCAAGGATAACCGGGCGCAGTATGCCAGATTGCAGGAGCTGGAAGCCAGGCTGGCACCAACCATAGACGCTGCCAGCAAGATATTGGCAACAGGCGCCAATGCCGCCCTGGCAAAAGGCCGCACGCCTTTGGAATTCCAGTCCCTGATACAGTTGATGCAGCAATTCAGGAGTGCTGAAAATCAATTGCTGCTACAAAGAAAACAGGAATCAGAGCAAAGTACCGCCAGTACTATCGTCATCATCATTCTCGGGAATATGACAGGCTTTGCGATGCTGCTGTATGCATTCTGGCTGTTGAAAAAACTCAATGTGCACAGGTCTGAGCTGGAGCTGGCTTTGCATCAGTCAAACCTGGATCTGGAATTGAAGGTGGAAGAAAGAACGCATGAGCTGGCCAGGCTTAATCAGGATTTGAGTGGGTTCAATGCCACCCTGGAGCAACGTGTCGCTGAGCGCACTGCCGATCTCGAAAGCTTCAGCTATTCGGTTTCTCACGATTTGCGCGCCCCCTTGCGGGCGATAGATGGCTTTGGCCGCATGCTGGAAGAAGATTACGCCGCTCAACTCGATAGCAGTGCACTGCGCTACCTGTCTGTCATACGCAAGAACAGCCAGCGCATGGGTATGCTGATTGATGATCTGCTGGCATTTTCACGTCTCGGACGACAAGACGTGCATAAGTTTGACCTGGACATGACGGCGCTGGTCAGGGAAGCCATTCATGAGTCTTTGCAACAGACAGAAAATGCGCCGGAAATAATACTCGACAAATTGCCTGCTGCCCTGGCTGACCGCGCCTTGTTGAAGCAAGCCTGGCTCAATCTGTTATCTAACGCCATCAAATACAGCAGCAAGGCTGAGAAGCCGGCAGTGCAAATCAGCGGTGTGATTGAAGGTGACGAGATAGTGTATGCCGTCAAAG
Organism: Undibacterium sp. Tian12W; assembly: GCF_049339405.1. Lineage (NCBI taxonomy): Bacteria > Pseudomonadati > Pseudomonadota > Betaproteobacteria > Burkholderiales > Oxalobacteraceae > Undibacterium > Undibacterium sp. Tian12W. Next base: position 262,460 of record NZ_JBMPPK010000004.1, read on the forward strand.
ACAATGGTGTGGGCTTTAACATGGAATACTACGACAAACTGTTTGGCGTGTTCCAGCGCCTGCATCACAGTAGCGAATTCAGTGGTACGGGTGTCGGTCTGGCGATAGTGCAAAGAGTCCTGAAGCGCCATGGTGGCCGTATCTGGGCCGAGTCGAGCTTGAACCAGGGGGCCACTTTCTTTTTTTCATTACCAATAGGAGCACAGAATGGATGATATCGATGCTGCAGAAATTTTATTGGTAGAAGACAGTGAAGACGACGCAGAAATGACCATGCGTGCTCTCAAAAAGCATAATTTTGGCAATAAGCTGACCTGGGTCAAAGATGGTGCCGAGGCATTGGAATTCCTTTTCTGTACTGGCGCTTATACCAGACGCAGGACTGGCAATCCCAAGCTGGTTTTGCTGGATGTCAAAATGCCCAAGATGGATGGGATAGAGGTATTGAAATACCTGAAGGCAGACAACAAGACCAAGTCTATCCCGGTGGTGATACTGACCTCGTCAGCAGAATGCAGTGATGTGACCGAGAGTTATAAACTCGGCGTCAATAGTTACCTCGTCAAGCCTGTTGATTTCGATGCCTTCATGAATGTTGTGGCCCAGGTCGGCCTGTACTGGACTGTCACCAACAAGGCACCATCCTGAGTGAAGGATGGTGCTGGGGCCCGGGGCTATTGAATGCTGGCTGAAGGCTGTGATGGCTGGCAGATGTGATGCGTGCCTTATCTGCTCGTCCGCGCTAAGCTCGCAGGCCTTATTTTTCTGCCGTCGTCAGCCCTATGCGTATCGCATAACGCACCAAACCGGGTACGTCATGGATGTCCAGGCGGTCCATCAACTGGGCCCTGTGGGTTTCCACCGTTTTACCGCTGAGATTGAGGCGGTAGGCAATTTCCTTGGTGTTGTCGCCCTCAGCAATGAGTTGCAGTATCTGCCTTTGCCTTGGTGTCAGGATTTCTATGTTGCTTCCTTTTTCAGCGACACGACGCATGTATTGCTCCAGTGCCTGTGGCGACAGGAATGAATCAATATAGCGTTGTCCCTGCATGACCTGGCGTATGGCTTTTTCCAGCTCATAGCTTGCCGAGTCTTTCAGCAAATAACCACTGGCACCAGCGTTCAAGGCCTGCATCACATATTCTTCGCTGCTGTACATCGACAGCATAAGCAGTTTGACATCCGGGCAACGGGCGCGGAAATGGCGTACTGCTTCTATGCCATTCATGCCTTTCATGGCGATGTCGAGGATGGCCAGATCAGGTTTGTGGATTTCTGCCTCCATCAGGGCCGCGGCGCCATCGGCAGCCTCGGCCACTACCTGTATACCTGGCATGGTCTTGAGCAGGGAATGTATGCCGCTGCGTACCAGTGCATGATCATCTGCCAGCAAAATGCGTATGTTCATCATGTGAACCCCCTGATATGAGGTGTGAAGGGCAGCAGCACATCGATATTCACTCCCGCCCCGGGAGATGACGTGATGTCCATCGTGCCCCCTAACAGCAATGCGCGCTCTTCCATGTTCAACAGGCCAAAGCTATTGCCCAGCACGGCATTTTCGCGCGCCTGGTCTACATCAAAGCCCTTGCCATCATCACGTATGCGTAAAATCAGATTGCTTTCATTCTTATCCAGCCTGACCCAAATATTGCTGGCCTGCGCATGCCGCAGGATATTGGTGATGGCTTCCTGTACGATGCGAAAACAGGTGTTTTCAATATCCGGATGCAGCTTGCTGATCTGGCCTTCATATTCAAACCAGCCGCGCAAACCATCACTGGAAGACTTGCTTTCCACATACCAGCGCAACGCTGATACCAGGCCCAGGTTGTCCAGCTGGGGTGGGCGCAGCTCCAGCGACAGGGTGCGTACCTGCGATAAGATGCTGGCGACCAGTTCCACACCTTCCTGCAGCCTGGTGTGCCGGACTTCATCATCAGCTTTTTGCGCTGCCTGCAGCATGATCTTCAGGGCAGTCAGTGATTGCCCTACATCGTCATGCAGGCCGCGCGCCAGATGCTGGCGCTCCCTTTCCTGGACTTCGATGATGCTGCCGGATAATAGCTGCAAACGCTGGTTGGCAGCTTTCAGGTGTTCCTGGTTGTGTACCTCAGCGGTCACGTCCATCGCCAGCCCGGCTACCATGGGCTGTCCCTCATCCATGCCTAGCGGGAAGCGAGTGATGTTCAGTATGCGTGCAGTCAGGCCTTCGTCAGCGATGGTTTCCTGCGTGCTGACGCTGGCACTGCTGGCCAGTACCTGCTCATCATGATGACGTGAGGTTTGTGCCGCGCCTATCGACATCAGGTCAAAATCATCGCAACCTATCATCTCTGCGGGTGCCATGCCAAAAAAACTGGCCTGGGCTGTATTCACATACACATAGCGCAAGTCCTTGTCCTTGATCCAGGCGGGCATGGGGGCGTTATTCATGAAGGCATGAAAACGCACCTGCATTTCGCGCAAGGCAGTTTCACTGGCCATTTTCTTGCGCCTCAGTGCCGAGTCACGTAATTCCCTTTCTATGGCCAGAGGCAGGCGCGTGATATTTTGCTTGAGGAAAAAATCATCCGCACCAGCGCGCATGACTTCCAGAGCCGTGTTCTCGCCTATGGTGCCTGAAGTGATGAAGAAGGGAATATGTAGCTTCAGGCTCTTGAGCAGCTCCAATGCTTTCAGACCGCTGAAAGCAGGCATGGAATAGTCGCAGATAACGATGTCCCACTTGGCCTGCTTCAAGGCGTCTTGCATGGCCCTGGCGTTATCTACCCGCAGCCAGTCGGGTGCGAACCCGCCGCGTTTGAGTTCGCGAACGATCAGCTCGGCATCTTCGCTGACATCTTCTACCAGTAAAACACGTAGAGGTATGCTCATCAGGTGCTTGCCTTCCAGCATGATTTGAGAAGGAAAAATATTGTTTAATAGAGCGATTTTGCATGCAGATGACGGATAATGACGGTATCCGCGCATGTCTTGGAGAATTTGCTTTGTGTTAATTGCAAATAAGACAATTGCGATGCTTAAAAAGCTTTATTGCTAATTAGATATTAGCAATAATTATAGAATTATTTGTAATTTTTTGTCAAAATAGATCCTTATTTGACGGTGAATGCATAATTTGCCGGCAAGCGGTATGTTTTTACCTGCTGATTTCAAGGATCTGGCGTTTTCAACTTCATACCAGGATATGTGTATTTTTTTCAACAAATATAAGATATTGCTAAATTCGATAACTAAATTGGCAATATTTGCCAGCTTGCTTGCTATACTGGAACCAGCGTTGGCAGAAAATCGTACTGCCAGCCTGGCAGTATCTGCAGTGGTTGTGCCAACTTGCACTGTGAATGGTTCGGCAACTTCTTCCGCGAGACATGAAGTCGTGCCTGTAGAGCAGGCAGGTAATATCGGCGTCAATTGTTCGCAAGGCACAGCCTATGTGCTGAGTCTGGGAAATGGAGCCGATGCCACGCAAATGTCGGGCACCGTGAGTACGGCACTGGACTATGCTTTTTCCCAGAACCGTGCACGTGGAAAGCAGTCGCTACCCGCCGTTGACAACCATGCCATAAGCTCTACCGGTAATGGCAATCTGCAAAATCTGCCTGTATATGGTCGTATCCCGGCTGGTCAGGTAGCTGCACCTCTTCATCAAAATGAGGTAGTGAGCATTACCCTGACCTATTGATGTAAAACCTCGCTATGGAGGAGACGTCATGTTTCCTTATGCATGTGTTTTAATTTTAGGCCTAGGGTTTTTTGCAGGCAGCTTGCCTGCCCAGGCTTCCAACTTTGAGATAGCTCCCGTTGTGCTCGACCTGAGCATGAACCGCAGCGCCGGGGTGATACGCATCGTCAACAAGGACGATCATCCTGTCTCTCTCCAGGTGCGTGCTTATGAATGGACGCAACTGGACAATGATGACCAGCTCAACAGTAGCGAGGCCTTGCTCATCAGCCCCCCCATGTTTGTGATTGAGCCAGGCGCTGCGCAAGTCATACGTGTGATATCGCGCAAGCCTCTGACCAGCAATGTCGAACTCGCCTATCGCTTGCTGATAGATGAAATTCCTGACGCTGAACAGTCTGCAGTGAAATTCAAATTCCGCATCTCCATGCCGGTGTTCATACAGCCGGAAAAAATACAATCTCCCAAAATCAACTGGCGTGTCGAAGCTGGTGGCAAGCAAGCCATCGTAGTAGAAAATTTTGGCGGACAGCGTGCCAAGTTGCTCAACATCAGTCTGGGTTTGCCAGATGGAAAGCGGCTATCTCCCAAGGCTGCGGCGAATCCTTATGCATTGGCTGGTGCCAGGCGGCGCTACGAATTTGAACCCAGTGCCGAACTCAAGGCAGGGCTGCCCGTGAAAATTTATGCGACATCCGATACCGGACCTGTCGAAGTGGAAACTACTGTCTTGCCATGAGATTATTGGCCGGGAGTGCCATGCTGTTCTGTCTGACTGGTGCACTGCATGCGGCTCCGGCAGATGAGATATTGTTACTGGAGGTCAGCGTGAATGGGCGTCAAACGCAAAGTGTCATGCAATTTACCAGGCGCGCTGGCAAACTGTTTGCCAGCGTGGAGGAATTGCAGGCCGCTGGCATACGCTTGAACGCTGCGCCAAAACAACTGATAGACCTGGCCAGTTTTGCCGCAGATGTGCAACTGGACATGGGAGCGCAGACGATTAACATCAAGGTCCGGCCAGACCTGTTGAGCACCACGCAATTGCAGGCTGTTGTAGCAGAAGCGGATGCCCTGACACTGGCAGATAAACATCCTGGTGCCTTACTCAATTACGATGTGCTGGCAACCCAGACTGGCAGCAGCAGGGGTGTCAGTGCTCTCACTGAGGCACGCACTTTCTATGGTCCGCACGTATTTAGCAGCACTGGCCTGGCCTATGCACATGAGGGCAAGGCCAGTTCCCGGCGGCTTGATACTACCTATACTTATTCCAGCCCGGGCAGCTTGCATCGCTACCGGGCCGGTGACTTCATCAGCAATGGCCTGAACTGGTCCAGACCGGTACGGATAGGTGGTTTGCAACTTTCTACCGATTTCAGTTTGCGGCCTGATCTGGTGACGTTCCCTACACCGGACTTGCGGGGGGAAGCCGTGGTCGCGTCGAATGTGGACCTGTTCCTCAATGGCATACGGCAGTTATCCGAGACCGTACCACCAGGGCCGTTTGAAATACGGCGCCCTCCCATTGCCACTGGTGCCGGCACCATGTCACTGGCAGTGACAGATGCACTGGGACGCCAGACCTTCAGGAATATCTCTTTCTATGCCAGCGAAAAACTGTTGCGCGATGGTTTGCTATCGTATTCCGCTGAAGCGGGTTCCTTGCGCAAGAATTATGGTGTCCAGAGCAGTGATTATGGCAGCCTCGTGGCCTCAGGTTCAGTACGGTATGGCTGGTCACCGACGCTCACACTGGAAGGGCATGCAGAGGCGACGGCTGGCCTTCGGCAGGCAGGGTTGGGTCTGGCAACCACGGTGCGCGACTGGGGTGTACTCAGCGCCGCAGCCAGTCGCAGCAGCAATGCAGGCCAGCAGGGCATGCAATATCTGCTTGGTTTTGAAAGGCGTGCTGAGGCTGCCAGTTTTTCGGTATCGAAGATGCAGGCTGACCGCTTTTATCGCGACATTGGTGCCATCTACGGATCACCCGTACCACGCTCCTTGCTGACAGCCAGCTTGGGTTTGTATTCTCAGCAATATGGTTCGCTGAACCTGGCTTACACATCAGCGAAAACCACATTGCCCGGTACAGAAAGCATGCCCGAGATCAGGCAGCTTGATGCCGATATATTGTCCTTCTCGTATTTCAAATCCATCTTCAATCGTGCCAATTTTTTTCTGACCGGTTTCAAGAACCGCACTGACCAGAGTTATGGCCTGACTGTAGGTTTGCTGATGGCTCTGGGTACCAAAGACAGTATCAGCACCAGCTACACCACGGGCGGAGGTTTGCGTAATTTTTCTGTGCAGGCTTCCCGTCCGGCGATACAGGTGGGTGACATAGGCTGGCAGTTGCAAGACAATGAAGGTGACTATACCCAGCGACTGGCAGAGTTCAGTTACCGGGCAAATGCTGCCCGTGTCAGCCTTGCAGTTTCGCAATCTGGCAATCTGTCGAGCGAGCGCGCCAATCTGCGTGGTGCGCTGGTGTGGGCAGACAGTTCATTGTTTTTGTCCAACTGGATTGATGACAGCTTTGCCGTGGTGAATGCCAGCGGCATCAGCAATGTTGCCGTGTTTGCCGAAAACCGCATGGTAGGCCGCACAGATGCGCGCGGCAAGTTGCTGATACCTGATCTGCGTTCTTACGAAGCCAATAAAATTTCTCTTGATCTGCGCGATTTGCCTATGGATGTGCAAATCGGCGTCTCCGAATATACCGTCAAGCCACAAAACCGCAACGGTGTCATCGTCCATTTCAAGCTTGCCAGAGCGCTGGGTGTGCGCATCATTCTGCAAGACAGCGAAGGTAAATTTCTCCCTGTAGGCAGCTCTGTGCAAGTTAAAAAAGGGGGCAACAGGGCGATCGTCGGCTATGACGGCGAAACCTATTTCCCTGAATTGCAAGTCGAAGACACATTGGAAATCATCACCGCCAGCGGTGCAACATGCCGGCTTGGTGCGGACAGTGTCCCCAAAAAAGAAACCATACCTGTCGTGGGCCCACTTACCTGTAAATGATCATGCGCCATTTTTGCAAAATACTTTTTATTCTGCTGCTGAGCGTCAGTCTCCAGACGCAAGCGCAGACTTGTACGGTCTCCACGCTGCCAGTGACTTTCAGCACCTATGACCCATTGTCGAACACGCCTTCTGACATCACCGGGACGCTGACGGTGACCTGCAATGCCCTGGTGTCATTACTGGTCAGTTATAACGTCAAGCTCAATGGCGGCCTGACGGGCAGTGTCGCATCGCGGATCATGACCAGTGGCGTTTCACAGATGACGTATCAGCTTTACAGTGATTCCGGGCGCACCACTATCATGGGGGATGGTACTGCAGGTTCGACCATCATCAATGATGGTTACCTGCTCAGTGTAGTGGCGCCCGTGATACGTAATTATTCTATTTATGGGCGTATCGCTGCCAAACAGAATGTCAAGGCTGGAGCGTATCTGGATACGGTCACGATTTTGCTGACATATTGACTAAGGTAGGGAAAAATATGAGTGAAATATGAGTGAAATATGAGTGAAATATGAGTGAAATATGAGTGAAATATGAGTGAAATATGAGTGAAATATGAGTGAAATATGAGTGAAATATGAGTGAAATATGAGTGAAATATGAGTGAGGTGTGGGCTGGGCTGTGGACGAAAGTGGTGTTGAAAAGGACAATTAATTGTATTCCCTGCATCAGGAAAACCCTGAGCCACAATAGGCGAAACTCAGGCTTATCCTGATATCGCAAAGAGCTGGTTGGACATAAAGTTTCATCAAAGCACTGTTATTCAGAAATATGAAAACCGCGCTTTCAACAGTGTTCAATAATCCAGCCTGAGGAAATCATCATGTCCGCCGCAACCCGCAATCGCCTTATCCGTCCCATTCACCTGTTTTTGCCCGCAGTCTGCCTGTGCATTTCTGCCAGCAGCTTGGCAGCTACCTCGAATAGCAATCTGTCAGTGTCATCTACCGTTTTATCGGCTTGTTCTGTGACTGGATCATCCCTGGCTTTTGGCAGCTATACCAATACCCAGATTGATAATAGTGCTGCCGTCAGCATTACCTGCACCAATGGTACGGCGTATAACGTTGGACTTGATGCTGGCGGTGGCTCAGGTGCCAGCACCGCCGTCCGCAAGATGACTGGCTCGATCAGCGGCACCCTGAGCTATTCTCTTTATAAGGATTCTGGCCGGAGTACCGTATGGGGCAATACTGTAGGTTCCGATACGGCGATTGGTACAGGTACAGGCTCTGCTCAATCGATTTCCGTGTATGGCAGGGTGCCAGGCGGGCAGAATGCCGATGTTGGCATTTATAGCGATACCGTTACTGTCACCCTGACTTACTGATTTGACTTGTTTAATGATTAACTTCCGTTGCACTGGGGTGATTATCTTTTCAGGTGCGCACAGGCAATAAAGTCTGGCGATATGTTGATCTTGCCGATGTTCGGCGATGTTTGACCTTGCTTGTTTTTGTTTATTCTTGTTTGATTATTTTTTGATAATATGTCAATTTTCCGGGGCTGGCTGACCAGGGACATGGTCAGCCACATCCATGTCCGGTTAAATTTGTCGGCACTGCCTTGCGATTGATATGCAAGCAGGTATTACCCGATCTGCTATTGCCCAAGCTGCTATTGCCGCAGGGGGTCAGCATTTCTATTAATTTGTTTTGTTGTTTTATTTCCTGTCGATTTTTACCTGTATCAGGAAAACCCTGAGTTGCATAAGCCAAAACTCAGGTTTACCCCGATATCACAGAAGGCTGGCCTGGCATAAAGTTCTATCACAGCGCAGTTATTCAGAAACACGAAAAACCTGACCTCCAACAGAACTAGCAATACCTAAACCAGATCATTTAGCCCAAGGAAAATATCATGTCCAACGCAAACCGCAACCGTCTGATCACAACATTATTCTCTGCAGTCTGCCTGTGCGTTTCTGCCAGCAGTTTTGCTGCCACCTCCACTGGTAGCCTGACAGTGTCTGCTACCGTTCTGTCAGCTTGTTCCGTCACAGGTGCTTCCCTGGCGTTTGGTACCTATGCCAGCAGCCAGATCGACAACAGCGCTGCTGTTAGCGTCACTTGCACTAATGGCACATCTTATAATGTAGGCCTGGATGCTGGCGGTGGTTCAGGCGCAACGACCGCTGTCCGCAAGATGACAGGCTCGGTCAGCGGCACCTTGAATTACTCCCTCTACAAAGATTCTGGCCGTAGCACTGTCTGGGGTAACACTGTAGGTTCTGATACCTCCATAGGTACAGGTACAGGCTCCGCCCAATCGATCTCCGTCTATGGTCGCGTACCTGCCGGACAAAGTGTTACCGCTGGCGTGTATAGCGATACAGTGACTGTTACCCTGACTTATTGATCGCTGATTCTTCAGCCCTTTATTCAGATAGTGATGGGCTTAAATAATGATGGGCCTGACACCAGTTTTTCAGTTTGATGATGTTTTCCAAAGGCAGATTTTCCAGGACAGACTGACCCGGGGCGCCGGGTCAGTTACAAGCTTGCCGGGATACGCTGTTTTTGCATTAATTCTGTACTACTCCTGCTTTTCACCGTATTTCCGCCTTTCCCCGTGCTTTTCCCCCATTTTGTTCCCCAATACTTGAACTGCTGCCTTGCATCGCGGTCATAATCCCTTTACGTAAAAAACTGATCACGCATGCCTGCTCAAAAGCCTGGTCAGCATGAATCAAATGGAAAAAGTAGGAGTCTTATGAAACTTAGCAAGGCGTCGCAGCTGTTGTTCCTGTTCCCGCTACTGGTAGTCACTGCTGCCCAGGCACAAGAAGGCATATTGAGTCTGGAAATGCTGTATCACCCGACAAAAAAAGAAAAATTTGATACCACGTCACTGACGCGCCTGGCTTGGGATGCGCAAAACCGTTTGATAGAAACCGAAAGCAAGGATGGCATAGTCCAGCAATTTGTGGTGAACCCTGCGACCTGGGACAAACAGGTGTTAAGCCTGGATGGCAATATTCTGGCGATGATGACTGCTGCGGGCATACCAGAAAAAGAAGCCAAAGCGCAGATAGACAAACTGACACCGCAAATCAAGCCCGACCTGAAGTCTTACCTGTTCACGTATAAAAATGACTTATGGCTGCTGGATCTACAGAGGGGCAAGGTCAAAGAACTTACCCATACGCCAGACCAGGCAGAAGATGAAGCGATACTGTCACCTGACCTGGAATCGGTCGCCTATCTGAGGGGTAATGATATTTACCTGACCGATATTGCTACTGCCACAGAAAAACGCCTGACTACCGGTGGCAATGAAACCACTTTCAATGGCCGTCTGGACTGGGTCTATATGGAAGAAATTTATGGCCGTGGCCATTTACGGGCATTCTGGTGGGCACCTGATTCCAAAAAAATCGCTTACCTGAATTTTGACGAGAGCAAGGTGCCGGTATATACCTTGAGTGGTGATCATGTGCAACCGATCAAGAGCGAACGCACCCGTTATCCCAAGGCAGGCGACCCCAACCCTGAAGTCAAGCTCGGTGTTGTTGATATGACGGGCCAAACCAGCTGGACTGAAAACCCTTATGCGGGCAAGGAAACCCTGATCGTACAGGTAGGCTGGACACCAGACGGCAAATTGCTGGCATCCTGGCAAGACCGCGTGCAGACCTGGCTGGATTTGCGCCTGTATGATGCCCAATACCGCAGCAGGCAATTGCTGCGCGAGAGCAGCCCGGCCTGGGTAGAGCGTTTGCCTTTGCCACAATTTTTGAAAGATGGCAGTTTTGTCTGGGAATCTGACCGCACAGGTCACCATCACCTGTATCGCTATGACCAGCAATATCAGTTCAAAGGTGCAATCACCAAAGGTGACTGGGATATACGCAGCGTTTATGGTGTCGATGAAGCAAAAGGCAAAGTTTTTTTTGCGGCCAATGAACGCAACCCCATAGGCAATGATGTGTATGCCGTCAATCTCGATGGCAGCAAGCTGCAAAGACTGACGACAGAATCAGGCACTCATAATGCACGCTGGAATAGCGCATATACCCATTTCATCGATAGTTGGAGTAGTCTTAAACAGCCACCAAGGCAGGCAGTATTCAATGCAGAAGGTGTATCGCAAAAGCTGGTTGATGATATCGGCGTGCCTGAGAAAATGCAAAGCCTGAAACTGGCCAAAGTCACGCAACAACAAATCAAGTCGCGTGATGGCTTCCTCATGGAAAGTCTGCTGTTCCTGCCACCAGACTTTGATCCTAAAAAGAAATATCCGGTTTATCAGCATCTGTATTCCGGCCCCATGGCATCACAAGTGGTGGATCGCTGGAGTAATAATCTTTTGTACCATTTCCTGGCGCAACAAGGTTATATCGTCTGGGTACTGGATAACCGCAGCGCCAGCAACAAGGGCCTGGCCAGCGCCTGGCCCATACACAAAAAACTGGGCCAGCTTGAATTGCAGGATCAGCTTGATGGCCTGGAATGGTTGCGCAAACAGGGCTGGGCAGATATGGACAGGATAGCCCTGAATGGTTGGAGTTATGGTGGCTATATGACTTCGTATGCGATGACGCACAGCAAGGCCTGGAAGATAGGTTTCGTCGGTGCGCCAGTCACAGACTACCGTCTGTATGACAGCGTGTATACAGAGCGCTACATGGGCCTGCCGCAAGACAATGCAGAAGGCTATGACAAGGGTAGCGTGCTGAAAGCAGCCAAGGACCTGAGCGGCAAGATCATGATCATGCATGGCACCATGGATGACAATGTCCATCCGCAAAATACCATCATGTTCATTGATGAACTGATCAAGAATGGCAAGGACTATAGCCTGCAATTGTATCCGGGGGCAGGCCATGGCCCGCGCGGTGACTGGGTGGTTTGGTCGCAGCAAAAGGCCAAGTGGGAATTCTTGAAGAACAATCTCTGATTCTTTTTTGATCTTTGAGATGCAAAAGAGACGGTGCAGAAAAATCTGCACCGTTTTTTTATGGCATCAAAGCTGACAAGGCAGAATGACGTGCATGCAAGAAAGCGCTTAATAAAGCAGGATAGTCTTCACTGACAGCAGTCCGTACTGAAGTCCGTGCCTGCAGAGTTCGCCGCCATGCTTGTAGTTTGGAAAGGCCAGTAAAAAATCCAAAATCTGCTATCTGCTCAAACACATCAAAATAGCGGAATACTGGTGCAAATGCGGCGTCTACTAGGCTGAAATTTTCACCTGAAAAATAAGGTCCGTCGCCCAGTTGCTTTTCCAGTTGTGCAAACTTAGTTTTTAGTTCTGCTACTTTGGCGTCCAGGATCTGCGCATCTGCGGCATTGTAAAAACCGCCTATGTTATTCAGGGTGGCTGAGGCAAATTCTATCCAGGCGCGGTGTTGCGCTCTTTCCAATGCAGCTTCCGGATGCAGGCGATGTGGCGTGGTTTCATCGAGGTATTCGCAAATGACTGCTGACTCAAAGATGGCTTGTCCATCTACCAGCAACACTGGCGTCTTGCCCAGTGGCGACACTTGCAGAAACCAGTCAGGCTTGTTCGCCAGGTCTATGTCTATGCGTTCAAACTCCAGACCTTTCTCGGCGAGGGTAATGGCCGCGCGTTGCACATAAGGGCAAAGCTTGTGGCTGACCAGGGTATATGTATTGCTCATGATTTACCCCTCTCTTATGTCAGTGAAAAGCGTGAACTACGACGCAAGGCAAAGGCACCATCACCAAGTAACCAGAGCGCGATTGAAGTCACGATCAGAAAAACCGGATATTCCCAGCCACCGTTAGGGCTGGTATGCACCCAGCCATTGCCAAAATGCACAGTAGCGGCAACCGCCATGATGGGCACCAGTGCCAGCGCAACCTGGCGGCTGTAGATGCCGAGTACCAGTGCCAGGCCGCCCAGTAATTCCAGCGCAAAAACGGGATAAGCGAGAAAGCCCGGATAACCTATGCTGGTAAAAAACTGCGCCGTACCGGGCAGGGTAAACACAAACAGTTTCAGCAAGGCGTGGGCTATCCACATGATGCCCAGGCTGAGGCGTAACAGGGTGATACCGTAGGCATTGCTGCCTTGGTCTGCAGATGAATTTGAATGAGTCATTTTGTTCTCCAAAAAGTAGTTGATGGAGCTACTATATGATTTCTCATTTGCAATGAAAATAGGCGGTAGAGCAAACTATGAATGCAAAAATACAATACAAACTAAATGCTGCTGACCTTGAAGTGGTGCTGGCGCTGGTGCGTACCGGCAAGCTGGCTGAGGCGGGAGAACGGCTGGCACTGGATGCATCTACCGTCTTTCGCAGCATACAAAAGCTGGAAAAAGGCCTGGGCCAGCGCCTGTTTGAACGTTCGCGCACAGGTTATCAGGCCAATGAGCTGGCGCAGGAACTGGCTGTGCATGCAGAGCAAATGGAAGCGCAGCTGGAAGCTGCCCGTTCAGCCATGCAAATGCAACCAGACCAGGTCGCCGGAGCCGTGCGCATCACAACTACAGATACCATACTGCATGGCTTGCTGGCACCTGTCTTGAAGCCTTTGCAATTGCTGCATCCCCTCTTGAGCCTGGACCTGCATGCGGGCAATGACTTGGCCAGTCTGACCAGGCGCGATGCCGACATTGCCATACGGGCAAGCAAGCGGCCACCGCAGCATTTGATAGGCAAGCATCTGGGCCCGATACGGGTGGCTTTGTACGCAGGCAAGACCAGCAAGATAAAACACTTTGATGCCGATGTCGCCCAGCGTCATCACTGGATAGCCCTTGATGATGCCTTGCCAGAACATCCTTCTGTCGTATGGCGCAAGAAACATTTCCCAAAGCTGCAGGCGACCTACAAGGTCAATAGCATACTCACCGTGGCAGAGCTGGTGGGGCAAGGCTTGGGCCTGGGTATCTTGCCGCTATTCCTCGCACAGGGGCGCAAAGATGTAGTGCAACTGAGCGATGTGCTGGATGAATGCCAGACTGAGTTATGGTTGCTAACGCATACCGAGGCCAGGCATTTGCGCCGGGTGTCGGCGGTGTATTCTTATCTGTCGCAAGAGATGGTATTGAAATGAAAAAAGCCGCTGTGAGTTTGATCACTCACAGCGGCTTTCTATCGGCAAGACAATATCAGGAAGGGATATTGAAGTCGGACAGTTTCTTGTTGAACTTGAACAGCCAGATGCGGTTAGGGCGTTCAGTGTCTGCACCACGGGCTACGCGCATGGTATTGCCTGCGGTACAGCCCAGTGCACCAGCCGTGGTCGTCATTGCGCCATTGGCATCTACCGTACACTTGGTCACATCTGCACCAACCACGATGGCACCTGTAGGATCAACAATCACAGTCTTCATGCCAAAATCATCGTCATTGGTCAGTGCCAGGGTGTTTTCATCGACCAGGGCCAGACCTTCGGCTTTTTCTGCCAGCCAGCCTGCATTGTTCAAATCAAACAACTGTGTTTTCTTGAGCAAGACTACATCGGCATAATTGACACCATTGACTGCCGCGCCTGTCATGCTGCTTTTTTCCAGGTCCGTGCTCATGTTGGCAATATCGGTCGCATTGCTAGGCACTTGCACCAGCATCAGCTTGTTGAAGGCCTTTCCGTTCGCATCTGTACCCTGTTCTATGACGATGAATTTGCCGTTACCCAGCGAGACCATATCACCCAGTTTGGCATTGCCGGTTTTGCCCGCGGTGTATTGCGTGCTGTCGATAGGGTAGGCATACAGCTTGGTTTTTTCTGTGGCCGGATCAAACTCTACCCAGCGGTTGAACTTGGCATAGTCCTTGATGCTTTCGCTGGTCGCTGCCGTTGCACCGGGCACGATGTAATTGGCCTTGCCATCATCGAGCGGGCTTTGGATAAATCCATTCAATTTGCCAGTGGCGATTTCCAGTGACAGACCTTCCATGCCACGGTTGGCGCGACGTTTCAACAAGACGGCTGGCAAGTCGCTTGCGCCTGTGCCTGGCTGGTATTTTTTCAGGATGACGCCGGTGGCAACATCAATCTTCAAAATGAATGGGCCGTATTCATCAGACACCCAGACTACACCGCGTGCTGCATCATAGACGATGGATTCAGTATCGAGGCCATAGTCGCTGAACGTGGTTTTGCTGCTGGCATCAAATTTGGCTGCATCATTCAAAGGCACTTCGGCAGAGGAACCGACCTTACCTGCCGCGATAGAAAGGCCAGATGCATTGATAGTGGCGCTGAACTTGATAGGCGTGCTGGATTTCAGCACAGCGCCATCCTTGCCTATACTGATCAGGCCAAAGGACGGCGTGAAGCTGGGGGATGGGAAGAATTTGGCATCGCTGGTACCAGTGGCGCCAGGCGTCACTACCGAGTTAGGTACTTTGGGGCCATCGCCGTTAGGACCACGATCGGTGATGCCATAAAATTCCAGCGAGCCATCAGCCGCCTTGCCCTTGAAGGTCAGGCCAGAACCATACGATGGCAAGAAACCTTTCGGGAATTCTGCCTTGACGGCGGCATTCGTGCCTTCATACGGTACGAAGAAATTATCAGCAGCCTGTATCTGATAACGCGTGACGGCAGCGCTGACCGTGCCCAGTGCATTGGTTTGCGTGACAGTATCAACGACAGGTGTGCCCAGTTTGGATGCCATGGTGTCTTCAAAATGTTCGCGTACCAGGGTGCGGCGGTCTGCATCCACGGTGAGCTTTTGGTAATTCGCTGGCAGCTTGGCCAAAGTTGCCGTCAGTGCTGTATTGAAGTTGGCAGCAGTGGCATTGAAATCCAGCGTCTGACCAGCGAGCGCAGTCTTTACTGTAGCAGGTATTTTGATACCTGTAGCAACATCATTGTCTTCATCCAGCAATTGCAGGAATAGCAGGCGGTTGACGACGCTGTCATCCTTGACGTTGCTGGAATTAGCCAGCGTCAATGGTGTAATGGTTGTAGCGCAAGGAGCAGAGCCGATACCTATGCCACCCACAGAAAACGCAACAGTGTCGCCCACATTGCAGCTAAAACCGCCAGTGGCAGATGTGTTTTGCTTGGTGCCGCCAGCAACAGAATATTCAAGGCCATCAACTGCGGCATCCAGGAATATGCCATTGACTGGTGTAGGCGTGGCAGGTGTGGTGACGACAGTATTATTGCTGCTGCCACCGCAGGCGCTCAGCAGCATGGCGGCAGCCAGGCTACTGAGTATCAGGTTCTTGTTACTTTGCATCATTTGACAGGACCTCTTGAATAGATAAATTTGCGTTAAAATTCTTGCCCGCGAATTTACTACCGGCATGTGACGCAGCAATGACACTAGTGGACTGTAACAGTGGAATCGAGAGTGAAGGACGTGTGCCCGGCGCATCAGGGCAAGGCAAGGGTGGAACAAATGAACACAGCGATAGCGGGACTATCGCGAGCATTTGCAACGCAGCCATGATCGTCGCGCACATGGCAGGCACTCCGATTTCCACTGTTACAGTCCACTACCGACAATGCCTGTCGTAATGCGAAGGTCACAATTGGCTTTTATAGTGTGCCCACACAAAATCCATGGAGTGCACATCATGATGAAATCTACGATACGTCGCGCAATATCTGGTCTGGCTTTGACATTGTTGCTGCCACTAGGCCAGGCAATTGCCGCCAGCAATATGGTGCCCGACTATGAAGTCAAGTTGCTGATGAACCCGAATGTGGTTCTCGATGCCGATCACAAACTCAAGGGTACGGTACTAAGCACCTTCAGCATGCCAACATCTGTGACCAAGATGAATGTCTTGTTCATGGATACCAATGCCAAAGATATCTACGGCAATACCTGGATAGCGCGAATACGCAAGACCGAAGGTGAAAGTGAGTTCGAGCTGACCTACAAGAAACGCTATGCCATAGACAATGGCAATATCACCGAAGCCCTGTATCGCGCCAATGCCGAGGGTTTTGACTCTACAGAAAAGAATTATGAAGCCCAGGTTGAATGGGGCTATCAAAAGAAAACGTTGAGTATTTCCAACAGCAAGAAAGACAGCAAATCCGGTTACAGTGGCGTGGACTTGCCATCTGCCAGCGATGCCCGCAGCCTGCTCAAAAAGAATATCCCCGGCAAGATGGACAACTGGCTGTATAGCGGCTGGGGCAAATCCATGCTCGACAGTTCGCGCAAGTATGGCCCGATACTGGCCAAGCGCTCAGTCGGCACCTGGAGCGGCCTCAAGCTGTACATCGAAGTCTGGCCTATTTTGAACCAGGCTGGTACAGGTACTGACTACATCGTCGAAGCCTCTTTCAAGACCACGAGTGAAGCAACAGCATCAGCCAAGCATGATGAATTGCAGGCTTACCTGATTTCGCGTGGCTGGTTTGTGGCAGAAGATTCGCTGAAGACCCAGCTCATCATGGATCGGTACTAAGGACTTACACAAAATTGTCCCAGCAAGGCTAACCCTTTAGGTAAGCTCTCTTGCAAGAGAGCTTCGTTAAATTGGCAGACAACGTGTTGTCTGAAACCCCAAAACACCGTAGCGACGAAGACAGTACTTTAGTACCGGGTTTTACTAAATGCGGGAGCTGCAACGCAGCTGGGGCGGTTTTGTGTAAATCCGCTAAGAATCTTTAAGGCCTTGCCAGCGTGGCGTCAGTTCATGCGGCAAGGCAAACATATCGAGTACGCGACCCAGCGTGTGATCGACCATCTCTTCTATGCTTTGCGGACGGTGGTAAAAACCAGGCAGAGGCGGGAAGATGATGCCGCCCATTTCTGTGACGGCTGTCATATTGCGCAAGTGCGCGAGGTTGAACGGTGTTTCGCGCACCATCAGGACCAGGCGGCGGCGTTCCTTCAAGACCACATCGGCAGCGCGGGTGATGAGATTGTCGGACAGCCCATGTGCCACGGCTGCCAGGGTTTTCATCGAGCAGGGCGCGATGACCATGCCGTCTGACAAAAACGAACCGCTGGCGATACTGGCGCCGACATCGCGCACATTGTGGACAACATCGGCCAGGGCTTCTACATCCTTGCGCTTCAAGTCCATTTCCTGGTGCAAGTTCAGCACACCTGCTTCTGAAATCAGCAAATGACTTTCTACGCCAGAAATATTGCGCAAGACTTGCAGCAGCCGCACACCATAGATGGCACCTGTTGCACCGGTAATGGCAACAATCAGGCGCTTGGGGGCTGCGGCTTCAGTCATGCCTTGCTTAGTCTTTCAGCAAAGTCTGCAATTCACCGCTGTCAAACATTTCATTCATGATGTCGGAACCACCAACGAATTCGCCTTTGACATACAACTGAGGTACGGTAGGCCAGTTGGAAAAATCCTTGATGCCCTGGCGTACTTCCGGGTCTTCCAGCACATTCACGGTGACCATGTTTTGCACACCGCAAGTCTTCAACAATTGTATTGCACGGCCAGAAAAGCCGCATTGCGGGAATTGGGCAGTACCCTTCATGAATAACACTACAGGGTTTGCAGTAACAGTTTCTTTGATCCAGCTTTGTACATCGCTCATGGCTATCTTCCAGTAATTATTACGAATACCGTCATTATAGTAGAAAGCACACTGCAGTGTCGGTTAGCTCAGGTCAGGTAAGTGAAGGTAAATTAATTTGCGGTTTCTGGTGCGATAATCTATTAGTGTTACATTAAGACCTTAGAGCAATAGCCTAGAGCCGATAAATCGGCCATGTCTCAGGAGACCCGTATGCAAATGCGTGACACTGGAATTTCCTCCGGGCAAGTTAAGCCTGGCCCTGGCATAAGTTCTGCTTCATCAGCCCGCATGATGATAGAACAGGCACATGAACGCTCCGCCGCCTATGGCTTGCCGCGCACGGCTACGCCAGACTATGACCCCCTGGGCAAGACTGATCTCAAGACCCTGCTCGAGCAAAACCGGGTCTTGCATCAGCATGCCTTGCCGGTCATGGAAAACCTGTATGAGCAAATAATTAACACGCACAATATGGTCATCCTGACCGATGTGAATGGGCTCATTATCCATACGCTTGGCGATGCTGATTTTCTGGAAAAGGCCGACAGGGTGGCACTGAGTCCCGGTGTCGTCTGGTCTGAGCGCAGCAAAGGCACGAATGCCATAGGCACGGCCATTGCCGAAAAAACACCTACCATCGTCCATGCAGACCAGCATTATCTCGAAGCCAACAATTTTCTGACTTGCTCAGCCGCACCTATTTTTGATGTCATGGGCAATGTCATCGGTGTGCTGGATGTGACGGGGGACCAGCATAATTTCCACAAGCACACCATGGCCCTGGTGCGCATGTCGGCGCAGATGATCGAAAACCAGTTGTTTGCCTCTTCTTTTCAGGATGCAATCAAACTCAGTTTTCACAGCCGCCCGGAATTTTTGGGCACCCTGATGGAAGGTATCGCCTGTTTCGACAATGATGGCCGTTTTTTATCTGCCAGCCGTAGTGGCTTGTTTCAGCTGGGTTTGCCACTGTCTGCCTTGCAGACGCATACCTTCAGTTCCTTGTTTGGTTTGCCTGTATCAGCTTTGCATGAACACTACCGCACCGCGACACCGGGTTTGCTGACGCTGTGCCTGCATAATGGTGTGCGGGTGTATGCCAAAAGCCAGAGTCTCAAACGTCAGTCAACTGGAGCCAGACATGTGCTGGACAATGCACGTGAACCGCAAGCGGCAGAAGTCAAACCCAAGCTATCCAGCCTGCATTATCTGGATACCGGCGACCAGCAACTTGCCCGCGCCATCGATAAACTCAAACGTGTTATAGGTCGTGATATCTCAATACTGGTGACGGGTGAGACGGGTACCGGCAAGGAATTGCTGGCCCAGGCAGTACACAATGATTCACCACGTAAATCCAGCCCCTTTGTTGCCGTGAATTGTGCATCGATACCAGAGACCCTGATTGAATCAGAACTGTTCGGCTATGAAGATGGCGCTTTCACTGGCGCACGCAAGAAAGGCAATATAGGCAAGATCTTGCAGGCCAATGGCGGTACGCTTTTTCTAGATGAAATCGGTGACATGCCCCTCAATCTGCAAGCCCGTTTGCTGCGGGTCTTGCAGGAGCGTATGGTGACACCACTGGGTAGCAGCAAATCCATCCCGGTCAACCTCGCCCTGATCTGCGCCACCAACCGCAACCTGCGCGAGATGATAGGTAAAGGCGAATTCCGTGATGACCTGTATTACCGTCTGAATGGCCTGGTAGTGCGTTTGCCGCCCTTGCGTGAACGCACGGACCTCGATGTTGTTATTGCTAAAGTCCTGGCGACAGAAAGCGAAGGCAGGCAATACAGGATAGCACCTGCAGTCATGCAGTTATTTCATGCTCATGGCTGGCCGGGGAACTTCCGCCAATTGACGAATCTCTTGCGCACCGCCATTGTCATGACGGATGCGGATATGGAAATCCGTCTCGAACATTTGCCTGAGGATTTTCTGGAAGATATGGATGCGGCACTCAAGCCTGCTACCATAGCCTTGAGTCAAATGCCATCCAGTCTTGATGCGCTGGAAATGGATGCCATACAACAAGCCTTGCAGCAACATCAGGGCAACGTTACTGCTGCGGCCAAAGCGCTAGGTGTATCGCGCAATACAATTTACCGCAAGCTGGCCGCTTTGAAAAGTGACTGATCAAGCCTGCGGGCCGTGCAAAACCGCAGTACCCAGTAAATCATTTTCTTCATCCGTAAACAGGCGTGAACGTGTCAAAAAGCGTTTGCCAGTGCCATTGTCGAGTGAAAACATGCCACCCATGCCATTGACAACATCAATGATCAGTTGCGTGTGCCGCCAGTACTCAAACTGATCGCTGCCCATATAAAACGGCGTGCCATCCAGATCACCCAGATACACATCGGCATCGCCTATGCCGTATTCATTCCTGGCATAACAAAGCGGTGAACTGCCATCACAACAACCGCCAGACTGGAAAAATAATAGCGGGCCGTATTTGGTTTGCAGCACGCTGATAAATTCGAGTGCTGCAGGTGTGGCAGTGACGCGGGCAGGTGTGTTGGTCATTTTGTTTGTATCGGTTGTTTATGCTTAAGACCGAAAAGCTCACCACAGAGGCACAGAGACACAGAGAAAAAACAGGAGAAGATCCACGTCTGTTTTGCAATGTCTCTATGGGCCAGTAGATGAATGAAGCATAAAGAGGAGAAGCAAGTTTTGGTCTCTCAGTTTCTCTCTTGCCTTTCTCTGTGGTGCAGCAGGGAATTCAAGTAGCATGCTACTTGCCTGCGGAACGAAGGCGGCATGCAGGCCGCCTTTCCTTCCTCCGTGTCTCTGTGTTGAGAGGTCCTAAATGTCAATCAAAAGAACCCCATCGCATTCGGGTTATAGCTTACCAGCAGGTTTTTAGTTTGCTGATAATGATCCAGCATCATCTTGTGATTCTCGCGTCCTATGCCGGATTGTTTGTAACCACCAAATGCTGCATGCGCTGGATACAGATGGTAGCAATTGGTCCAGACGCGGCCAGCTTCAATGGCGCGGCCAACGCGGAATGCGCGGGAACCGTCGCGTGTCCACAAGCCAGCACCCAAGCCATACAGGGTGTCGTTAGCGATAGCTATCGCGTCTTCTTCATCCTTGAAGGTAGTCACGGACACCACAGGTCCAAAGATTTCTTCCTGGAAGATGCGCATCTTGTTGTGACCCTGGAAGATGGTCGGTTTGACGTAGTAACCCTTGGCCAGATCGCCATCCAGCATATTTCTTTCGCCGCCTATCAAGAGCTGGGCGCCTTCCTGTTTGCCTATGTCCAGGTAAGAGAGAATTTTTTCCAGCTGTTCCTGCGAAGCCTGGGCACCTATCATGGTGGTGCTGTCGAGCGGGTTGCCCTGCTTGATGGCGGCGACGCGCTTGATGGCCCTGGCCATGAACTGGTCATAGATAGATTCCTGTATCAGCACGCGTGAAGGGCAGGTGCAGACTTCACCCTGGTTCAGTGCAAACATGGCAAAGCCTTCCAGGCATTTGTCGAAGAAGGCATCATCTTTTTCCATGACATCGGCAAAGAAGATATTCGGTGATTTGCCACCCAGCTCCAAAGTCACAGGGATCAGGTTTTGCGAGGCATATTGCATGATCAGACGGCCAGTGCCGGTTTCACCGGTAAACGCAATCTTGGCGATACGCTTGCTCGATGCCAGTGGCTTGCCAGCTTCCAGACCAAAGCCATTGACGACATTGAATACGCCGGGCGGTAACAGGTCCTTGATCAAATCAACCAATACCATGATGGAGGCTGGTGTTTGCTCTGCCGGTTTCATGACTATGCAATTGCCTGCGGCCAGGGCTGGGGCCATTTTCCATACTGCCATCAGGATAGGGAAGTTCCATGGAATGATCTGACCGACGACGCCCAGTGGTTCATGAAAATGATAGGCATAAGTCTGGTCATCGATCTCTGAAACCGAGCCTTCCTGCGCACGTATGCAACCGGCAAAATAACGGAAGTGATCAATCGCCAGCGGGATATCTGCCGCCATGGTTTCGCGTATGGGTTTGCCGTTGTCTATAGTCTCTGCAGTCGCCAGCAGACTCAGGTTGGCTTCCATGCGGTCAGCGATCTTGTTGAGAATATTGGCACGGTCGGCTGGTGAAGTTTTGCCCCAGGCCACTTTGGCAGCATGGGCAGCATCAAGTGCCAGCTCCACATCTTCAGCCGTTGAGCGTGCCACTTCACAAAAAGCCTGGCCGATGACAGGACTGATATTCTCGAAATATTCACCCTTGACCGGGGCCACAAATTTACCGCCTATAAAATTATCGTAGCGCTTGGCGAAAGGATTGCTGATACCGAGTTTGCTGATGTCTGCCATGTTCATGATGGGGTCTCCGTTGTTTATTAGATGGTGCGCATTAGCTGCGACACGGGGATAACAACGCAAACGGCGTGCCATGCCGGGAATGTTTTCCTGGCGGAAAAATACAGCAGGTGCAGACGGAGATGGATCAGGTGCAGAGGGGAATCTGTTGCTGATGGAATTGCAGAGATAGAGGGGTGGTAAATCCAGGTGTCACATTATTTCGCAACTCTGATCAGACTGTCACAATTTGGGACAGTGGAGTAACTCCTTCCCCTTCAAGGGGAAGGATGGGATGGGGATGGGTTTCTTTAGAAAAACAAATTATTCAATGATCAACCGAACCCCATCCCCACCCTAACCCTCCCCTTGAAGGGGGGGGAATTTTTCTACTACTTACCCACGCAATTTCGCAAACGCCGCTGCCATCGCATTACCAGCAGGTGCTGGTGCCTGGGCTTGTGAGCGGTGTTGATTGAGGCGTTTGGCATCATTACGGTCACCGCGTTGTTCAGGCTTGCTGCCTGCCACAGGTGCAGCATCTGTCAAACGCATGGTCAGGGCGATACGCTGGCGTTTGACATCGACTTCCAGCACTTTCACCTTGACGACCTGGCCAGCCTTGACGACCGTATGCGGGTCTTTGACAAAAGTGTTGGACAGAGCAGAGATATGTACCAGGCCATCCTGATGCACACCAATATCAACGAAAGCACCAAAGGCGGCAACGTTGGTGACCACGCCTTCCAAAATCATGTCGGGGCGCAAATCCTTGATTTCTTCCACGCCATCCTTGAAGGTAGCGGTAGTGAATTCTGGACGTGGGTCACGGCCTGGTTTTTCCAGTTCACCGATGATGTCGGTGATAGTCGGTACACCAAATTTTTCATCGGCGTATTTGGCTGGATTCAGTGATTTCAATAAACCAGCATCACCGATGACACCCTTCACATCCTTCTTGATATCCGCCAGGATTTTTTCTACCAACGGATAAGATTCAGGATGGACTGCAGAGGCGTCGAGGGGGTTGCTGCCGTTCATGATGCGCAAGAAACCGGCTGCCTGCTCGAAGGTCTTGTCACCCAGGCGCGGTACAGAGCGCAAGTCGGAACGTGAATTAAACATGCCCTTGGCATCGCGGAAATTGACGATGCTTTGCGCCACGCTGGACGACAGGCCGGACACACGTGCCAGCAAAGGTGCAGAAGCCGTATTCACATCGACACCAACCGCATTCACGCAATCTTCAACCACTGCATCGAGTGAGCGCGCCAGTTGTGACTGGCTGACGTCATGCTGGTATTGGCCTACACCGATGGATTTAGGATCTATCTTCACCAGCTCAGCTAGGGGATCTTGCAGGCGGCGTGCAATCGATACCGCACCACGGATGGACACATCCAGGTCAGGCAATTCTTTGGATGCAAATTCAGAGGCAGAATACACCGATGCACCAGCTTCAGACACAACGATCTTGGTCAGCTTGAGTTCAGGCTTGAGCTTGATCAAATCGCCTGCCAGCTTGTCGGTTTCACGCGAAGCCGTGCCATTGCCGATAGAGATCAGCGAAACATTATGCTTGGCCGCCAGTTGCGCCAATACATGTAGCGAACCATCCCAGTCATTGCGCGGTTGATGCGGGTAGATAGTCGCATATTCCACCACTTTGCCGGTCGCATCCACGATCGCTACCTTGACGCCGGTACGCAGACCAGGATCAAGACCCATGGTGGCGCGTGGGCCAGCGGGCGCAGCCAGCAGCAGGGCTTTCAGGTTGCGGGCAAATACATTGATCGCTTCGATTTCTGCAGTTTCGCGCAGCTTGCCCATCAGCTCGGTATCGAGATGCATGAAGACTTTGACGCGCCAGGCCCAGCGCACAGTATCCACCAGCCATTTATCGGCAGGGCGGTCTTTCTGGCTCACGCCAAAGCGGGCGGCGATACGGCTTTCGCATGGGTTCAGCGGCGCATCCCATTTAGGTTTTTCTTCTTCGCTGTCGAGACGCAGGGTCACGGTCAGCATTTCTTCGCGGCGGCCACGGAACAGGGCCAGGGCGCGGTGGGAAGGGATAGTGCCCAGGGTTTCGGAATAATCGAAATAATCGGCAAATTTTTCACCGGCTTCTTCTTTGCCGGCAACGACCTTGGATTCCACGATGCCATGGTCATTCAGGTATTCACGCAGGGCTTGCAACAGGGTCGCGTCTTCGGCAAAGCGTTCCATCAGGATCTGGCGTGCGCCATCAAGGGCCGCTTTGGCATCCGGCACACCGGGGTTGTCGCCATTATCGGTGGTGAAGGCTGGCTTCAGGTAATTCGCGGCTTCAGTATCCGGGTTCAGCATCGGGTCGGCCAGCAAGGCATCTGCCAGAGGCAGCAAACCAGCTTCAACGGCGATCTGGGCCTTGGTGCGGCGTTTGGGTTTGTAGGGCAGGTACAAATCTTCGAGACGGGTCTTGTCTTCGGCATGGGTGATGGCGTCCAGCAGTACTGGTGTCATCTTGCCCTGTTCTTCTATCGAGGCAATGATGGCAGTGCGGCGGTCTTCGAGCTCGCGCAGGTAGCGCAGGCGCTCTTCCAGCAGGCGCAACTGGATATCATCCAGGCCACCGGTCACTTCTTTACGGTAACGGGCGATAAACGGGACCGTTGCACCTTCGTCCAGCAAGGCAACAGCAGCAGCAACCTGAACCGGCTTGGCAACCAGTTCTACGGCAAGTCTTTGTTCAATCGAAGGCAACATAAATCCAGAATCCAGACATAAAAAAAGCAATCAAGGCGCAGATGATACGCAATTTGTGACTTTGCGCCAGTCTTGACAGCAGGCGCAGACTAGGCTTAGTTCTGCCCAATTTTCATTTCTGCCAGTCACAAATTGAAATCGCGGGCAAGAAAATAACAAAACTGTCCCGTATTCCGGGGCAGTTTACCTCGCTCTTGTCGACTGAGCTTGTTGTTTCAGCAAGCCATAGACCAAATATCGGCGCTTGCCGCATGGGAAGCGGGTGCGGCAGTCGCGATTACCTGTACCGGTCCGGCACCCGTCAGGCCTGTAATGCCATCGGCTGTCAGCACGAAGGCATGTGTTTCATAGGTTCTGGTATTCATGGCAGAGCCAACTATCCAGCCCTTGTCATTGATATCAAGGGCGTTTGCCAGTGTCCAGCCGGCGTCGCGCTGAGACTGGTCGAGGAATTGATTCAAATCGACGGGCGCACTGTCAGGTGTATTCCAGAGCAAAGCATGGAATTGGCCGTTGGCGCTGATCTCTGAACCGACTACCTGATTTTTATTATTGATGGCACTTGCATAACAAAAAGATCCCGCAGCGCTTTGCATGATGGTTTCTTTTTGATTGTTCCACAGTACAGGATGTGCGTACATCTCGTCGTCGAGGATATATCCTACGACCATGCCACTGTCATTGATGCTGTCGGCGGCACCATGATGCGTTGGCGATAAATTGATGATATTGCCATCTTTCCAGATGACAGGATGGGTATAGTCGCTGGGTTCTGCACCAGAAGCCCAGCCAGCTATCACGCCATCATTATTGATGGCTAATGCATTACTGTCCGTGCCGCCCAGGGTGCCGAGATCAATCACTCCTTTGTCATTCCAGAGGGTGGCGTGATGTGCATCCCATGAATTGCCGGTAAAGCTGTTGCCAACCACCACACCTTTGTCATTGATGGCATTGGCACTACTCTTGTACAGGCCATTGCTTAGTGATGCCAGGTAATTTGTCTTGCCGTCTTGCCAGATGGTGGCGGTTGTCTGGAAACTGCCATTCACTTCTTTCAGTGAAGAGCCAACGATGGCAGACAAGTTATTGATCCCGTAAGCATGGCTCTCGACATCTGCCAGCAAGCTGGTTTTGGGGACGTAATATGAATTGTCCCAAAGTACTGCATAAGTAGTCTGGACACCATATTTAGATGAGCTATGTGAGTTGCCAGATTCATTTTTTGTATCGCTGCCTATCATCTGGCCAGCATCGTTGATGGCGTTGGCAAAACTATACTGGCCACCAAATGTACTCAGGTCTGCATAAGTGTAGACGGGTTTTTGAAAACTGATTTTGTTTAAGGACATTAAGGACTTTAAGGACATGCAACAGGCTCCAATGTTGTTGTGATCAATCTAGCTTTTTTCAGGGGGACGCACGAAAACCTGACCAGGCAATACGTATCAAGGCAGCAGTTTTCGCAAGTCTTGTTGGTTAATTGGTATGATGGGAGAAAACTTTGGCCTATCCCAAATACCTGATTGCTTTGACAATGTTGCTATTGTATTATTTCTTGCTTTTAAACATTATTTTTATTTCAAGATGACTATCTCTACCAAATCCATTTTGAGGGGCCTGTTCCCTGTTATTGCTATTAGCGCGCTGTGCATGTCCAATGCCATGGCTATCGAAGATTGTGAATTAAACAAAGAGCAGGTCAATCCTGCCAACGGTAATACAACTGCGGGTAAAACCGGCATCATGAAATGTGTGGACAGGAATACTGGCAAGCTGGTACGCGAGCAGGAATTGCGCGCAGGTGTTTTCATGGGGCTGGTGCGTTATTACAAGGACGGTGTTTTGTTCAAGGAACACAGCGTCAATGAGCGTGGCAATACCGATGGTCGTGCGCGTGAATTTGCGCCGAATGGACAAGTGCTGCGTGAAGAAAACAATGTCAATGGCAGTACCCGCGGCCTGGTGCGCGAATGGTATCCCAATGGCGCAGCTAAGCGGATCTCTTTTATTGGTGAAAATCCGAAGGAAAAAGCCACCATCAAATATACGCAGGACAAACAATTAAGTGCAATTGAATGTGGTGACAAAGCTTTGCTGGCACCCCATGCGAATGATGCAGCCCTGTGCGGTTTCAATGGCAAACCGTCCAAGGTACAACTGTTTGCAGAAGGCGGGCGCTTGCGCAGCCAGTTCACCTTTCTTGCAGGTGAGATTCAGCAAGCCACGCATTACTACGACAACGGCAAGCCTGAAACAGTAGACGAAGTTGGTACAAAACAAAAGACGCGTAAACAATATTTTGACACGGGTGTATTGTTTAAAGAGACTGCGTGGAACGTCACAGAAAAACCCGCTGCGATTGAGCGTGAAGTTGAATATCACGAGACTGGCCCCAAAGTGCGCGAGCAGTTGTATGCCTTCGTTGAAAAAGAGGGCCGTCGCCAGAATCGTTTGATATCCGATGCCAGTTTTTACCTGAATGGACAGCCCAAGCGTAGCGAGAAATTCTCTGTTGAAGGCAAGGACGACGTCAAGGAAGTACGCAATTATTTTGATAACGGCAGGATGTCCAGTCTTGAGCGCTATGTCTATGAAGGCCGCTACCGCGAACGCCCGATTGGTGTGCACCAGAGCTTTGCACAAAACGGCGCGCTGGTGCGCGAATCTCATTACGATGAGCGTGGCCGCATACAGCGCGAGCGTAGCTGGGATGAAAACGGAAAACTGCTCGCCGATGATCAGGTCTATGAAGATGGATCGCGCAAGGCATTTTCAAAATAATGCTTTCGAATTGGCATCTATAAATCCTATGTCATGCTGAAATTTTTTGCAGGCTACTGGCGCGCAGTTTATACGTTAGAACATTTCATGACATTGACTGTCATCGCGCTCTGCGGTCTGTTGTCTGCCTGCAGCGTGGCAGACTTGCAGCGTGAGCGGGTGGCAGTAAATCTGCATCAATTTAAATTCAGCGATGGCGGCCACGCGATTTATTTTGACATGGATAGAAAGCCCTGGCAGCAAAGAGATGAAGAGCAGCCACTGGCGAATGTGGTCTTTGTGATTTCTGGTTCAGATTGTGTCAGCATGGGGCCGTTTTTGCCCCAGTATTTTTCTGGGCTGGAAGGGGAATCTGGCCGCACGCGGGTTTTCATCATGCACAAGCGCCACATCTTGCCGGGCTCTAATGGTACTGCTTGCGGCGAAGCCTACAAGCGTGCTGATCATCCTTCACGCTGGCAGGCTGATCAACTGGAATTTATACGCGCGCAAATGGCGGGCCTGCAAGCGCAAGGAAATATGCCGCAACGCCTGGTCATCATGGGTATTTCCGAAGGGGCAGAACTGGCCCCCATACTGGCGCAGCATTTACCTGCAACGCACCTGGTTTTACTGTCGCATGCTGGGATGAATGCACTAGATGTGTATGCCGCGCTGGCGAAGCAAAATCCCGCGATGCTGCCGGCCTGGCAGCAATTACAGGCAGGCTTGAGTGCTACGCCGGCAGATCAAGATACAGCGCGCATGCATGGCCGTAGTTGGCGTTACTGGTCAGAGATAGCTGCCATTCCACAAACGGCCAATTTGCTTGCTTTGAACATGCCGATACTGCTGGCCGTTGGAGATGCTGATCCGGTTATTCCTGACGATGCAATTGCCCATTTACGGCAGCAGTTTCAAGCTGCAGGAAAAGCCATCGACATACGGCGTTTTCCCGACGCTGGCCACGGCCTCAGCACAAAGGACAGAAACTATTTGCCTGATTTCATGCATCAGATAGACCTTTGGTTGTTGGAGCATAAGGTGGAAAATAAGTAGTTGGTAAGTAGTTGGTAAGTAGGTAATAAGTAGGTGATGAGAAAGTAATGAATAAATAGTGAATAACTGGGAAACAAGCAGGAAAATAAGCAGTGATATGAATTACCGTTAATGCACAGCAATTCATATCGAAACAGTATTCTATTTCCTCTATTTCATTACAACTAGTTACAAGAACTTCGGTTTCGTAGCAGTTAAAGCTATGACAAAAATGCAAAGCCTTACTATACTTATCGTCTATGCGTACGTGTGGATATTTCCATGCGTGCGTTTTGCATTTCACCCTACACTAGCTCTTTATAATGATAACTATGCGCCTAAAAGCCTTTACCCTGACACCTGTTGTTGCCGCACTTGTGCTGACGGGCTGCGTGACTACGCCTAAGCATGACAGCAAAGTTGCTGCCTCACTTTCCGTTGCAAGATCTGGCCAGATTGATGAAGCAATCAGACAGGTAGAAGCGCAAACACAAGGCAATAACAAAACTGACTTGCTATTGAATCTGGAAAAAGGCGAATTGATGCGCGTAGGCAAGCGCTATAAAGACAGCCTGGACGCTTTTGACGTGGCGGACGCCAAAGTAAAAATTTGGGAAGAAACTGCCAAATCATCGCCGCAAAAACTCATGGGCCAGATCGGTGCCACCATCATGGGTGATGCCAGCCGCGACTATGAAGGCCAGGACTATGAAAAAGTCATGCTGACCACACGCATGGCGATGGACAGGCTGAACCTTGGTGATCTCGATACCGCCCGCGTTGATATCAAACGCACGCATGAGCGTGAAGCCGTAATTGCTGAATTCCGTTCCAAGGAAACAGCAGAAGCAGAAAAAGAAGCCAAGGACAAGGGTGTCAGTTCTACCGGCAAGGAGCTCAATGGCTACCCGGTAGAAACCCTGAACGACCCTGAGGTGCTGAAGCTGAAAAACGGTTATCAGAATGCTCTAAGCCACTACCTGGCAGGTTTTGTTTATGAAGCCCTGAATGAGCCTGGCCTGGCTGCACCTGGCTATCGCAAGGCAATTGAATTGCGCCCCGACCTGCCGGTGCTCGAAGATGGCCTGAAAGGCCTGGATCAGCGTACCAGTTTTCGCCGCAAGAAAGGCGTGACGGATGTACTGTTCATTATTGAGGCTGGTAATTCACCGGCACGCCAATCCAAGAAAATCGCTTTCCCTGTGCCTACTGGCCGTGGTCTGGTGACTATCTCGTTCGCTTTCCCTGTAATTTATCCTGACCCGAATGCACCTATCATCAACAGTATCCGTGTCGGCAATCAAATGCTGCCTACCGCTCTGGTAACTGACTTCAACGTCATGGCACGTAAGGCCTTGAAAGATGAATTGCCAGGTATTTATACCCGTGCTGCGGTGCGCGCCATTACCAAGGGCCTGGTACAGGACCAGGTAAATAAAAACTTTGGTGCACTCGCTGGACTGGCCGCCAATCTGGCGGTTGCCGTAACTGAGAGCCCGGCAGATGACCGTATGTGGCGCAGTTTGCCAGACCGCGTGTTTGTCGCTCGTGCATTTTTGCCTCCAGGCGATTATGATCTGAATTTTGGTAATCGCGGAGAGTCGAGCAAGATCACGGTTGATGGCCGCTACATGGTAGTTCCTGTGCGTGTTTACCAGGACAAAACTTACCTCGGCGACCTGGCAAAATTTGGTAGCGTGACACCTGTAGCACAATTGCAGGAAGAGCCGGAAGCCAAGGCAGTCGACGCCAAGCCTTCAGGCAAGGCAAAACCGGCAGTCAAAAAACCGGTAGCGAAATCCACCACAGTGACAAGTACGACCAGCACTACCAGCACCAAATCCAACTGATATAGAGGATAGAAGAGGATATATGAAACTGATTTCCAAACAATTTGCTGCATGCACGGCTTTGCTGGCTGCCTGCTTCGTCACCCCTGTCATGGCCCAGGATATCCCGAACGCATCTTCGCCCGGTATTGCTGCCAAACTGATGGTGCGTGGCACGCTCGAAGGTGTGCAGGTGACTGACCTGCGTTCACAACGCAAGAATGATGTCATGGTCGTGCAGGCTGAGATGGTCAACCTGACCAACCGCGATGTCCGCGTGTATTACCGTTTCCGCTGGACTGATGCAGCAGGCATGCAGGTAGGTGACGGCGAAGTCTGGAAACCATTGATGATACTGGGCCAGCAAAGCCAGTTCGTCAAAGGCACGGCTTATGGTCCGCAAGCAACGGATTTCAGGATAGAGCTCAGCGCAGAACCACGCTAATCACCTATAGTGAAATAGTGAACAGTAACAAGATTATCTTTACGGAGTACATATGAAACGCATTTCCTCACTGTCCAAAAGCTGCGCGCTCGTCGTCTTGCTTGGCCTCTCACTGACTGCCTGTCAGACCAGGTTGTCCCAGCCTACTGTCAGCCTGGCACGCCAGGTTAGTTATGGCGACAACAAGGCGGTAGAAACTGTCACCAATGAGTTTGGTTCTACTGATCTGCAAATGATTGCAGAAAAAATGGTCGGTTCCCTGCTCGAAGACCCGGTACTGGCAAATCGCCCGACCATGACTTTGGCTGGCGTACGCAACAAGACCAGCGAATACATCGATACCAAATCCATCATGAACAGTATTCAGACTGCATTGGTGAAAAGCCGCAAGGTGAAATTCACCCGTAGCGCTGATGAAATGCAGCAAGGCGTCGATGAGTTGCAACGTCAAAATCAAAGCGGCTTGTATAAAGCCCAGGGTAAGGCAAAAATCGGCAATATGGCTGCTGCCAAATACTCCCTGGAAGGCGAGATTGTTTCCATCGTCAAGCAAAATGCCAATACCAAAGACGTGTTCTACAAAATGACTTTGAAATTGTATGACGTCGAAGAAGGCTCCATCGAATGGCAAGACGAAAAAGAAATTCGTAAAACTTCCAAGCGCTAATCTCAGGCTTTACTCTGAAGCGCAATTCTGAAGCGCTATTCATTCAAAGAGGCAATACGATGTTGAATCTGAAAAAACTGATGGCAGGCCTGTTCTGCTCTGTAGCGGCATTTTCTGCCGTTGCCGCTGAACAAAGAATGACCATCCCAAAAATTGCGGTGACTGACCTGACCTATGAAGAAAAAGTCAGTGAATATTTCCGTGTGGTTTCTGCTTCCAGTAAGAGCAGTGTCAAGGGCAGCTATAGTGAACGTGAAACCGATCACAGCTATTCCCAGCGTGGCAATGTAAACGCCAAGAGCGAAAGCAATTACTACGAAGCCGAAGGTTTCTATACCTACATCGATCGTGGTGAATTGAAGACTTACACTGCTGACCTCAAAGGTGCCCTGATCAAGGGTGGTGGTGTTTCTCTGGTTCAGGCTCGCCCTTATGTTGGCAAGCCCATGGAAAAAATCTATGACATCATAGGCCGTATCAAGCAGGGCATGTACCCGGGCGCTGATTATGTCTTGTTTGGTACTGTCAGCAATATCCAGTTCCGCCAGGAGAGTAACCAGCTGCAATACGGTAACTCTATGACAGCCAGCCTGTCGCTGGACCTGGTTGCTGACTTTAGCCTCATCAATACCAAGACTTATGAAGTCAAGGCAGCTTTCAGCGCCAGCGGTTCTGGTGTCGATACCAAGATAATCAGCCGTGCTGGTGACCGTGTAGTCTTCAGCCGTGGTAAGGTCATGCAAGAGACTTCCCGCAGCCTGGCTGACGCCGCCTATGATGAATTGCTGGTACAGTTCGGCGCACCTCGCGGTGCCAACCGTGGCCAGTATGGCCGTGTGCAAAATGGTCAACCTGTTGTGCCTGTGCAAAATACTGAGCCGGTCACTGTGTATAAATAATCTTGTGGCAGTTCAATAGTAAAAAAGCCTGGTGTTCACCAGGCTTTTTGCTTTTTGAAATACATCGGTAACTGAAAGCCTGTCAGGCTTCTGGATTGATATCGACTTTATACAGGCTCTTGCCATCGATGTCGTGGATGGACACGGTCATTGCCTTGGTCTTGGCATCAATTTTCGCAATACCAAAGAATTGCAGCAATTCTGCCGGTGAGCGGTTTTGTTTCATTCCCTGTGGCACGCTGACGTATTTCACGTCGGGTCCAAAGGTTTGATCGACTTCATTCGGGCCAAAGGTACCCGCATTCAAGGGGCCGCCGACAAATTCCCAGAAGGGTTTGAAGTCGGTAAATTTGGCTTTCTCCGGCGTGTAATAAGTCGCCGCTGCATAGTGGACATCGGCAGTGACCCAGACCACGTTCTTGATATTGTGCTGCTTGATGAATTTGAGTACCTCGGCAATTTCGAGTTCACGTCCCAGTGGTTTGCCGTTGTCGCCATTGGCCCAGGCTTCATAAGTGCCTTTGGGTACATCAGGGTTCAGGTCTGGTACGACAATGGAGATGGGCATGTCGCTGGCGATGACTTTCCAGGTAGCGCGTGAACGCAGCAATGCCTGCTTCAGCCATTGCAGTTGCGGCTTGCCGAGGAAGGCGGCATCCTCATTCAGTGTCGTTTGCAGATTCGGTGAATTCTTGCCACGGTAGCTACGCTCATCGAGCATGAACACTTCCAGCAAGGGGCCGTAACTGAACATGCGGTAGATGCGGTCAGGATCATGCTGGTCTATGCGGTAGGGATTATATTCAAACATGGCCCTGCGTGCATTGGTTGCCAGGGTATTCAAATCACGCTGCTGGTAACGTCTTTCTGCTTCGCCGATTTGCTGGCCTGGGTACCAGTTATTGCGTACCTCATGGTCATCCCATTGCACCAGGAAGGGTACTTCGGCAGCAAAGCGGCGCTTATTGGCGTCCAGGAAGTTATAGGCAAAATTGCCACGATAATCGTCCAGGGTTTCTGCGACTTTGGATTTGGCGGGTGTGGTGATGTTATTCCAGAGGCTGCCATCATCCAGTTTGACTTGCGCCTGTATAGGTCCGTCTGCATAAATCTGGTCGCCTGAGTGAATGAAAAAATCAGGCTGGAAGCGGCGCATGCTTTCATAAATACGGTAACCGCCAAAAGCTTCGTTAATGCCCCAGCCCTGGCCCGCTTCATCACCAGAAAATGCAAAAGTGATGTCGCGCTCTTTGCCGCCTGGCAGCAGCAAACTGCCCTGTAATGCTTCGCTGATAGCAGACGGGTTTTGCAGGTCCTGGAAACGCACGCGGTAATAAGTGCGCTGGCCTGCGGGCAAGCCACTCAAGTCTATGCGTGCTGTGTAATCTGTGCTGGGCAATGCCACTGGGCCATTGAGGCTGGAAGCATTTTTGAATGCTTCGTTATTCGCGTATTCCAGCAGTATGCGCGCGGGCCTGTCGGTGCGGCTCCAGATGATGGCTTTGTCGCGTGTGATGTCGCCGCTCATGACGCCACAGGGCAATTGCGGACGCAGCTTGTCTGACGTGATGAGTGCCGGCGCAGTTTGTGCGCGTACTAGTTTTGGCAGGCCGGTTGCTGCGATGATGGCAGCAGCGCTGGCGCTGGCATTGCACAGGAACTGGCGGCGTTCCAGTTCACTCTTGTTTGGCTTGCGATCCTTGGACATGGCTTTTCCTTACGGAGACTTTAGATGGCCTTATTCTAAAGTGCCAGTATGACCAAGACATGTCAATGCAGATGCAGACTTCACTTAATGTGCTGCCGTAGCCGCAGTAAATAATTCATCGTCCCGTCTGCGTTTGCGAAAGTCAAACACGGTGGCAAGCGTTACGACCAGCATGCCTGCTGGCAGCAGCCAGGCGCATATCAGGATAATCCAGCCCAGATAGGGTGAGCGTTCGATTGCGCCGTGATAGGGCGTAAACGCAGGGGCACTTGCCGCAGTTGAGTTGGCCGCATGATCCTGAATATTGACCATGAGTACAGGTAAGTCCTTATCGCTATTGATCGCGGGAGGCAAAGTAGCCGTTGCGTAAGAAGCCAGCATCATGCTGACAAAAAAGCAGAGGACGCGAAGATAGCTGGAGTGGCTGTATTTGCGGTGCATGGCTTGTTCGTCATTCGTAAGGTGTCAGTTCATATTTAATAGGACTTACGCAAAATTGGCCTGGACGATTTTTGCTTCGGCCATGTACAGATCACAATGAGCACAATGAACGCAATAAATACAGAGTACCCCAAACCGTCATTCCCGCATGCTTTTAGCGGGAATCCATCGTTGATCAACCGTAGACCGATGGGGCCGATCAGGCATGGATACCCGCCTGCGCGGGTATGACAAATTGGGAAGTACGGCTGGCTGCAAGTTTGGGACGGTTTTGCGTAAGTTCTATTTAAAAAAACTGCCTTACCTGTCGCAGGTACCGCACGACAGGCAGGCAGAAAAACGGGAAGCGGCAAAGTGGGAAAGACATCGGGGAAGGCATGCCTTGTTGTTTCCCTTCCTGATTAATCTATCTTCCAGACATATTGCACCTTGGTCCAGCTTTGCTGTGCTACCCCATCGATGGTGCCGGGTGTGAAGCGACACAGTGACAGAGCCTGGCTGGCTGCTTTGTCAAGATCGCGTGAGCCACTGCTACCCTCTGTTTTGGTTTCAAGCACGCGCCCATCTGTACCTATCAGCATGGCTAGTGTCACTGTCCCTGTCTCTCCAATACGTATCGACCTTGCTGGATAGGCGGGCTTTTCACAACGGCTCATATCGACGACGGCTGCAACATGGACCGGGTTCTTTACTACTTGAGTGCCTGTCCCGGTACCGCTACCCGACACGCCTGTGCCTTCAATGACTTTTCCTGTATTGCCTTCATCTGTTTTGCCACCACGGTCTACAGGAGGGGTAATGGGCGGCGGATCGCCGATTACATCTGTCGGAGGAAGGACCGGTGGATTGATGGGAGGCGGTAAAGTGTCTCGTGTAGGTGGAAAATAATCGGGTTCTACAGATTTGGGTTTTTCAGGTTCGTGAATAGACTTGGGTTCAAAAAAAACTGGCGGGCTGACTTTGATCTTCATGCTGTTAAGCAAAGCAGCCAACAAGGCCACATGCAGCACGGCGACTACACCCAAACGTGACATGCGCTTGAAGGGATGTTGCTGGTTTTGTGTAAATTCCATTTTGTTCTCCAGGTTTGGGATCTGGCCCGGCGTGGTGCAAGCACATGCCGGGGCTGGCTTGGAGATGCAACTGTTTTTGCCGTTTCTTAACTGTGGAAGTAGTTGAAAATAGCATTAATGTGCAATCCATGTGCTTTAAGATAGCAATAAAAATGTCACTTGAAAAGCATTTATTTTATTTATTTTGTGGTTTGCAGATTCTCAGACAATGTATTTGTTATTAATTTAATCATTTCAATATCGCTTGAACGGAAAAATATATCCGCTTCATTTCTGCTTGCTGCTCTGGTTACCGCTGCAGCCGGGATTGAAAAACCAAGTTAATAATCGCCTTTGACACTATGGCGCATACTTTATGCGCTGCTGCTAATGCAATTGCTAGTAAAAAGCATTACTATTGCGTTTGATGAGTAAATAACTCTGCTAATTTATAAGGTGTTGTAATTATGCAAAATGGCATACGGGTATTGCTGGCTGATGATCATCCCATCGTGATGACGGGTTTTGCCATGTCGCTGGGTAGTCTGGGGATTAGCGTGCTGGGGCAGGCCAGGACGCCGCAAGAAGCGTTTGAGCAATATGCCGCTTTGAAACCGGATGTTGTGATACTGGACATACGCTTTGGTGCCGACCTGACTGGCCTGGATGCGGCGCGCGATATCCTTGCGCAATTTGCCGATGCAAAGATTATCTTCCTGAGTCAGTTTGATCAGGATGCGCTGATCAAGGAGGCTTATCGCCTCGGTGCCAAGGCTTTTGTGACCAAGGACTGTGACCCGGCTGATCTGGCAACCGCTGTGCAGCGCGCCCATCAGGGGGAATTGTATTTCCTGCCGCAGATCGCAGAGCGTCTGGCGAATCTGTCGGTGCGTGGTGATGAATCACCGCAATCATTATTGAATGAGCGTGACCTTGAAATCTTCAAACTCATGGCAGAAGGGCTGACCAATGCCGAGATCGCCGAGCGGCTGGACCTGTCATTGAAAACAATCAGCAATGTCAGCCAGGCCATCAAGGAAAAACTGGGTGTACACCGTCCTGCCTACATCACCAAGCTGGCGGTGAAACATGGATTGATTGCACCGTGATGCTGTTGCAGACAAAGTTACACGCATTAGTATCCGCCTTGATCAAGGCAGTGCCGCAATGAATTTTGCCGCGCTGCTCTGGCGCAACTGGGATTTGCGCTCGCGCCTGTTTCTTATCATCTTCGTGCCAGTGATCTACATGTTTTGCTCGGTAGTCTGGTATTCCTATCAGTCGCGCCTGCAAGAGGGCAAGGCAGAATTGCTGGAGCGTGCGTATGTGATCTCCACAGCACTGGCCGAGAGCGTGGAATACAACCTGCTGACCAAGAACCTGCCCGGCCTGAAAAGCACCATGACGGATGTCATGTTGTCAGACCGCAGCATTGCCAGAATAGATGTGCTTGATACAAACAAGAAGGACATCTTGCACATTATTTCTACAGAAAAAGTTCAGCAAGCGGAACATTCGGTAGAAGTACCGGTCAGACGTCAACTGGTATGGGTAAATTTGCTGAAAGAATCCCGGACTTCAAAATCAGGCGTCCTGCCGCTGACGACGGCCAGCACCGAAAGCAAGGACGCAGACATACTGGGCTATATCAGGGTCACGATGTCGGCGACGCGCATGCTGGCCAAACATAGCCAGCGCTTCATGTTTGAACTGGCGATGAGCGGGCTGGCTTTGTTTGTCAGCGCGGTGCTGGCAGTCTATCTTGCATTGAGCCTGACACGGCCCTTGCAAAAATCCATAGAAACCCTGCGTGAGATACGTGAAGGTGATTATTCGAGTACGCTGGAAGTGACTACGGGTGGCGAAATAGGGGACTTGCAGATTTCCATCAATGCCATGTCCATCAGCCTGCAACAGGCCAAGCAGGATCTGGAAAACAAAGTGCAGGAAAGAACGCGTGATTTGATGGAGTCGCGCAATGAAGCGTTAAAGGCCAATGCAGAGAAACGCAAGCTCATACAAAAGGTGCACAGCATAGTAGAAGATGAACGCAAGAGTATCGCCATAGAAATACATGATGAACTGAATGCCTCGTTGATTGCAGCGAGGCTGGAAGCTCAGCGCATACAGCACCTTGCTGCGCAGATGGCCGCTGGTGGTGCCAGTGAAGAAATTCAGGAACGCGCCAGAGCCATCACCAAACTGACGCTGGATTTATACGCTAACGGTCGCAACCTGGTGCGTCGCCTGCGGCCTGAAGTATTGGATATGCTGGGCTTGCAAGGTGCGGTCGAAGACATGCTCAGGCATTACAACAGCAATGTGCCTGGCTGCCAGTTTCATTTTGATAGCGACGGGGATTTTTCGGGATTGGATAGCGGGCTGGCAATTTCAGTTTATCGCATCATACAAGAAGCCTTGTCCAACGTCATGAAGCATGCCGGGGCGACGCAAGTGGAAGTGGCCCTGACCATGCTGGAAGAGCAAAAGAGTTTGCAGATAGAGGTCAGCGACAATGGCGTGGGTTTTGATATACACCACAGCTCTGCTGGCATAGGTATCACGGGTATGCGCGAGCGTGTGGTGGCTTTTAATGGTGAGATTGAATTGCAGTCCTCTGCCGCAGCCGGGACGCAATTGCTCATACGCTTTCCGCTCGCATGAACCTGGACTAGGGGATGAGGGATAAGGAAATATATAAGGGATACGCAGGATGAAATTCTTGTTCAGAATATCAGTTGTCAGCATCGTGTTGTTTCTATTGATTGCTATGGCGGTACAGCAGGACTGGATATCTGCTTCTGCTGCGGCATATCTGGTTTTCTTTGTGGGATTTGCTGCCCTGGCTGTATGGATATTTTTCAGGGTATTTTCAAACGCTTCAACACAAAAAGAAAACCTGGTTGCATGCCCGGCATGCAGCATGCGTACGGATAGTCAGCGCGAGGCATGCATGTGGTGTGACCAGGGCTTGCCCGATAGTTAAAAAAGCGGAGCACAACATCTTGCTTGCCTGATGTTGCGCTCCGCCGGGAATGACTTACTGCTGGTCAGGCGAATTAATTCAGACCAAGAAACTGATTTAAATCTGCCATTTCCTGATGCCAGCTTGCCTGTTGTTGCGGCTTTTGGTGTCTGGGTTTGCGTGCCAGATCAGCCTGCAATAATTCTTCCAGTTCACATAGCCTTTGCAAAGCCAGCTCTGTATCACTGAGCACTGTCTCACCCACTTTGTTATTCGCTATCTCAGGTGCAGCCAACATCGCCCGCCCCGTTTCAGAGACAGGCTGTTTTTGCCGCAGGCATTCATAGGCACTTTCTGCATCCAGCCACCTTTCCAGGCGACCATCCTGTATTACCCAGAATTCCTGGCAACTTTGCTCTATCAAATCGCGGTCATGCGATACCAGCAAAAAGCCACCGGCAAATCCTGCCAGTGCTTCTGTCAATTCCTGCTTGCCCTGCATGTCCAGATGGTTGGTTGGTTCATCGAGAAACAGCAAATGGTAGCTGGCCAGCGAGAGTGCCAAAAACAACAGACGTGCCCGTTCACCACCACTCAGCGATGCCACTTTTTGTTGATGCCGGTGATAAGGAAATCCTGCCGAGATCAGTGCCTGCTTGCGTGCCAGTTCTGTCCTGGCAGTATCAGAGCCAGCGACAAAGGGATACAGCGCATCCGGCAGGCTGGCATCGCTGTTCAGTTGTTGCAAAGACTGGTCGTAATAACCGATCTGCGCTGTCGCATGCCAGCTGATGTGTTCGCTGTC
Source organism: Undibacterium sp. Tian12W (assembly GCF_049339405.1). NCBI lineage: Bacteria > Pseudomonadati > Pseudomonadota > Betaproteobacteria > Burkholderiales > Oxalobacteraceae > Undibacterium > Undibacterium sp. Tian12W. Next base: position 302,293 of record NZ_JBMPPK010000004.1, read on the forward strand.
CTGTCCTGACTTTTGGTCTGGTTTCTGGTCTGATTTTTGGACTGACTCCTGGCCTGCCTGTATCGCTTGCCAGCACTGCCTGAGCAGCGAAGACTTGCCTGTGCCATTCGCGCCCAGCAAGGCAATCTTGTCACCTGGCCTTATACCGAATTGCTCCAGTTTGAACAGCGCTGGCAAACCAGGCGCTGCCCTGACTGTCAGACTATCAAGTTGCAGTAAGTGATTGGCAGGCGATGCCTTGCCATGCAATTGCAAAGTCCAGGGCTGACCTTCGGTGACTGTGGTTTGTTCTTCCTTCAGCCGGTCTGCCCGTTTTTGCATGGTCTTGGCTTTGCGTGCCAGTTTTTCATTGTCATACACACTGCCCCAGATGGCCAGACGCTTGCTACTGGCTGCCAGCCTGTCAATTTCAGATTGCTCTGCATCACGTCTGGCCTGTGCGGCTTCATCCGCCAAAGCCAGGGAGTGCAGGGCGTCAGAGCAGGGCTGGTCAAAGCTGGTGATTTGCCGGTCACGCAAGATCCAGCTTTGTCGCGTCACACGGTTCAGCAGGCGCTGGTCATGTGACACCAGCACAAATGCGCCTTTCCAGTTCAGCAAAAATTCTTCCAGCCATAACAGCGATGGCAAGTCGAGGTGGTTACTGGGTTCGTCCAGCAGCAAGAGATTGGGGTCGCGCAATAAGGCACGGCCCAACAGCAGACGGGTATGCTGTCCACCGGACAGGGATTGCACTGCAACTTCAGCAGTCGCTGCGTCTATGCCAAGTTCTTGCAAGAGACTATCGACACGCCAGTGCAATTCTGGCTGGTCATTGATCGCATCCAGCATCGCATCGTACAGGCTCAGCGCATGCAGCGCAGGTGGCAGATGTTGCTCTACATATTGCAGGCGACACAGGCGTGCCATCTGTATGCTGCCGCGATTGGCGTGGCCTTGTCCTGCCAGCAGGGAGAGTAAGGTCGATTTGCCACTGCCGTTGTGACCTATCAAGCCTATGCGTTGACCGACTTGCAGGGTGAAGTTAAGGTTTTGAAATAAAACACCGTGGTTGGTGTCGAGTTGTAATGCTTGTGCAGATAATAAGGTAGTCATGCTCTTGTCTTTGTTTTGGGATGCAAACATCCACGTCAACAGGAGCGCTAACGATAATGAGCCGAGAACTGGCCCGGAGGGTGATGGGATATATGTGCTCTCGCCTTTTATCGCTGCGCGATGGATTCAGGACAAGAGCTGGCAAAGGTACCAAAGTTGCGTATGCCGCTGATGGCATACTTTAGAACTTCCATATTTCCTCCTTTCTTGAAAAGAGTACAAATAAAATCCGATTCTATGCAAATACCGGGAGCAAAACAAGCTGGTTCTGTCCCCGGCATTGTAAGTTTTATACGGATATGCCCACGGTCAGGGTCACGACATAACCCTGTGTGGCATTGCCAGTCACGCTGACCATTTGCAGGCTGGTACCATCGCTGAAAACATTGTCTGTTGCATATGTGATCTGCGACAGGTTACGCACGCTGGTGGTGTAGCCTGTGGCCTGGTAGGCTTCGTTCAGCGTGGCCATGGGGAAGGTGAATTGCGAAGTCTTGACCTTGTTATTGGCACTGCTGATCTTGCTCACGCTGGGATAAACCTCGAAATGCACGTGAGGAATGCGTCCTGAATAGCAACCAGGGAAGATCGTGGTGAAACTGACACTGCCATTGCTGTCTGTCTCCTGCACGCCGCGCAGATAGTTTTCAGCGGTGATGCCGGATGAATACATGGAATAATTGCCATCCCTGTCACAATGCCACAGATAGATGGCATAACCCGCCAGAGAGGCGCAACTGGTTTTGGTATTCACCAATTGCAATTTGATGGTCAGGGGCACACCTGCTGCAACACCGCTGGCACCGGCAATACTGGAACGTATATCACTGCGTACTATGCCAGACAGCGCCAGCGCATTGGCAATACTGACACCATTGCTGTTACTGCCGTCACCAGGATAAGGCCCGGCTGTCTCTTCAGGTATGATGCTGCAGGAAGAAGTCGTGCTACCTGTTGTTCCCGTGCTTGTGCCTGTAGTTGTACCTGCGGTGCTTGTGCTACCCGTGGTGGTACCTGTCGTTGATGATGTCGCCGTTGAGGTGGAGGCGTCGCTGCCGCCGCCACAACCCAGCAAGGTCGCAGCGCCACCCGCCGATATCCAGCGCAGCATCTGCCTGCGTGATGCGGCTGCCTGCATCAGGGTGTGAAGATCGGTTTCCAGTTGGTTGCCATGTTTTTCCATGATGTGTTTTCCTCGCTGTGGGTATTACATTGGTGTTGCTGCATTGTGTCTTGATGACTTGTTAAGTGCAGTAAAGCAAAGGTAAAGTTAGGTAAGGATTTTGTGTCCTGGAAATTGCCTGACTGTAAAAGCAGGTAAATTTGCACGCGTATATGAATGGCTTTGCTATCATCAGTACATAGAATTCATATCCCCACACTTTATGACCAAGGTATTGCTCGCAGACGATGACGTCGAACTGGTAGGCATGCTCAAGGAATATCTTGAGCGTGAGGGTTTTGCCATTACTACCGTACATGATGGCGAACAAGCCGTGGCAGAGGCGCTATCTGGGCAGCATGCGATTGCCGTGCTGGATGTCATGATGCCGCGCATGAATGGCATCGAAGCCCTGCGCCGCATACGCGAGCACAGCCGCATGCCAGTGCTGATGCTGACCGCGCGTGGTGATGATGTCGATCGCATCATCGGTCTTGAACTGGGGGCCGATGATTATGTGCCCAAGCCATGTACCCCACGCGAATTGCTGGCCAGGCTCAGGGCCATCCTGCGCCGTACCGAGAGTGGCATGAATGCCGACCATGACCGGCTATGTCTGGTCGTTGGTGCCTTGCAGATATGGCCAGGCCAGCGCCGCGCAGAATGGAATAATAAAATGCTTGACCTGACCAGTACTGAATTCACCCTGCTGGAGTTATTAGCAAGAAATGCCGGACAAACTGTCAGCAAGAATGAATTGTCCGAGCAGGGCCTGGGCCGCCCACTGGCCAGGTTCGACAGGAATATCGATGTTCATCTGAGCAGCATACGACAAAAGATCAGCGCCTTTGCCGATGGCCGTACTGTCATACAGACGGTATATCGCCAGGGTTATATGCTGACGCGCGATTAAGTGAATAAGCGAGTAATGATGCCTAAACTCAGTATGCTGAAACTCGGTCGCTTGTTCTGGAAATTCTTTTTCTTCATCTGGCTGGCGCAATTGACGGCCATCGCCGGTATCAGTATCACATTCTGGATCAAGCGCAGCAATGAAGACATGGCCAGGGCTGCGGCAATCGCTGTGCAGCCCGACAAACCCCAGCATGAAGAAAGGCGCGGTCCTGGCCCCGGCTCTGGTCCTGGCCCCGGCTCCGGCCCTGGTTCTGAATTCAAACATGGTCCCGGTCCGGATTTCCGTAATGCAGCCAGACCCGGTGGTCCGCCTGGTGAGCCTGGGCCGGTGCCTATGGGTATGCGCAAGCCACCGCATGATGGTGGCGATTCGCGTGCCTTTATTCCCATGGTAGTTGCCTTGTTTGCCAGCCTGCTGTTTGCGGCCCTGATGGCCTGGTATATGTCCAAGCCCATACGCAGGCTCAGCGAGGCTTTTCATGAGCTGGCAGGCGGCAAACTACAGGCGCGCATAGGAGACAGCATGGGTAAGCGCAAGGACGAATTGACAGAGCTGGGGCGTGACTTTGACCGCATGGCCGAGCAGTTGACAGGTTCCCTGCAAAACCAGCGTCGCCTTTTGCATGATGTGTCGCATGAATTGCGCTCACCGCTGGCACGTTTGCAGGCAGCGATAGGTCTGGCACGACAACAGCCAGACAAGGCAGAAGAATACATGGTGCGCATGGACAGGGAAGCCGTGCGCATGGATAAACTGGTCGGTGAAATCCTGACACTGTCGCGTCTCGAAGCGGGTGCCCATGCAGGGCAAGACCTGATACACATGGATGAATTATTCGCTGACCTGACTGACAATGCCCACTTTGAAGCGAAGACCGCAGGCAAGGCGTTCAAGACAGAATATTCTGCCGATGCCATCAGCAAGGTGTGCGTGCTGGGGCGCTATGAATTGCTGCACCGGGCGATGGAAAATGTCTTACGCAATGCGATACGACATACCCGTCCCGATACTGCCGTGACTCTACACGCAGAAATACTGGGTACACATTTACATGTGTCCATCCTGGATGAAGGTGAAGGCGTGCCGGAAGCCGAATTGCAGAGCATCTTCCAGCCTTTCTACCGTAGTGTGCTGGCAGAACAAAGTAGCGAAGGTTATGGCCTGGGGCTGGCGATTACCCAGCGCGTGATACAGGCGCATGGTGGCAGCATCACGGCCAGCAATCGCCGTGCCGCCGGGCTGTGCATGTTGATGGTTTTGCCAATGGCATTTGCTTAATTTGCTTAGAGTGATACAGGCAGGAACAGGCTGACGTTCAGGCCGCCGCCTTCACGGTTTTGCAGGCTGATCCTGCCGCCATGTGCTTCTATGATTTCACGCACCAGTGCCAGGCCCAGGCCTGTGCCACTACGTTTGGTGGAGTAAAAGGGGATCAGGGCATTCGACATCACCGTATCTGTCATGCCGCTGCCCCTGTCCATGACTTCTATGCGTATGATGCCTTGCAAGTTGCGTATGTTTAGAAATACTTCATCTTCCCGTGAGCCAGACTCATGGGCATTTTTTAACAGGTTCAGCAACGCATGTTCCATTTGTGCCCTGTCGAGGTTGACAGCTTCTTCAGGCAAGCTGTCAGTCACGGTGAAGATGACTTGTGACTTCAGACCAGCGATAAAGCTATCCCAGTGCGTACTCTCCAGCCTCGGTGTCGGCAGTTTGGCGAAGCGTGCATAACCATCGATAAAACTTTCCAGATGGCGGGTGCGTTCTTCTATCGTGAGCAAAATACCGGGTAGGCGCTCGGTCTGGCCACGGCCTACCAGCACCGCAGCAGAATTCGCCAGCGAGGCTATCGGTGCCAGCGAGTTATTGAGTTCATGACTGATCACACGTATGACTTTTTTCCAGGTCTGCACTTCCTGGCGGCGCAATTCCACCGTCAGGTGGCGCAGCAAAAATAATTCATGATGACGGCCATTCAGGCTGAAGTGGCGGCGCGCCAGGTGATACACCTCTTCCTCTTCTTCGGCATCTTTGGCAGCTACTGTGAACAAGCCATCGCCACCGCGCAGTATGGCTTCCCGCAATGAGGCCGAGACTTGTGTCATCACCTCATTGAAACTGAAACCTTCTAGCTTGCGCCCCTGGTTCAGCAATTGCCTGGCCGCGATATTGGCGAAGACGATGGGGCCATGGTCAGCCACAAGCATCATCGCTACCGGCGTGTTCTGCACCATGCTATCAAGCAGCAATTCACGCTGTACCAGATTCAATCTTTGCTTGCGCAAGACATCGCCCAGTGCATTATGGGCATCTACCAGTTCACCCAACTCGTCTTGCAAGGGCCAGTGCACACCGATGGAAAAATCATTGTCCTGATAACTGATGACCGTGCCAGCCAGGGTGTGGAACAAACGTATCATGGCTTGCAACTGGCTGCGCAACAGAACCAAGCCTGTTGGCAAGACAATCAATAGACTGAGGCCGGTAGCCAGCCAGAGCTGGTCTGGCAGTAAATGCAGCATGAGCATGCTGACAGCAACTGCCAGCAATAATATGGCAGCCATCAACAGACTCAAACGCGTGAGCATGGAAAACAGCGGGCGCTGGCCGGGAACGCTGCCGCTTGCTGATGGAGCTTTCTGGTCTGTCATGCGCTACGGCTGATGCCCAGCCTGTCCATACGCCGGTACAAAGCCTGGCGGCTCAGTCCCAGTTCGGCGGCAGCTTGCGCTACCACGCCGTGAGCTTTTTGCAGGGAGCGTTCTATCGCCTCCTTGTCGGGCTCTTGCTCATTGACCCAGCTATTTGCCAAGGGCAGGCCAAGGTCAGTCGGCATGATTTCAGTTTTGGCGGCCAGCAGGCAGGCGCGCTGCATGACATTTTTAAGTTCCCGTACATTGCCCGGCCAGGCATATTGCACCAGTGCTGATGCCGTGCTGGGATGCAGGGTCTTGCCATTGTTGAGGAAGTATTCTGCCAGCGGCAAGATGTCGCCAGTGCGTTCTGCCAGCGTGGGTAAATGCAATTCGATGACGTTCAGACGGTATAGCAAATCCTGGCGAAAGCTGCCCGCCTTGATCATGGCTGGCAAATCAGCGTTGGTGGCGCTCAAGACACGTACCTTTACCTGTCTTTCCTTGTTCGAGCCCAGTCTTTCAAAGCGCCCGGTTTCCAGCACCCGCAATAATTTCATTTGCCCGGCGAGTGGCAGGTTACCAATTTCATCGAGGAACAGGGTGCCGCCATCGGCTGCTTCAAATTTACCTTCGCGCGCCTTGCTGGCCCCGGTATAAGCACCCGCTTCGGCACCGAACAGTTCTGCTTCTATGAGTTCTGCCGGCAGGGCACCGCAATTGAGCACGACAAAAGGGCCATCCTTGACGCTGGAATTGGCCTGTATGATTTCAGCGATCCTTTCCTTGCCTGCACCATTTGGCCCGGTGATCAGTACCGGCACGTCGGCGCGGGCGACCTGGCAAGCCATGCCCAATACCCGTTCGGTCGCAGCATCATTCCAGACCAGATTGCAGAGATTGAATTTTTGCTCGAGTTCACGCTTTTGCTTGCGTTCGCGTTGCAGCCTTTGTTGCAGGGCGCGGTTGCTTTGCCCCAGTTCTATCAGGTTCCTGACGGTGGTCAATAGTTTCTGGTCATTCCAGGGTTTGCCGAGGTAATCGGCAGCACCTGACCTGATCAGTTCTACTGCCGCATCCAGATGTGTCCAGGCTGTCAGCAAGATCACAGGTAGGTCAGGGTAGCGCTTGCGTATTTCAGTGAACAGGGCACGGCCTTCATCACCAGAGGTGGTATCGGCGGTGAAGTTCATGTCCTGTATCACCAGATCGACAGCCTGATGTTCCAGCATTGCCAGGCCCTGTTCTGGCGATGTGGCGCAGACCGCATCAATATCATGCAGGGAAAACAGCACTTCCAGTGCAACTGCGACGGTGGCATTGTCATCAATAATTAATACGGTAGGCATTGTCAGTGTTTGTGTTTTCAAAACTCAGGGGTTTTAGTACTTCAGGTACTGCGGGTAGCAGTGGCTGGTGAAATCGACGCAGCACGTGCCGCTGGTCCCACCACCGCGATGATACCAAGTATCCAGAAAATTACACTGCCTCCCAGCAAATAAGCTGCAGGCAATTTGGTCAGCTCCAGCTTGCTGACCAATAACTGGTTGAGGCCTATGGCCAGGGCAAGGCCGCAGGCGATACCAAAAGTGGTGATCATGAAATTTTCTGTGACGAAGTAACGCAACACGTCTATCTTGCGCGCACCCAGTGCACGACGCACACCGATATGCTTGCGGCGTTGCGTGACCCACAGGCTGGAAATGCCGACGATGCCGCTGGCAGTCACCAGCAAGAGCAGCACACAGACTGCAATCAGCATCCACGCCAGGCCATTGTCAGCGCGGTAGCGCCTCGACCTGTCTTCCTGAAAGCTGCGCAAATTGATGATGATAGGTGTAGCAGATGCTTTTCTCAGTGCCATCTCAACATCCTTCATGACACGTTCACGCTGGCCTGGTTCGGCGCGTACCGAATACTTGGAGTAGGGGTCATTTGACATGCGTATCGGCAAGACAACCGAGATTTCACCTTTTTCGCCAATCTGGGCAGCATGGGTTTGCAAACGGTCAAGCACACCGATGATCCTGGTCTCCTCCGCATCGTCACCTGTACCAAAATAAATGGTTTTACCAACGACACTGGCCTGACCAGGGAAAAGTTTGTCTGCAAGCGCCTTGGTAATGATGACGACATTCGGAAATTCTTTGCTGGTACTGGTATCAATTTCGCGAAATTCACCCTGATTGAAGTCTCGCCCATCGGCCAGCTTCAGGCCCCAGAGTTTCATCACGGATTCCGAGACGATATACCTCGATACATTGGCGCTGGTGGCAGCCTGTTTCCTGTCCAGCGAAACTCCCATGGCACTGCCAGACCAGGACAATGGTGTCTGGCTGACTCTTGTCACGCCCTGCACGCCAGAGACCCCGCGTATGGTTGCTTCTTCTTGCTTTTGCGTGGCGATCTGTTCAGTATGATCAGCGACTTTGCGGTTGCTGATATTGATGGAAAACAGATCGTTTTCTTCTGCGACACCGCTCGGGCGTGCTACCACTTCCATACGTAGTTTAACAATATAGACAGCGTTGGTTAAAATTGCCAGGCTGATGGCAACCTGCAGGGCCACCAGGATGGCACCGGTCTTGCTGCGCAGTAGCGCAGATAAAATGGGGCGAATTTCGAGATTGAGTTTCATGATAGCCTCATTGTGATTTGAGTTGTATGGCAGGCGTCACCTGGCATGCACGCCAGGTCGGGAACAAGCCCGCCAATATGGCAGCGGTGACTGACATCACAAAAGTAATGCTCAGCATTTGCCAGTCCATATGCGCCACGACAGTCAGTTGTTTGGATTGGTTGGCGATCAGGGCAAGTGCACCAAATGCCAGCAACAATCCCGCAACACCACCAGCCAGACCGATGACACTGCTCTCAATGAGAAATTGATTGAATATCTCTTTGCGGGATGCGCCCAGTGCACGCCGTACGCCGACTTCCGATGCCCGCACAGAAAATTTCGCCAGTAACAGACCCACGGTATTCACCAGACACAGCAACAGGAAGCCAAATGCCAGCCAGGCAGACAGTTTGTTATCGTTGCCCACTACCTTGGATTCTTCCAGCCACTCCATGACATTGAACAGTTTGTTTTTCGCCTGGCGCATGTAACGCCCAAGCTTGCGCTGCTCGGATGCATAATTGTCGAGGTAGCTTTGCAGTTCAGGGCGTTGGCTTTCTGACTTTAATTCAAACCAAAAGCTCAGCCATGTACATTCAGAATCCAGTCGCCCTTGCCAGCCAGGCGCTGTATCGCCAGTGCAGCCCATACCGCCTGCATGGGTAATTTCATGCCGGATGGCGCTGGCCAGGGGGATGAAGAAATCTTCCTGCACGCCAAAGGTGGCATTGCGGTAAAAGCGCGGGCTTGGTTCCCAGGTGTCGAGTACGCCGACGATCTGGAACTGATGTCCTATCATGGTCAGGTACTGACCAACAGGATTGGTATTGCCGTACAGCTTGTCTGCCATTTTTTTTCCGAGTACGACAACGTCGGCGGCTTTTGCATCGTCGTTCTCAGTCCATCCCTGGCCATGTAAAAACGGCGTGTCAAACATCGCGAAAAAATCCTTGGTGACGGCGGCACCTTCCGGCTCTATCGCAGGCAAGTCTTTGCGTGCTGGTTCTATGGCCATCAATATGCCATACATGGCCGTACGTCTCTCTCCAATTTTTGCCGGAAGATGATTCATGACATCCCGGTAACTCATCTGGGTATCATTCGGCTTGTCGTCCGGCGTGTAGCCTTTTAATGGACCATTGTCCATCCAGGGTGTGAACAGGCGATTGCTCTTGTGTGGTATCGGGTCACCCGACATCACATGCAAGATCGTCAGGGTGGAGATACTGGCGGCAACGCCAACTGCCAGGGTCAGCACCATCAGGGCAGTCAGGGCCGGATTACGGCGCAGGCTGCGTATGCCGAGTAAAAAATAATAACGAAACATCATGCGGCTCCTCAGGCGACTGCCGAACTATCGACTTCATTGGCTGAACCGCTATCGGTCTTGGTTTCAGCTTTGGCATCGTAAAGTGATGGCAGCTTGCGCACCAGATCACTGACCTGTCCATCAATAATATGCACATTGCGCTGGGCCCGTACGGCCAGTTCAGGGTCATGCGTTACCATCAGGATGGTCGTGCCCTTGGCATTGATTTCTTCCAGCAATTCCATGACGCTGCGTGCCATCTGGGTATCGAGGTTACCGGTAGGTTCATCGGCCAGCAGCAGTTTTGGTGAACCAGCCAGGGCGCGGGCAATCGCCACACGCTGTTGCTGACCACCAGACAATTCAGCCGGATAATGCTTCATGCGTGAAGCCAGGCCAACCTGTGCCAGTGCATCCTCTATGCGTTCCTTGCGTTCAGCCGTATTGAAGCCGCGATAGCGCAAAGGTACATCGACATTGTCGAACAGGTTCAGGTCAGGGATCAGGTTGAAACCCTGGAAAATGAAACCCAGTTTTTCATTACGCAAACGGGTACGGGCATTGTCATTCATGCCGTTGACGTTGATGCCATCGAGCAGATAATCGCCGTCATTGAATTCTTCCAGCAAACCGGCAATATTCAGAAAGGTGGTTTTGCCAGAACCGGATGGCCCGGTCACGGTGACGAATTCACCCTCCTTGACATGTATGTCAAAGCCGCGCAGTGCATGCGTTTCGATCAGATGCGTACGGTAAACTTTGCTGAGGTTTTTCATGCGTAACATGGGATATTCCTTCTTAAATTAATTGTTGATATTAGTTATTGATCAGTTGTTAATCAGTTATTAATCGAAACGCTGTTCGCGCTTTCAAATGTATCGGTACCGGATATCACGACTTTGTCGCCGTCTTTCAAGCCACTGAGAATTTCTACTGCAGAGATACTGGTAGCACCCATTTTGATGGGGCGGCGCTGGGCAACACCGTTTTCGACGACATAGGCAAAACGTCCGCCGTCTGCTTCGACAAAGGGGCCGCGTGGCAAGATCATGACATTTGCTTTTTCTTCCATCAGCAAACGGGCTGAGACGCGCTGGCTTTGACGCATACCTTCAGGCTGTTTGTCGCTGAAACGCACTCTGGCAAGTATCTGGTTCTTTACCACCTCTGGCGAGATGGCGGTCAGGGTGCCCATGACCTTGTTATTGTTGATCATGATTTCTGCCTTCATGCCCAGGCCAAGGTCTGTCATATACGATTCCGGGATTTCGACTTCGACTTCAAGCTGCGACAGATCAACCAGTGTCATCAAAGCTGTATTGGCGGCCACTACGCTGCGGTTGGAAATCGCCAGGCTGCCGATGATGCCATCGACAGGTGCACGCAGTTTCAATTCATCGACACGGCGTTTGGCAAAGTCCAGGGAGAGGCGCTGGCGCTGCAACTGGCTCATCTTGGTTTTTAATTCCAGCGTCACATCTTCGTTTTCCAGGTCTGCAGCCTGGGCTGCATGCTTGGAACGGATTTCTGTGGAATGCATGGCATCCTGGGCTTTCAGGAAATCATTCTTGGCAACCACGCCAACAACGCCCGCAGCTTCTATACGCTGGAAGGCGCGCTGGGCTGCCACACGGTCTATCTCGGCCTGGTCGGCATCACGTCTGGCGATCAGTTTTTGTTTCTTCGCGAGGATTTGCTGGCGCGCGACTTCTGCTTCCAGTTGCTCGGTATTTGATTGTTCGCGTTTGAGCTGGTCGTTGAGATCAGGGGACTCTATCTCAGCGACGATATCACCTTTCTTGACGGTGTCGCCCGCATTGGCTTTCAGCGTCACCGTGCCACCGGCGCTGGAGTACAAGGTCGGGCTGATGGCGGCAACGATACGACCATTGACTGCCGCATCCCTGACCAGGGTGCCGTGGCTGACGGTGGCAATGCGCAAGCGTGATGCGCTGACAGACTGGCTGCTGCTGCGCCAGGCCGACATCAGCAATACCAGGCCAGTGACGCCCACCAGCGTGGCGACGCCAGCAATGATAATGCGCTTGCGTTTTTGTCCCTTATTGGCGGCCAACACCGTATCCTGGCCTGAAGTGTCTCTTATCATGATGTTTCCATTAAACAGTTTGCATACTGTTTAGCAGAAAGCGTGCCAGTTTTAAGTCATTGATTTATATGGGTATTTTATTGAGGCCTGATTGTCCACACTGTCCGCAGCCTTGTCCGTACAGCTAAGCGTACACAATAAAAAAATCCCGCCTGGACGGGATTCTTGCTGGGGTAATCAGAACAACAGATTTATTGCAAGGCCTGTTGATGCCGCATGACCTGATGCCTGTGCCAGTAATGGCCAGAGACGTTCTTGAATTCTTCGCGCACTTTCTTGATACCGGCGAGTTTTACCTTGGTCGATTTGGCACCCAGCATGCCTTTTTCAGGGTGCTTGATGGTCAGGGTATCTGACAGCATGCCATCTTCGTATTCATAGGTATCTACCCTGTCCCAGGCCAGCGGCTCGGTTTCATCGGGCAAAATCCAGCCTGCATAGGTCACTTGTATGGCTTTGCCTTCGTTCAGGGAAAATTCCACCGGTGGGAAGTAGCGCAACACCAGCGCCTGTTCTTCTTCATTGGCTGGTTCATAGCGGTAGGCCAGACTGTGTTCATGCGCCTGTGAAAAATCTTCTTCATAGCTGGTCCACAAACGCGCTTCAATTTCGTCGGCAACCTGTATATCGGCTGCCCAGGTTTGCGCCGGTATGCTGGTGACGATGGCACCGTAATCAGCTTCGGCTATCACATGGCCAACGTTTTTCATGCGCTCCGTCATCTTGGGGTGGCTGTCGTAAGGGTGCGGCACGCTCGCATGTTTCATGGTGTCAATGAAGGCGGACGAGCGCGCATATGGATGCAGGCCGGACGCCACAAATTGTGCTATCCCTACACTGGCACCATGTCTTTCGTTGCGTGAAAACAGCTGGTTTTCGATTTCGTTCCTGTAATTGGCATAAGCCGCAATTTTGATTAGTGAATAAGTGACTGCAGCAGGTGCAATCACCTTCGCGGCGATGCGGTCTGCCAAAAATTCACGGTCACGGCTATTGCGGGCAGAGGCAATTTCAAAAATCATGCGATACAAACACATGAGATAAAACACGGTAGGCACATGGGCGCTACGCATCTCATAACAATATTGATCATATTGTGCCAGCTTGGGCCCAAGCGCAGCGCTGTTTGCCGTATCACCGCCACGGAAGTGCGCCAGTTCATGTGCCAGCACGGCATCCGCTTCTGACTGGCTCAGCAGGCGCAACAGTGGGATGCTGATGAACAGGCTACGCCCGCGCAAGCTCCTGCCGCTGACATTCAAGGGGGATTCAGTGACAAAGAAATTGGCATCTATACCTGCGACGATATTATCTGGCGCTGCTGTTTTCAAACGTGCCGCCAGTTCACGTACGCGTTGCCACAAACCCGGCGCTGCCTGTTCAGAAATCAGCTCACCCTGGATCTGGTGATTGTTATTAACACGTTTAAAGATGCTGACGATGACATAGAAAACCGCAATTGCGACAAAGATGACGGCGACGGCTATCAGCTTGACGGAATAGCGGTTCATGAAATACGCCGTGACCCAGAATGACAACCACATCAGCATTGCGCCCTGCGCAATTGTTCCGGCAGTGCAACTCAAGGTCAGCACACGCCAGCCTGTGACAAAACTCAGGTACTGGGCTTTTTCATTGAGAAAGGCAAAAGCACCGAGCAAGAGCACACTGATCAGCAAGACTACACCACCGGCCATGGTCCAGGCCGAGACTTTTTTGGCCATGATGAATTGCCAGTTATCTGAATAGCGTGCGCATACACGCTCCCTGTAACTGGCGGCTTCGGCTATATTGCTGTCACAAATTTTAGACGGCGGGTATTGACGAAAAAATTCTTGTTGCTGGAATTTTTCTTCAGAAGTCAGCTTGCTGTCTGTATCAATTTGCTGCGATACAAAACTGAGGAATTTTTCATCCTGTTTGTTTTCCACATGTTGAGAAAACCAGTAAGTAAACGCAGGTATCAGGAATAGCGACAGCAGAGAATACAGCAGTATTTTTGCCAAATCTTTTTTGAGAGACAATCCGGTAGACATAGGCGTAATTTATCCTGTTCATGAACATGCGGAGGGAACGATGCTGATGAACAGGCCACATATTAACCAGGCAAAAAAAGCTCAGCAGACAGGATTCCGGCAGACCTGAAAACATCGTCGTCAGATCAACAAAAGTATAAAAAGTATAGAGACATCAATTTGCTAAAACAATGAAACTAAAGTCTGCTTACAATTAATACAATTTGTGCTTTGCTGAAAAGAAATAAAACATCCGTGGCTTGTCCACAGCTTATCTACTACTTATCTACAGCCTATCTACAACTTATACACCGTTTTATACACAGGTACCGTTATGCTGCTGCGCGGCGGTTATACAGATAGCCGCAGCTCAGTGCGATTACGCCCAGCATCAGTTGCCAACTGATCGAGAAATTGTTTGCCACACCATTGAAACCGAATGCATCCATAATCGGGGCTTTTTTTGCATTCACCGCAACATAGATGCCAAACAGAAACAAGGACAAAAAAGTGCGCGGTGTCTTTGACAGGCGCCCCAGCAAACAGGCCACCGCACTCATACTGAAAATGCCACTCACTAAGGCCAGTGCCCGCATTGGCTCATGTGTTGGCTCATGCATTGATTCATGCATAAGCCAACGCAAACCGATGACACCCATCAACATCAAGCCCAGCAGTGTACTAGCTGCAAACTGCCGCAAATAACGCTGGGCAATACCGCCTGATACGGCGCCTGTCATTTCACCGGTAACAGCCTGATGGTCACGGCTGCTCAGATCACTGATGAGTATGCCCCAGATGGCGACGGTGATCGTCAATAAACCTGGCAAAACTGCGCTTGGCAAGAACATGGATAACAAGGGGATGATCAATAAGGCCAGGCCAGCGACAGGCGTGGTCGCCACTGTCAGGGCAAGGTCCGCACATATTTGCCCGGCCAGACCTGGCAAGGCTCGCGCGAGGCGAAATAGCGGTTGGCACAAGCCAGCGAAAGGGCGCAGTATTTGATTTAAATAATTAAGGGGAGAACGGCGCTTGCGGGCCTGGCTGACTTTTACCCGGTCTGGTGAAAACCTGTGGAACAAGACGATCGCTGGTAGTAGTGGCAGCAAGGCCAGCATCGCTGTGGCGCAACGCAGGGCCATTAATTTTCCGGACCACATGAAGGCGGGTAAAAGTATGGGGATGAGTTTTGCATCAAAACTGGCAGTGCCCAAAGAGATATGTCTGGTACTGACATATAACTTCAGATGTGCCATCGATGTGGCTGCACCTATGAAATCGATATACATGTAAGGATTGATTTCACCGGCAATACCGCTATCTGCTTTATCCAGCAGGGCGATTTGTGCGACCCAGACAAAAAAGAAAATCACATCGCCGAGCTTGCCCATCAAGGGTGAAAAACTGTCAAACAGGATGGCGCAACTGCAAACAAAAAATATCATGGGCAACAGCAGGGCCAGATAGGTTTGCAGATAGATGAGCAGTTCTAACGGGCCTTCACCCCGTACCAGATGACAGACCAGCATGGCACCCATAAAGGCAGTGCTTAGCACAAGCAGGTAAGCCACACCGCCCAGCCAGCGTCCCAGCAAAAAGATGCCATTGCTGACAGGAGTAGCGGCGATGACGGCACCACAGCCGCTGCGCATGTCTTCTGCAATACGGCCTCGTACCAGATAAAAACCAGCCAGGCCAAATAACAGGCTGGCCAGAGTCGCACTGCCAAAAGCCAGGGTGGAGCTGGTGTAGAGTACGCGGGTACTTTTTATGACCATCAGGGACGTACCCGATTGCGGATCAGGAATCATGACCCAGGCCAGAGCGATGACTGCCAGTATCGCGACCACGCTGCCCAGACGCCGCAGGCGCAGACGGGCTTCACTCTGTAGCAGAATGGTCAGTGTGTTCAGTGTATTTGGCAGGGAAGGGCTCATGCTGCCAGCTCCTGTACCGCATAGCGTTGTGCCATCAAGGCTTCTTCCAGGCTGGGCGTAGCATGGCGTGCGCCTGCACATGGCTGGTGTGGATGGGCAATGCGCAAGCTCATTTGATCGCCCTGTTTTTGGCTTTGCAATACATGCACTTTATTACGCAAGGTCTCATATTCATGGCTGGCAATGTCGGCAGTCCAGATTTGTCCATGCGCCTGTGCCAGGATGTCATCCGGCGTTGCATGGGCGATCAGTTTGCCCTGCCGCATGATGGCCAGTTGGCTGGCAATGCTTTCTACGTCAGAGACGATATGGGTGGACATGATCACCAGTTTCTTGAAACCCAGTTCACTCAATAAATGGCGGAAGCGCAGGCGTTCTTCCGGGTCCAGCCCGGCGGTTGGTTCATCAACGATGAGGATGTCTGGATCATTCAGCAAGGCCTGGGCAATACCCAGACGCCGCCGCATGCCGCCAGAGAAGCTTGAAGCCTGACGTTTGGCCTGTTCATGCAAATTCACCACTTCCAGCAAATGCCTGATCCTGGCTGGATCTCGCACACCCTTGAGGGCGGCAAAATACTGCATGAATTCCAGCGCTGTCAGATTGGGATAGATACCAAAGTCCTGCGGCAGGAATCCCAGACGCTGGCGTATGGCTTGCGGTTTCTTGACAATGTCCTGACCCTGGAAAAGTATGCTGCCGCTGCTGGGGCGTGTCAGGGTCGCGATCATTTGCATGAGCGTGGTCTTGCCCGCGCCATTGTGTCCTATCAGGCCGATCACACCGTGACCGAGATTGAGTGACAAATCATGGACTGCGGTCAGTTTTTTACCAAAGGTTTTTGTGACATTCCTGATTTCCAGCATCTCGCTCCCCCATCATTATTTTATTTGCATGGGCTAACTGTAGAGAAAAGCTGTTTGCTTTGCCCTGGCATTGAGACAGATTGCGTAAATCGCGGTATGAAATGGCTTTTAAATGATATGTAATCCTTGCGGACTATATTTTCTGGAAAACGGTTGATGAGGCAATACAAGCCTATACTGACTTGTCACCAAGGCCTTGGTGTTCCCAGGAGTAAATCATGAGTAAAGTTCAGCAAAGTAATAAAGAAACCAAGAAGCAGGCGGCCAGTACGCCTAAAGAAAAGAAAGCCGCCAAGCAAGCCAAGAAGGAAGCTGGAACGGCAATTCCATGGACACAGCGCACAGGCGCATAGTTTTGATCTGCACCAGGCTGGATATTTCAGCCTGGTGAGAATGGATGTAGCAAAGATAGACTATGTACGGAGTTCCTTTTAAGAGAAACTCCGCATATCAACGACACAGATCAACAAATCAAACCGGCATAAACCGCGCCAGATACTCAGGCGAATTAATAAACTGCCCGATCAGCGTCACCACATCGGTACCCGATTGCGCCAGCAGTGCATCAAACGTCGCCTGATCCGGCGCATGCCCCAGCAAACCGATG